>JAZRIB010000010.1:0-87823 GCA_045645065.1 Candidatus Enterousia sp.
TTCGTGCCAACTATGAAAATATACCGCGCGGTATCAAACGGACCTATAAATACCTGAACTTGTTCTTTGGAAATCTGTTGCTGGGCGAAAACAATTCGCTGAAAGGTGACGACATGGTTATAAATATCGCTAATCCCGAAACAAAAACTAGCGATATAACTAGCGATAAATGTAGCGATTTGAATATAGACGACCTGAACAAAACAGAACGGGCGTTCTTTATCGCTATGGCTGAAAAGTTATGTACGCTGGGTTATGTTACTGCTGCGGACGCAATTTCTATAACGGGCAAGTCGCCACAGCGCGTACGCCAACTGTTTGTCGCATTGGTTAACAAAGGTTTCTTGGTTGCCACCGGCCAAAACAAAGGTCGCAAATATAGTTTGCCAGAAAAACGATAATCGATTTATAAGAAAATGTATTCTTAGGTGCGAACCAGGTTCGCACCCCAGGTTCGCACTTATCATATTGTAATTACTGCTAAAACACCCAAAGTGCGAACCTGCGAACCAATTTTTCAAACCTGTGTGTAACAAGGTGTCGAGGTCGCCGTTACCCTCAATTAAAAGAGGTTTTACAGAACCTATTTTATTTTACTGAAATGCAACATGCACCATTTAGGCACATATTGCATTTGCAACGTTATTGATGGCACGATAGGTGCTGCTGTCCATGATGTGGGTATATCCTTCGGTGGTGGTTATACGGGAATGTCCGGCCGCTTCTTTCATAGCAGCTATATTTTCACCGATATTTGCACCCATACTGATAAACGAATGTCGCAGGTCGTGTATTCGCATATGTGGCAGCTTGGCATATGACAGTGCCCATTCAAATGGCTTGCGGATGTTGTTTATTGGTCTGTGCTCGTTCCCAACACCTGGGAATACATATTTGCTGCCCAGTGCGGTTGCTTCATCCAGCGCAGCCTGCAAGTATGGTATAACCGCATCAGACAGTTTTACATCCCGGGCGCCGGTCTTGCTGTCTTTCAGGTGTATTACCTTGTGCATAAGCGCAAGTTCTTCTACCTCTAGCCCGGTTATTTCAGACGCACGACACCCGGTCAGCATCAGCACCCGCAACGCATTGAATAACCGTGGGTGCATTTTAGATACCTGGGGCCCAACATCCAGCGCATGCGATAATGCACGATAACCGTCTTGGTCCAGTATTTGTGGCTTATAAACTTTGTTTGAACCTTTGCGAACATACTTGCACGGGTTTGTATTGCGATCTACGTATTTATACATTTCGCACCAATCCCAGAAATTAGAGAACAGAGACAGCGCTTTGTTCGCGGTTGAGAATGACGTTTTCTTTACCCACTTGGCATAGGCGTCCATTACATGCTTTTCTTCTATTTGGCGTATGTACAGCTTATCAAACATAGGCGCTAAATATAATCTATATTGCCCCCAATTAGAATCCTGGGTTCGTGGCTTCTTGTATATTTTGGAATATTTGTCCATATATTGCGGGAACAGTACTTTTACCTGTTCACCCAGCGTTTCTTTTTCTTTCAGTTGTTCTTCTATTCTTTTTCTGCGTGGGTCTTCGCCTTGGGCAATTTGATGCCGCATATTCCACGCCATATCACGAATATCTTTGATAGAATAATCTCTGTAGCGGCCTATAAAAATATTGCATTTCTTGTTATCTATTTTACACCCCAGGAAAAACCGAATATTGCGTGTTGCCGCAGAATATCGCAGGAATAATCCTGGGATGGTGCCGTCGCTGACCTGCAGGTTAACATCTGAATGCAACAGATGTATCCAAGTGTCCCGAAACGGCTTTGTATAGCATTTCCATTGTTCTGCCATGTGTGCACTCCTTTATTACAAACACACAATGCACGATAAAAACATAATATCCAGCAGAAACAGCTATTTTTTATCGCTTCTTTTTTGTTCCAGCCACTTATTTACCTCAGACAGGGGGTAACGTACCATTTTGCCGATCTTGAAGTACGCAGGTCCAATCCCCAGTGCACGATATTGGCTTAATGCCGAAACAGACGAACAAAGATAGTCAGCTAATTGTTTTGGTGTAAACAGTCTGTCTTTAAACGCTTCCTTGTTCAGGGCGCATTGTCTTGTATCTCTCTCTTGTCCCCCATGGTTCATGAATTGGTAATCCATGTTATTCTCCTTTGGGTTTCAATATGGTTTGTAGGATATAAAAAGGTCGCTTTATACAATCTGATATCACAACAACTTTTTATATCTGTACATATAATTTATAGCACATAAAAAAGTAAAAGTCTTGCAAAACCAGCAAAAAACGTCCTGTTTTTACTAAAAAAATTTGTATCATAATGTATCAAAACTACATTAAAACACATCTAAATAGTATTAAATCATATTTTGTCAGTTTTTGAAACAACGGCTCATCTACGGCACCCGACAAAAAAATCAAACTTTTGCCCCGAATCGAATTTTGGGATTTTTCATGTTTTTTAGGGTGGCTAATACCAATAATAAACCTCTTATTTTTATATCCGATGTGATGTCTCTTTCTTTTTAGTGCGATTTGTAGTATAATAAATTTGACAAAACAGAAATCAACCGTATGGCACCCGCATTCAAGGTATGATTATTGCCCGACAAACGCATTCCGTAATTTCATTTTTGGCGGACGTCATTTTTGTATGATTTAGACACTTGTGGGTATACGGGGGTGCAATTTTTTTGCTACATAATTGCTACATACTAAAAAACAGCTATACGGCGCATACACAGATGTGTGCAAAAAGTGGCGGGAATCTGGGCCAACACGACACATTGCAAAAAAAGCCCTGAAATCAAGAACTTGCTGTTAATCCGTATGTCGTTGGTTCGAGTCCAACTGCCCGAGCCAGATTTAGCCCAGATTTCTGGGCTTTTTTCTTTGTTTTTCACACTTTACATATCGCACACTTTCGGACCAAAATGTCGCCAAATACCGTCTTGTTTATAATCAAAAATACATATTGTCACACAGAAACCGATTTGAAAAAGCATCAGTATATATACCCAAGTTTTCATCTCTGATTTCATTGTAGATTACTAAAAACCGCCCGATTAGGCGGTGGGTTTATTTCTTCTCTGGCTTGGATAATAGCCTCATACGAACCTATACCATAGAAAATGCGGCATCTAGACCCTTTGTGCAGTTGGTCGCTTTACAGACGAGGAGGATATTCACAAGGCAGTTGAAGCCATCTCAAGCAATATCAAATCTCATGGCAGTTATGCCTGACGTAATAGTCCTTTGAAAAATCGAGGATAATATTGCCTTTATCGTCACGTTTTACATCCCCAAGAATCAGTTCCTTGAACTTATCTCGTAAATTTAATTTGAAATGGACTCCGTCTTTATATATTTCGATCGTACCATACTCTGTGTGCGGATAGTATTTGCGTCCTCTCTTGTTGATATAGTAATTCCTTGGGTCCATCATTGACACATCAGCTACCAAGCAATCTCTTCCTTTTCTAAAATGGCTCAGGAATATTTCTCGCCCCTTGGTCCAGTTGCCTGTTCCGTACATTTTTGGCGTTCCCACATTTGTTATTGTAACAATACCTGGATTTGGTAATTCGGGGATAGCAAAGCCTAAAAACTCCATTACTTTTCTAAACATGACATTCCTTTTTTTTGACTTTAATCCATATGAGAGCAAATGTATATTGATTTTTTGTTCGTTTTGTGTTATAATGTTTGCCATCAAGCGGACGGTTTTAAGCCGTCTTTTTTTATTCTGCCCTGGCTTAGTGCTGGGGCTTTTTTATCGTAGGGGTGTTTATGTCTGGAAGACGTGCCGGCATTCAGCTTCAATATTCTTATATCTAGTGCTAATGTTATTCAATTCTTCAACTACTGTTTTACACGGTAGCATATTTGTGGTTTGGGGCATTTTAGACACTTCGCCTGTATATAGGTTGGTATTTCTAAAAACCTCGATAACTTCGTCTGTTTCTGCAAAATATTGCGCCCAACCGATAAAACCAGTTTCCCATGGCATTTTACCTGTGCGATACGCTGTTGTTGCCGCAACCGTCGTCGCAGGTATAATTGCGGTTTCGATATCTGTCATATTACGACGTAAAAAGCTATCCGCATCCAGTAATTTTTCCATCACCGTAACCCCCATGCCGTCCAAGACCATAACCAGACGGTTTTTACCATGGGCTTTTTGCATCTCGGATAAACGTTCAAGTATTGCCATTTTGCTTTCCCCTTATTCTTTTGTTATCTTAAAGAAACTCTTGCGACCGACGCGCACACATAACGGTTTATCGGTTATGAATGTTTGATTTAGGTCGTTTGCCTTGTCATCATTTATCGTAACTGCGTTTTGAAAAATCAATCTGCGCAGTTTGCTGTTTGATGTTTCCGGCATACCCAGTTTCAAAATCGCCATCGCAGATAATTCTGTCTGACCCGTTTTGATTTCTGGCGCATTGTCTGGAAAAGCGCGCTGTGAAAATGTCTTGCGCCAGTTTTCCATTGCTGTCGTCGCCGCATCCGCACCATGGAAGATTTCTGTTATTTTCTGGGCGGCAAACAGTTTTGCAACCATTGGTTCGTTTTCAATATCCAGTGCATCGATTTCCGACAATGGAACACGCGTATTATTCACTAACAAAATGCGTATCATTTCATCAGGCTGTGCCATAATCTGGGCAAACATAGCGTCTGCGGTTTCGTTCAAGAAAACGCCTGTACCACGCGATTTTGACATCAGTTCACCTGTCTTTGGATTTTCCATCAGGTTGTTGCACACAATAAACTTTTCTTTGTTCTTTAACTTGCGTAACAAAGTACGCCCCATCAGTGCGTTAAAGGTCTGGTCTGTGCCACACAGTTCAACATCCGCATCCAAAGCCACAGAATCAAAGCCCTGAAAAATTGGGTACAGGAATTCGTGCAGGTGAATTGGTCGGTTTTCAGCCATGCGTTTTTGGAACATATCGCGTTCCAACATATGCTGAACCGTTGTGTTTGATGCCAATTCAATCAAGTCACGCATTGATAATTTATTTAACCACTTGCCATTAAATACCACATGTGCCGGATTTTCTGTATCGTTAAAGTTGATAATTGGCGATATTTGCCGCACCCAATCCGCAGAAAATTCATGTACCTGTTCTGGTGTCAATCTGGCACGGGCAGAATTTCGGTCGCTGGGGTCGCCAATGCACGCAGTAAAATCGCCAAATAAGACGAATACTTCGTGTCCCAGTTTTCTGAATTCTTCCAGCAACATAAAGTTCTTGGCGTGCGACAGGTGCAGTGATGTGTTCGTTGGGTCTGCACCGATGAAAAAACGCAGTTTTTCGGTTAATAATTTTTTCTTAAATTCTGCACGCGATGGCAAGATGTCGACAATTATGCCCCTGTCCAGAATTTCATCAATAATTTGTTCTTTGGTTTTCATTACTTAATCCTTTGTTTTTATTTTATGAATAAAAAAATTGGCTTTGGACATATTCCCCTTACGGTGCCAAAGCCAACCAACCCATAACACCGTAAGGGGTTAATAGGCGTAATAAAAACCACGTACGCAAAAATGCGCACATTTTGAAATCTGATTAAAATGCAATATATTCTTTGTCATTTCCCAATTATTATAGTGCTGAATTTTATAAATATCAAGTGCCTATAATCCGCTTTTGCCAAAAACTATTTTGAAGTTCCAGCGGTTCTTGTTACGCAGCGAAAAATGTGGCTTGTCTGAATCTATTACAAACACTATCTTGCCAATCCAAATACGAAAATAGCGTGCGTGAATTTTATTTATTTTTATACGTTCGTGCGTCCGCATTTCAGTACCATCAGCATATTCAATTTCTGTACTGCGCCCAAAACCAAACCTGTTGTTATCAAAATCCAAGCCGTATTCGGTAAATATCTTTTTAATTTTTGGCATTTGACACTCCTTTCGTCGTTATTAACTATTGAAATCGCCAACAATGATTACAGCCTATATAATAGAAAATCTTGCGACCGTTTCATAACCCAACTTTTTATACCATTTTTCTAAATGCGTATAATGAATATAGGCAATATCGCAATTCAGGCTTTTTAGATACATTGTCGCAACTTCAACCATCTTAAGCCCGATACCGCGTTTTCTATATTCTGGCACAGTTCCAACACACGCAATTCCACCAATCTTTAATGTATAATCAGACAAAATAGAATCAGCAATTGGTGTTATTATACAAAACGATACGGGTTCTTGGTTCGCAAATGCGCAAAATACAGTTGTGTTTTCTGTAAAATATTTACACCATTTTGTATCAACTTTTTCAACAAGTTTTCTAATCTTTTCTACCCCCCCAGAATAAACATCAAACGAAACACCACTGATGGATGGCAATCGTTCTTGATATTCATTTAAGGCAAGAGCCATTTCTACAAAAACACCATCGTTACCAAATTTACAATTTAACTTGGTTTCCATATTTTTTAATTTAGTGGTATCGATTTGTATATCTAGCATTTTTCATGTCCTTGTTTTGTTACATTATAGCAAACAAATCTCAAACAAGGCAATTTGTATATTTTTCCATCAGGTTCCAGCGCATCAATCGTTTCCATACGCGGCGCAGGTATTCAATATTTGCACGCTTTAACAATGCGTTCCATGCACATTTAGGCTCTTCAAAACGACAGCTTTTTTCACATATTATCGAACAAAATATAAAGAAAGGCTGGATTACCAGCCTTGTTATCAGTTCGAGTTAACTGTTTTTATTTTTGGTTATATTCTGAGTGCATTTTTGTGCGGATTATTTCTGCACTTGGGCTTTTAGATTTTTTGACTAAATTTATAGTATTATCTGCCAACCAAATTTTTCCTTCGTTTTCTGTATAAAATTCAATATTGCCATTAACGGATTTGATAATGCTTATGTCAGTCTTGCCGTTTGGGTTGACATTATCTTGCAACAGATAAAATTTTCCATACTGTTTCGCAACATGTAACAAATCAGATTTCTTGTACGTTTCATCCCCAGAAACCAATTCGTCAGGGTATATTTCGTTTGACGTATTATTGTGTGGATAAATTGATATGCCGTCCAGATTTAACCCTTCTTCGATACGAAAATCTGGATATTCTGCACTGCATGGTGTAACGATTATGTATTTAGACATTAACATTGCGCCAGCACTGAATCCCAGCATTACACCATTATAGTCCTTTAATTCGTCCAATATACCCAATTTAGCACATAGTTCTTTTTGTGAAAATGGGTCGCCACCCATCAGCATTATAAAACTGGCATTTTTAATCATTTGTTTTGCTGTATCTGATGATAAATCTGGTGTAATCAAGTGCGCATTTTGAAATTCAATTCCAACATTTTTGAAATGGTTTAAAAACAATGGCACATGTTTTGACTTGGCTTTTTCGACCTTTGATACGCCACCAGGGATAAAAACAATACTGTTCATATTTTTTAATTCAGATTTGAACATTTGGCCCAAGCCATGTCCAAAGCAATTATCGATATCAAACCCGCTACAATAATAATGTGTCATACAGTATCCTTTTATCTTTGTTTAGTAATAAATTCCATGATTTGTTGCGCGGTCTGGTGTGGGGTCTGACCGTCATTGTTTATAATCAAATTTGTATTTGTGGGCTTATGGTAATTTTCAACATACATTTCACGTATACGCCCCATTTCCCAATCGGTCAATACGCGCGCGCCACGATTTGTTAAACACTTTTCCAAACTGGGCGCCAGTGTAATCGCAATAAAACGCGTGTCTTTGTCAATATGTGCCGACCAGCGCCGATACAAATTTTCTGTCATTGGATACGCAAAAATAATTGTTTCGTATTGATGTTGGTTTTTCTGGTCGGAAATAATTCTGTCCAATCGGTTCAGGCGTTCCGCCCAACCGTCCTGCATGGTTAGCCCTAATTTTTGTTCTTCGGCATCTGATAGCAAGTCATCTACCTCTATAAAGCAAGCGCGTGGCAACATTTGCACCAACAGTTTTGACACTGTGGATTTTCCAGAATTTATCGGCCCATTGATATTAAGAATCAGCATTGTTATTTACCTTTTGGAAATATTCTAAATCTATTTTGTAGAAATATCAATATACTCATTCGCATAAATCCAACAAGACTGTTTTATGGTGGGGGCTGGGGCAAGAATTTTTATCTGTTGCAGAATGATTAGTGCAGTGCTATATTTTGTAAGTCCAATAAAAATAACAAAAAGGAATAGTTAATGTTATTAAAGGGTAAAAAGATTTTAATTACAGGTGTTGCAAATGATTGGTCTATGGCATGGGCAATCGCAAAACGCGCACATGAAATGGGGGCAGAAATCGCAATGCCATATGCAATGCCGGCATTGGAAAAACGTGTACGCCCGTTGGCTGAATCAATTGGTGCTAAATTTGTCCAAGAATGTAATGTACAAAACGACAATCAATTAGACGATTTGTTTAATAAAATTGAATCTGAATGGGGACATATCGATGGTATGCTGCACGCAATTGCTTTTTCGGATAAAAACGAATTAACTGGTCGCTATGCCGATACAACACGTGATAATTTCAAAAACACAATGGATGTTTCTGTTTATTCATTGGTTGATTTAACACGTCGCGCATCAAAATTAATGACAGATGGTGGCAGTATTGTGACACTGACGTATTATGGCGGGGAAAAATCTGTACCAAATTATAACGTGATGGGCGTGGCTAAGTCTGCACTGGATAGCAGCGTTCGTTATTTAGCATCTGATTTAGGACGTGACGGCATTCGTGTTAACGCAATCAGCGCGGGACCTATTATGACACTGGCGTCTAGTGGGGTTGGTGGTTTTAAGGCCATGTTACGTCTGAATGCAGAACAGACACCATTGCGTAGAAATATGACACTGGACGATGTGTCGGGGGCAGCAATGTATTTGTTTAGCGATTTATCTGCAGGCGTAACAGGGGAAATTCATCACGTAGACTGTGGATATTCAACCACAGGCATGATGCCAAATGAAATGAAAGATATTTTATTAAAGGGTCTTGAATAAAATAACCGCCAAAATGGCGGTTTTTTATTTCTTGAAGAAAGGGTTGTTTTGTTTCAACCAACCGATTGTTGTATGCATGCCGTGGCCGTGGATAACCACCGTTGTGTCCGGCAAGCACATATCATAAATTTTCGCAATTGATTCAAATAATAATTGTTCATCGCCACCTGGCAAATCAGTTCGACCATACGAATTCTGGAACAATGTATCGCCAATAATTAAAACATCATCGTCTGGAAAATAAAACCCCATTCCGCCACGTGTGTGTCCAGGCAATGAAAATACGCGCATTTTAGTACCCGATAAAATTGTATGTTCGCCGATTGTTAAATCAATTGGGGTTTTATCATTTGGCGATAATTTAGGCAAATCAAAATATTCCAGCAACCCATTACCCCAATCAATCAAATCCATATCCGCATGTGACATATACCAATCGATATTTAAGCGCGTGGCAAGTTCAGACGCCGCCGAAATATGATCACTGTGTCCATGTGTGGCATATATTGCCACCGGTTTTACATTACGCGATTCAAGATATTTTTCCCAATCGTCTGCACGCCCCCACGGGTCAAAGATTACACAATTCGCACCATCAAAAATCACCACAGAATTTGTGTTCTGGGGTGACATTTGAACCAATTCGAATTTATTTTTTTGATTTGGCATCTTTTTTTGTTGGTGTTTTTTTAGTTGTTTTGGTTGCTTTCTTATTTTCACCGAAAACAATGTCACGGATTTCTTCGCCGGTTAATGTTTCACGGTTCAGCAATTCGTTTGCCAGTTTTTCAACCGTCTTGCGATTTTTGGTTAACAACTTGGTCGCATCACGATGTGCCGCATCCAACCATGCACGAATTTCTGCATCAACCAATTCAGCCGTTTTATCCGACGCATTTTCCAATGCAGAACGTGTACCAAATGCAGCCACCTGGTTAATTGCGGCCAAACCTAGTTTTTCCGACAGCCCCGCCGTTGTTATTGAATAGCGCGCCAAACGCGTCGCCATTGCAATATCACTTTCGGCACCAGTCGTAATTTTATCCGCACCAAAGAATAATTCTTCGGCACTGCGCCCCGCCAAGGCTATGGACAGGTTGGCGCGAACCTCAGCCAGGGTCATGGAAACTTTGTCATCAATTGGCAGGTGTTGTACCATACCCAATGCACGACCACGTGGGATAATTGTCGCTTTGTGAATTGGGTCTGTGATATCGGCATACATCATGCTGACAAACGCATGCCCCGCTTCGTGATATGCGGTTAATTTGATGTCCTCGGGGCGCATTTTGCGTAATTTACGTGGCCCCATGATGATTTTATCGCGCGCTTCGTCAATATCCACAGGCGAGATTTCTTGGCGTCCGTTACGTACCGCGTGCAAGGCCGCTTCGTTCAACAGATTTTCTAAATCAGCCCCTGAAAAACCCGTTGTTCCACGTGCAACATCGTGCAGGTTAACGTCTGGGTTCATTTTAACACGGTCTGCGTATAATTTTAGAATTTCATTACGACCAGCCATATCAGGTAATTCAATGTGAACCTGGCGATCAAAACGACCAGGACGCAACAATGCAGAATCCAACATATCAGGACGGTTTGTCGCACCGATAACAATAATACCTGTATTATTCGCAAAACCGTCCATTTCAATCAGCAACTGATTTAATGTTTGTTCGCGGTCTTGGTCATTAAACGAGTGCGCACTGCGACGCTGACCAATGGCATCGATTTCATCAATAAACAAAATACATGGTGCATTACGTTTTGCTAAATCAAAAATTTCTTTGATTTTTGCAACCCCCAGCCCAACAATAATACCTGAATAATCCGAACCAGATGTTGCAAAGAACGGAACATCTGCTTCGCCGGCGATGGCACGTGCCAGCAACGTTTTACCAGTCCCCGGTTCCCCCGACAACAATACACCACGTGGAACACGCGCACCGACACTTTGATATTTTTCTTTGTTTTTAAGAAAATCTACAACCTCAGCTAATTCTTGTTTTTCAGAATCGATACCGGCAACATCTTTGAACGTTGTTTTTGGTTTTCCAGTTGTTATCTTGGTCGGATTTTGATTAACCAGACTGCGCCCGATGCCCCCCGCCGGACCACCACGCAAACCACGGAAAATCCACCAGATAAAGAATAATCCAATAACAATTGGCAACCATGTCCCCAATGTGTCTGCAAAGCCACGCGTTGTGTCAAGCGATACATTTGCCCCTGATTCTGAAATACGTGTCAGCAATTCTGGATCGGCTGGAATAGTCGCTGTGTATTTTGTACCGTCTTTTAATGTGCCACGTGCATCAGTGCCACGAATTTCCATTGTCTGGATATCGTCCGCACGACGCAATACGTCTGAAAAATTCAAGACAACAGGACGGGCTGAATTCCCGCCAACACCACCATTTGGTATACCCAACATAGGCGCACCACCAACCAAGAATGCGCGACCAATTACCATCGCAAACAAAAACAAGAACAACCCCAGATACCAACCAGAGCGATCACGACGTTTGTTTTTTTCGTTAATGTTACTTATTTGATTCGGTGTTTTGTTGTTTTTTAGTTTTCTCATTTCGCTTCCTGAATGTTGTTTTTGCCCCTTCGGGTACGATTAAAATCTTGTCCTTAAGGCGACGTACCGTACAATGCCCAAGGGTAAATTTACAATCGTTTGATAATCTATCTAGTGCACTGGTCAAAGATTTCAAGCGTGGCTGATAATCGTCCCCCCCAATTTTTTGAATCAGTGTTCCGATAAACTTTAATCTAATATCGGGTGTTTGGTCAAATAGAAAAGAATCAGAAAACATCGCACCACCACGACACGAAACAGCGTCAATCATCGCATCAATATCCAATGCAATCGCATCACGAACACGCGCCAGATTTTCAACCGCTAATAAAATACGATTGTCTTCTATGCCCAGTTTTTCAGATAAAACATAGCGGTTCTTGCGAATGCGTACACGTGTGTATTGTTCATCATCGTTCATTTCATCTGAAAAATATTTAATGTTGTTATCATCACAATATTTTTTTAATTCGCAGCGATAAATATTTAACAAAGGACGAACAAGTTTTATACCATCACGATAACTTTCGCGTGCCATCGCCGCCAGACCGTACAAACCACTGCCCCGCCCCAGATTCATCAAAAATGTTTCAATCTGGTCATCTGCCTGGTGCGCCAACATCAGCGTATCAACGCCATTTTCATGACACCAATCCGTCATAAATTTATAGCGCGCATTGCGGGCAGCCGCTTCAAGACCAGTGGAGGGCTTATCACCATTCCAATAGAAAATTTTACATGGAACATGTAATTTTTGACATAAATCTGCAACATATTCGCTTTCTGTGTTTGCAACGGGGCGCAGACCATGATTCACATGCAATGCTGTGACATTCATTCCGCATTTTGCCAACCATACCAACAAGCATACAGAATCAACACCGCCACTGACAGCGACAGCAATCGGTTTGTCAGAATAATTGCGAATAAAATCTGTAAATTTATCATTCATTGTCTTGGTATTTTATGCTATAATTTTTGAAAATAAAGGAAAAAAAATGGGGAATTTTTTTAAGACCGTCGCGGTGTATTGTGGTCATCAGTTTGGTAATAATCCTGAATTTAATCGTGCCGCTATTGAAGTTGGAACAAAAATGGCACAAAATAACATCCAGATTGTTTTTGGCGGTGGAAATGTCGGCCTGATGGGGGCAATGTCAAGTGCTGCAATTCGCGCAGGGGGACATGTAATTGGCGTATCAACAGATGACGTTATCGCACTGCAAGAACCAGCGCACCCAGAAATAGATGTCGAAATTGTTGATGGGGTTAATGAACGTAAACAACGAATGTTCGAATTATCAGACGCTTTTATTATTATGCCGGGCGGTATTGGTACACTGAACGAATTAACAGATATTATGACAATGCAACAAATTGGTGAAACAAATAAACCATTATTCTTTTTGAACATTGATGATTTTTGGGTACCCTTTGGAAATTTGGTCAAACATATGATTGATTACGGTTTTGTTCCGTCTTTGACGCCATACAAAATATACAACGCAAATTCTGTTAACGAATTGATAAATATGATAATTTCAGCATAAAAAAACCCGCAATCGCGGGTTGTTTATTACCATAATTTAACACGCTTGGCGGGCGATACATACATTTTATCACCCCGTTTGATTCCGAACGCTTCGTACCATGGGTCAATGTGAACCAGAATACCATTTACACGATTTTTACCAAGACTGTGTTCATCAACCTTGGTTAAACGCAATTCTTCGTCGGCACGAATGTTTTGCGCCCAGGCGCCTGCATACGCGATAAAGAAACGCATATCTGGCGTCAGCCCCCCAGATTCATTTGATGGCGTGCCAAAGTTTTTATATGCCGTGTATGCAATTGTTACACCACCATAATCCGCCAGGTTTTCACCCAATGTAAATTCGCCGTTCGCGTTAACTTCGTCATTAATTTTGATTTTATCAAAGAATTGGCGCATAACCCGTGCACGAACATCAAAGCGTGCAGCGTCTAGCAATGTCCACCAATCTTTCAAATTGCCGTCTTTGTCGAATTTACGTCCCATATCATCAAATCCATGCGTCATTTCGTGTCCAATTACCGCGCCAATCGAACCATAGTTAAACGCATCGTCGGCATTCATATCAAAGAATGGATATTGCAAAATTCCCGCCGGAAAACAGATTTCGTTCGTTGATGGGTCATAGTATGCATTTACTTCGTGTGCATTCATATACCAGATGCTGGGGTCTTTTTCTTGCCCTATTTTTGCCAGCCAAAATGCGTCTTCGAATTCAGATACATTTACCATATTGTCCCATAATGTTTTGTCTGGGTCGATTTTTAGTTTTGAATAATCGCGCCATTTGTCTGGATATCCAATTTTCGCCTTAAAGGTGGATAATTTTTCCAGTGCCTTTTGTTTTGTTTCATCCGACATCCAGCTCAAATTTTCAATACGCATCGCATATGCAGATTGCAGATTTTTTACCAATATTTCCATACGATGTTTTGCCGCTGCTGGGAAATACTTTTTCACATACAATTGCCCAATCAATTCACCCAACGCATCGTCCAGCATTGATACAGCACGTTTCCAGCGTGGTTTTGGTTCTTTCTGGCCAGCCATTGTACGGTTATAGAAATCAAAAGAAATTTCATATGTTGTATCGTCCAGTAATGATGCGGCCGAATTTGCAATACGATATTTCAGATACGTTTTGATTAATTCAAAATCAGTATCATTCATAATCGCGATTGATTCACGAATAGCGGTGGGCTGGTTTATATTAATATGCGTTGCAGCCGCCGCACCACGTGCGACCAAATATGTATCCCAATTAAATCCTGGGAATTCTTTTTTCACATCTGCCAATGTCATTTTGTGATAATTTGCGTGCGGGTCGCGCAGGACTTCTTTGGTATGGAATGATTTTGCCATACGCTTTTCCAACGCATACAGTTTTTCTGCATCACCCGAAATACCAAAATTCTTTAATTGTTTGGCAATGTATTCTTTGTACGCCGCACGAATTTCGGCTGATTTTGTGTCATCGTCAAAATAGTAATCACGCGACAGACCGATGCCACCCTGGCCAATGTTATAAAGATAGCGTGTTGAATCCATTTCATCCAATGCAACACCATCGCCCCAAAACGCAGATGAAAACGTATGCATTTTGCCCAGGTATTGTGGCAACTGTTCTGGATTTTGTAATTCATCAATTTCGGTCATATATTTTGCAACCGGTGTAACACAATCCGCATTGCGTTTTTCTGTGTTCATAATAATTTTGTACAAAGCACCAATTTTACCATCATCTGTTTCGGCAATTTCACGTGTGCGTTCCAGATTCGTGTTACGCAAAACTTCAAATGCACCAAAGCGCGAATAGTCATCTGGAATCGGATTCGCATTGCGCCAACCACGTGTCGCATAGTCGTAAAAATCATCCCCCGGTTTTACCGTCATATCCATATTTTCTGTTTTGATACCAGCACTCATTTTCTTCTCCTTTGATGTTTGATATGCAACCAAGATTGCAATTAACACAGCAACAACGCCAATTATATTCCAAAATTTATGCTTCATTTTTTTACCCTGCGATTTTTACCAAGATATCGTCCAACACCAACATACCTGAACGTGTCACAGATATTCGATTGTCTTGTACCTGAATTAATTCTGGCATTTGGTGCACCGTGTCCATATTTATAACGCCTTTGACGTCGTCTGTCAATCGTGTTCCGCGCGTCGTGCGCAGACCTGTTATCAATTTTTCAATCGCACGTGATTTAGCATCCAATGGCGCAAATAATTGACCGTCCCCCAGTTGCTCAAACCAGGTGCTGTTATGATAAACACGTCCTGCGGCACCGCGCCCCAATCCGATATACGGCGCGCCGTCCCAAATATTTTCATTGTGTTGACAGTGCTTATCAGGTGTGGCGTAATTTGAAACCTCATACCGGGGCAGTTTTAATGTATCCCCGATAGCGTTATACATATCAGCCATTTCATCATTCGTTGGCATCGTTGGATTTTCACGGCCGATTGGTGTATCGGGTTCAATCGTTAATTCATACATCGAACAATGCTGCAAATCTAAATCGTTAATCTGGGCGCACGTATGAATAACATCTGATACAGTTTCATCGGGTAATCCGTATATAAAATCGCCAGACACACGCAGCCCCAGTTTTTGTGCAGTCTGGATTGTTTTAATTGCGTCCAACGCGCTGTGACGACGCCCCAGGTACTTTAATTTTTCATCACTAAAACTTTGTACACCAATACTGATACGATTTACACCAAACGATTGAAATTCACGCATTCGAGTTTCGTCAATCGTTCCAGGATTCGATTCCAGTGTAATTTCAGCACCATACAAGACATCAAAACATTGATGAATTTTTGATATTATTTGTTCAAAACATCTGGTCGGCATCAACGATGGTGTGCCACCGCCCAAAAATACAGTCGGCACAGATACGCGCCCCAATAAACGCGCCCAATGTTCGATTTCACTAATTATCTTGTTTGTGTATGCACCCCAGTCTGGATTTGCGCACGCGTGCGAAAAAAACGCACAATATCGGCATTTAGACATACAAAACGGTACATGAATATATATGTTGTGTGGATTGTCCATAAACTGCATTGTACAAAACACATCAAAACCTGCAAGAAATAAATGAAAATACTTTTTATGCGATTGTTTTTATGATATAATAAAATCACGAATATTAGAATGAGAAAGGGCGTAATTTCATTTTTATCGCTGATTTTAGCACCTGTTGTGGCATCTGCCGCAAATGAGGGGGTGCCGTCATATTATCAAACGGAACGCGCAGCAACCGCCAATCAGGTTGGGTATAACCAGTATGCATCCCAAGGATATACCAAGTATGTCGGGACATCGGGTAATAAACAAGCCGTGGGTTCACGCACATATTCATACCAGGTTCCACGTGTACCACAATATACAGCGCAACCGATTGGTGTAATGACTACAAACGGGATTGCGTTGCCTGCACAAAACGAACTTGCAACATCTGTTTATGCCGGATACACCCGCAGATTTGCAGACTTTGAATTTGAAACTGGTGTAAATTCTATTCTGGAATGGGACGACATGGTGATTAACGAAATCACAGTTGGCGCCCGCCATAATTTTAGTTTGCGTGATTTTGATTTGTCTGTGCATGGTGAATATTCATATGGGGAAGTGTCGCATGGCGGTCTGTCAATGGATTATGATTTGAAACCGTTTGATTCAAACGATCCTGCGTATGGTATATTCACGATTTCAATGGGGGAATTGTCTGGACGTACAAATCATTTTCGTTTTGGTTTGACTGCACATCACGCATGGGATATCGCAGGATGGAAATTATCACCAACGATTGGATATGAAATATTTAAGCACAACTTGGAAATGGATGACCATTACTATCCAAATCCTGGGGTTTATTTGCCATTGATGACCAAGTGGGGAAATTATGTTTATGGCGATGTCGATGGAAACTATTACAGTGTTCCGGTTGGCGGAACGCCACAATCTGATTGGTACCAGGTATGCATGTCACCAGAAGATATAAAAGTTGTACAAACAGAAATTCAAGGTGCAGGAAATCTGGGAACTGATTTGGGTGTGGGCGACTATGACCCCGCGATGGGATATTTGCCATGGGGTGTCGGCCCAGGCGAATGTGTTATTATTGGTGGCGACGGCCCAATCGTAGTTAGCGGCACAACACATATATACAATACAACATGGTCTGGGTTCTATGTCGGTTTAGAAGTCGAAAAACAAATGACACTGAACGACAAATTACGTATGTATGTTCAGTTTGGTTTGCCAAAATATTCATCCGAAGGAATATGGCCAAATCGTACAGATTGGCAACAAAACCCAAGTTTCTTGGACGAAGGGGATAACGGCTCTTATTCTTATCAAGCAGAAATTGAATACAATTACAAATTAAACGACAGACTGCAATTAGCATTGCGTGCCGATACAAACTGTTTCCATGTTGGCGAAATTCCAGGCGAATTATATATCGCGGGCTCTTACCAATATGTTGAACAAGAAGACGGCACAATCATAATAGAAGAAACTGCGCCATATACAGAATACGTCAGTAATTCTTTGAAACGCGCCACATGGCAATCATTTGGATTACATATTGGTGTCAAATATTCTTTCTAGGACAATTTGATAAAAAGGGCATTATATGAATTTGAAATATTTTGTCCGCGTATGCGGTGTTGCGATGCTGATTTTATCCCCGTTTGCATCATACGGGGCCGATGCCGGCACATTCGATTTAGACCGCTGGTATACCGTACTTGACAACGTACGCGCACGCGCATCAGCAGATGGTGTTTCTGAAAGCGTCATAAACAACACCTTACGCACACCAGCATTTATTCCATCTATTGTAAAAAGCGATAAAAACCAAGCAGAATTCAAATTGACACTGGACGAATATCTGGAACGAACAGTTAATCAAAAACGCATACAAAACGGTCGAAAATTGCGTAACAAGTATCCAACAATGTTATCGCGCGTTGAAAATAAATACGGCGTTCAACCGCATGTGATTTTAGCGTTCTGGGGGATGGAATCAAATTATGGTGCTGTCAAAGCACGACATCAATTAACCGATGCTTTTTTAACACTAATGTATGATGGGCGTCGTGAAAAATTCTTTGGAAATCAATTACACGCTTTGATGAAAATCGCAGATAAAAACAAATTAGATATAAACGAAATTCATGGTTCTTGGGCGGGGGCAATGGGACATTTCCAATTTATACCAACAACACTGGCGCAATACGGCGTTGATGGAAATGGCGACGGACGTGTTGATATTATAAACAGTATTGGTGACGCAATGTTCAGCGCAGGAAACTATCTTAGCAAACTGGGGTGGAATCAAAATGAACGAATTGTGCGACATGTTATATTGCCCGCTGATTTTGATACAACACTGTTGGATGGAAAAACTAAATTATCATTACCAGAATGGTCTGCAATGGGGGTTACAAACCCAGACGGGACACCAATTCCACAAAATGATATGATTGCCGGTCTGGTTGCAGATGTCGCACCGATAGATGCACAACGCGCACAAATCATAGCAGACGCCACCGCAACACAATCCCCAGATACAGATATTGCACCACAACCTGTAATTAATGCATATTTAACATACCCTAATTTTTACAGAATAAAAAAGTGGAATAATTCAAATTGGTATGCGATTGCGATTGCAATGCTGGCCGATAAATTAAAATAAATTAAACATTTACAATTGAATCTTTCTTTGATATTCTTGACTATATAGATTTATATAAAGGATATATTTATGGCTATTAAAGTACGTGATTACGAAGTACGTTTAACAAGAAATAAAGAAGAACGAAAACAAGTACGACAATTACGATACAAAGTATTCGTAGAAGAAGAAGGCGCAGGTGTCACAGATGAACAACGTGCACTGGGCGAAGAATACGATGCATACGACAGATTTGCTGAATACATGGCGGTTTTCCACCAAGGACGTGTTGTTGGAACATATCGCATCATAGACCGGAACGCAGCCGAAAAAATGGGCGGCTTTTATACAGAAAATGAATTTAATATTTCCAAGATAAAAAAATATCATGGTAATATTGCAGAAATGTCACGTGCATGCGTCGATCCAGCATATCGTGAAAATGCACTGGTAATGCGTATGTTATGGGCGGGATTGGGTGAATATATTGTCCGCCGTAAAATCGGTGTTTTATTCGGCGTTGCATCATGGGTTGGCA
Source organism: Candidatus Enterousia sp. (assembly GCA_045645065.1). Classification (GTDB taxonomy): domain Bacteria; phylum Pseudomonadota; class Alphaproteobacteria; order Rs-D84; family Rs-D84; genus Enterousia. The sequence continues at coordinate 19,430 of JAZRIB010000010.1, forward strand.
CAAAGCCTGCCAAATCTGCCCAGGCGATATCATACTTGTATTACAATCATTTGTCACCAACACGCCTGCGGGCGGTGGTGGCATCTGAAAAATTTGCAGATGGTGTAAACCCTAAATTATCACGCATGAACATATTGCCACCTGAATTTGTTGATGAAATGGACGCTAAACGTGAAATGACCCCATTGATAAAAGGATATTTGCGATTGGGTGCTTCGTTTGGTAAAGGGGTGTTTGTTGACACTGCGTTCAATTCATACGATGTTTTTGTTATGATGGAAACGCGTAAAATGGACGCAACATATCAGAAACACTTCTTGGGACGTGCAAACGCATTAGGAACACCAGAAGATGACAAAGACGGCATCATCAAAACTATTGGTAAAATCGTTACTTTTCCGGTTACAGGGCCATTAAAAGTTATGCGTGCATTTGTTGAATTCTTGTTGCACGAAGATGCCGCAGATGCAGAATTCGTTGAAGATGCAGAAAAAAACGAAGAAGAATAAGTTATGGCAAAAGCAAAGTTACGCAAACAAAATATATTCAACACAACAACCGCCGCGATTAAGTTTATTGCATTCTGGATAATGGTTATTATTCAGATTCCAATTATCGCGATTCTGCCACGTCGTATCGGCGTACGCTATATGCCGGTGTTTATGTGGGTGTTGGTAAAACTGGGCGGAATCAAGGTTGTTGTTCATGCAAAACTGTCGGACAAACGTCCGTTAATGATTGTATCAAACCATATATCTGTGTTTGAAATTGCAACATTCCCATTTGTCTTTCACGGCAGTTTTGTTGCAAAAAAAGAAATGGAAAATTGGCCGTTGGTTGGATGGGTCGCCAAAAAGTTTGGTGTAATTTTTGTCGACCGTCGTCCTTCGCATGCCCAAGACGCATTAGCGGTTGTGCAAAAGGCGGTTCAAAGCGTTAAATACCCAATGATTGTGTTTCCAGAAGGAACAACAACCAATGGCGCGTATGTTAAACCATTCAAAAGTACACTGTTTAATTTTGTTGAGAATTCAAATATAACAGTGCAACCTGTGGCAATGCATTATCGCTATAAAGACGGCAGTGTGATTGACGATCAAACGATGGCGGATCACTTTGCATACTTTGATAACAAAAAAATGGATATGGGGCCAAAATGCAAACGTGAACGCAGTGCATTCGGCCAAGTATTTCATATTATGATGCTGGGCGGATTTATGGTTGAAATCACATTATTGCCGCCACCACCCCTGGGGGGGTTAAACAGAAAAGAAATCGCAGAGGTACTGCAAAAACAAGTATCTGATAAATATATGGAATTAAAAGATAAGAAATAAAATTAAGATAAAGAGATAGTAAAAATGAAAACTGCAATAACACCAACACGCGCTGAAAATTTTAGCGAGTGGTACCAGAATTTAATCGTAGCCGCCGATTTGGCAGAAAACGCACCTGTACGTGGTTGTATGACAATCAAACCATACGGTTGGGCAATTTGGGAATTGATGCGTGATGAAATGGACAGACGTATCAAAAAACACGGCGTACAAAACGCGAACTTTCCATTGCTGATACCGATTGAATTCTTTAACAAAGAAGCACAACACGTTGACGGATTTGCAAAAGAATCTGCGGTTGTTACGCATCATCGCTTAAAAATGATTGATGGAAAATTACAGCCAGACCCAGAATCAAAATTAACAGAACCATACATTATTCGCCCAACATCTGAAACTATTATTGGCGAAGCAATGTCACGCTGGGTTCAAAGTTATCGCGATTTGCCAATGAAATTGAATCAGTGGGTAAACGTAATGCGTTGGGAAATGCGTCCACGTATGTTCTTGCGTACGTCTGAATTCAACTGGCAAGAAGGGCATAACGTTTTCGCAACACACCAAGAAGCCAATGCAGACGCACGTAAAATGCATAAAATGTATGGCGATTATATGCGTGAAATTTTGGCAATCCCATCAATTATGGGCGAAAAAACCCCCGAAGAACGCTTTGCGGGCGCAGATCACACATACACCCTGGAACACATCATGCAGGACGGCAAAGCATTACAGGCCGGTACATCACATGATTTGGGTCAGCATTTTTCAAAGTCTTTTGGAATTCAATTCTTAGGCACAGACGGTAAATTACAGCACGCTTGGACGACATCTTGGGGAACAACAACACGTATGATGGGGTCTATGTTCATGGTACATTCAGATGATGATGGACTGATTTTACCACCGGCGGTTGCGCCATACCAGGTTGTAATTATCCCGATTACTCGTGAAGATACTGCTGAAAAATTAAATTCGTATGCAGAAGAACTGGGTGAAAAATTGCGTTACACAGGAATTCGTGTATTGGTCGATACATCTGATATGCGCGCCCCAGACAAAATGTGGAAATGGATTAAACGCGGTGTACCATTACGTGTTGAAATTGGCGCACGTGAAATGGAATCTGGAACGGTAACAATTACACGTCGTGATATCGGAAAAGATTCTAAGCGCACAATTACAACTGATGAATTAGTCGCAACGGCAAATGATATTATGCGCCAGATTCACGATGATATGGTTGCACGCGTTGAAAAACGTAACGCAGAAATGATTCATGATGTTTCGGATTTAGATGCGTTGGATTCTGCATTGGCGAATGGTCAAATTGGATTTTTCCGTATCAAGTACGAAATGACAACAAATGAAAAGTTTGATGCATTGATGGACAAATATAAAATTACACGTCGGTGTCTGGACGACAACGACCCAACATATGTATTTGTTGCAAAGTCATATTAAAAATTCCCCCAATCGGGGGATTTTTTTGCATTGATGAAAAAATCATTTCCACAAGTTTTGTTTTTTGTATATCATAGGACGAAAAGTATTTATCAAAGGATGGAATATGATACTGAATTTAATAACACTGATTGCTGGATTTATTTTGCTTATCAAAGGGGCAGATTATATGGTCGATGGTGCATCCAGTTTAGCGGCGCGTTTGCGTATTCCATCAATTATTATCGGTTTGACTATTGTAGCAATGGGTACCAGCGCCCCAGAAGCCGCTGTAAGTATATCGTCCGCGGCACATGGTTCAAACGCAATTGCAATTGGCAATATTATTGGTTCTAATATTGCAAACATTTTTCTTATATTGGGATTCAGTGCTTTGATATCCACACTGGCAGTTCAGAAAAACACCGTGCGATATGAAATTCCATTTGTTGGATTTATAACATTACTGTTGTGTTGGATAGGGACACAATATGGCGTTATTTCGCGCCTGGGCGCAATATTGTTATTAGGTTTGTTTGTGATATTCTTGGGGTATTTATTTGTCTTGTCGCGACATTCACAAGACGATGATGCGCCTATTAAAAAATTGAGTGGTATTAAAATCGCACTGTTTATTATATTCGGCTTGGTTGCATTGGTGTGGGGCAGCACACTGACCGTGGAATCTGCATGCAATATCGCGCGATATATCGGCGTTTCAGAACGTGTAATCGGGCTGACAATCATTGCAATCGGCACCAGTTTGCCAGAACTGGTTACCAGCGTTATCGCTGCGCACAAACACGAATCTGATATCGCAATCGGAAATATTATCGGTTCGAATATATTCAACATCTTGTTTGTATTAGGTATCACAGGAATCATATCACCAATACCATTTAACCCAGCATTTTTGTTCGATGGCGCAATTGCTTTTTTAGCAGTATTGTTATTATATTTGTTTTCTGTGCGCAAAAAACAATTAACCAGACCCCATGGATTTATATTTGTTGCAATATACATTGCATATGTAACATGGTTAATTTGTATGTAAAAAAAGCCCGCCGTGTGGCGGGTTATTTTTATTCAGATGCGTTTGGTATAACAACCATATCATTATATTGCGTCAGGAATCGCGTTCCCGTTGCACAATAAACCTTTTGCAGGGAATCTTTGTATTCACGAACAGCCGCAACCCAACGCTGTTGAATGTCTTCTTGGGCACCTTGGTATGCGGTGAACGCCCCCAATGCGCCACCGGCGCCGGCACCGATTAAGGTACCCTTTAACCGCGCCTTGTTATTAAGGTCGATTAATCCGCCATCTTCGGCGTCTTGGTACATTGGTCTAAAATTCTTAATAATGGGTTCAACATCGTTACCAGCGGCATCTTTGGTCTTTAAACTATTATCATCAATGGCATTGCCATTTGCATCGCGACCCCATATTTTCTTTACGTTTGCTTTATCATTACGCCAATCTTTATCCTTGTACCCGAATGGTTTATCCGCCGGAATTTCAACCAAAACTGGGATTGGCGCACCATCGGGGACGGTACCGGTATCAATTTTTGCAAACTTGTTATCCGCCAAGCGATTTGGCGCGGTTTGGGAATGCAAATGCATTACACGGTTTTCATCGTCCATATAATAACTTTCTCTTATATCAGCGTAGTGTGCCGCTTCAATCGACTTTAAATCATATTCTTCGCCGGTGGCCGTTTTCTTGTCCGAATAATCTTTAAACATGATATCCATCAATTCGGCGCGAACACAATTTTTTAACCCATCGCTTTCGCATTTCCATACATTTTCGTCATTGATATCAAAAAAATACGTAGCATTTGCATCCATTGGTACCGATTTCGTGTACATACCCCACAGGCATTTTGCATCACGCTCTTCAATCTTGCAATTTTCAACACGCATCACAGAATCACCGGATGCCGCCATATTACCAATCAGACCACCCGCCGCCGCATTTACACCCGCAGATAAAATCATTTCGCCACCAACAGCACCACCATATACGTTACCCGCCATTATCGCAGCACCCGTTAAACCACCAATGGCTGTGGAACGTAATTTTTCACGATTTGTTCCGATGATTGCGTCACTGCCCGCTTCTTTGGCACCCAGGGCATTACCCGCAACCGCCGCCAGCACAGTACCCGCAGCAATCTTTAGGCCAGCGTGCTGTTTTTGTTCTTGGTTCATAATCTTGGTAACGTCTTGAATTGTTGGTTCTGTGTCTGGGGGGAATTCAATAGTACCCGCCGCCGGTAAATACGAATGTTCTGGCCACGCAGAAATATTACATTTTATCGCGTCACCCGCCGCAATATTTACACGCGCCAACACTAAATCAGAACCGTTTGGCCCCATCTGATAGCCACGCATTTCAACAATCGCTGTACATTGCGAGCCTGTGCCACCGCGTGTGCCAGCCGTTGGATTATCCCATGAAAATTCGCCGTTTGGATATACCGCAGCACATTTTTCTAATTGACCATATGTTACAGACGTACTGTCGCCACGGGCAATTTGCGATGCCAGTGTTGAATTCGCAACATAAATCGGTAAATCAACCAATGGTGATGAAAATTCTGTTTTTCCAGCCACACCCAAATCATCGGTATGTGCACTGGCAACCACAGGTGCAGCAACAGACGCACGAACGTCATTAACCGTATTATACGCATCAGCGTAACTGCGTGATTTGTTGCTGATTTTTACGGCACCATATGAATCAAACGGCATTGCAATCAATGCTGATAACAATGAATAATACAAAATTGATTTTGTGTGTGCCATTCTCTCTTGTCCTTTATAGGGCCACGAAATACGTGTTTTTTAACTAGAACTGTAAACGCATACGGGCACCAACATCAACCATTCCCAAACGTCCACTTTCATACCAATTGGTATAGTGAAAAACACTATCGTATGGGGCTTCATATTCGCCACCAGCACCATCACCAAGCCATTCTGTCTGGGAAACAATGATGGAACCAGATGTTTTTACTTTGCCTAGATTGGCGTAACGAACAAAGAAATCAAGTTTGATTCCGCCGTCCAATTCTGTACTTAAACCACCTTCTAGCATAAAGGCAAGTTGTTCCGTTGTGCCACCATTATGATATGCATAAACGTCAGAAATACCAGTCAAATCCCCCGCCCCTGCACCAATTGGATCCATTTCGCTATAAAATGAATTATCGTACACAACATAATCTGCAACCGTATTCAATGCAACACCAACACCCGCACCAATATATGGACGCAGTGAACCGCCCGCCAAATACCCAGTATATGAATCAATGTTATAGTAGACATTCAACATCGTTGTATTGGATGTAATCGCACCACCATCAACAGATGCATCAATCATCTTTTCCCCGTCAAACGTACGAACAGTTGACGGATACGACAAACCAGAATAACGTAAATAAGAAAAATCTATGCGAAAATCGTTGTTTATTGACGCACCAACAGATATTTGAAGTGGTATAACAGTGTCAGAATGATATTTCGCTTCTTCGAATGCGCCAGGCGCAAAGAAAGCATCTTGTTCACCGACATATTCTGCGGTTAAACCGCCCATCAAGGACGCAGTGTACGCAACAGACAGACCAACATACAAACCGCTGTCCGCCAATCTGTCGTAATCGGCAGGCTGATAATACGAACGCCCCGCAGTTGTTTGTGCAGACCCAACATACGGCAACGCACCCGTGATACGTGTTGGCTGGGCCGCAGCCACAGTTCGATACTGATTATACTGGGACATATTGTTTGGTGCTGACACAACACGACTGTTCGTTGAAGGCAAATATTGCATCTGGCCACCATTTGCAACCGGTACCATTGCCGATGGCATACCATAATTTTGTGCAGGCTGATATGACGAATAAACAGGATACGCCGCATTCAACGCCGCAGGCAAAACCATCATCAGGCCGGCAAAACCGGCAAAAATGCGTGACATATTCATCCCTTTCCGAATTCCTTTTAGTTTATTATATCATAAATCGGCATACCCGTGCAAGTGTTTGGAAAACAATCCATCATAAATAAAAAAATCCCACCGGATAAAACACAGCGGGATTAAACATAACAAACACAAAACCAAAAGTAATTCAGTGATTATTTTTTCTTTTTTGTTGCAGACGTTTTTGATTTTATCGACGATTTGCGACGCACCGCAGATTTTTGCTGGGATGCGACAACATTTTTTGCATCTGTATCGTATTCATATTCTACAACACCACCAGGGGTCAAACCTATGATTTCGCTGATTGTATGTCGTAAATTTGGATGATTGTCAGAATACTTTTTAATCCCAAACAATATCGCCATCGTCAGAATCCGTTCCATATCTGCACTGGAAACATTACCTAATTTTTCATGTACAGTTGACGCAACATTGCCAACTAAATTTTTGGCGCGCGAAATAAAGCGATGACGCCGACGCGCATGAATTATTTCACGTATCCACATCCATACCAGATACGCCAGCAACGGAACAGCAACAACACCTGCAAAGTATTTGAAGTTAGTGTCACAAAAACCTGTACTGAACATCGCGTCACAGGTTCGTTGAAAATGCAACAATGTAATTGCTGCGATTTCATAAATTACCAAAACGGTAAAACATATTTTTGATTTTATAAACATGGCTTTCTTTCTCCTTTGTGATTGTATTGTGCAAAAAACAGCAGAAAATTTCAGCAGGAACGATTTCCAGAACACATAAAAAAAACACCCTACAAATGGGTGTTTCACACTATTCACGTGATAACAGTCTGGATTTTATTTCATTGTATTCTTCGCGTGTAATAGATTTGTTTTTATAAAGACGTGACAGTTTTTCTAGTTTATCCAGATTACTTTCACGCATTCCACATTCGCCACGCCATACCAAAGACAAAACCAGCGCAACAACCCAAGTCACACCAAAAAATATCCCCACCCACGATAAAATGGTTATAGTTGTCTTTTCGCCACCACAAATGCCACGTGCATTTGCAATCCAAATTGGAATCATTAAAATTCCAATCAAGATTAACCCTAATAAAAACATTATTCCGAAAACAATTAAAAATTCGCCCATAATTCCCCCCCTTGGTTATAAGGTAATTATAGATGACAAACACAATAAAACCAACAGGACTGATTACATAAAATTAATAGGATTAACGTCTATTTTTACACGGATATTTGCAGGCGCACGAACGGATGCAATCCATTTTGCAACAATCGGTTGCAGATTTGCATTTTTGCCCCCAGCAACCAAGAATCGCATACGATACCAATTGCGTATCTGATAAACCTGGGCGGTGATGGGCCCCATAATTTTACCACCAACCAACGCAGGTGCCGCCGCAGCCAAATCCGCACAATATTGGGTTAATGTTGATTCACGTTGCCCTTCGATAATAACTGCAATTAATTGACCATATGGAGGCATTTGAGCCATGCGACGCGCCGCCATATCAGAATTCATAAATTCATCACGGTTGCCAGCACATATCGCCGTCAATACTGGATGCGTTGGTTGATACGTCTGTAACAAAACAGTTCCCGGATGCGAACCACGTCCTGCACGACCTGCGACCTGGAATAATTGCTGGAAAGTATGTTCGCCCGCACGAAAATCTGTGCCAAACAGCCCCATATCCGCATCAACCACACCAACCAATGTCAGATTTGGAAAATGATGCCCCTTTGCCAGTATCTGCGTTCCGATAACAACGTCAATTTCCCCACTTTCCATTTGCCCAACCAACCGTTCCAGACTTTGACGCGATACAATCGTATCACTGGATACCAAGGCTGTGCGAACACCGGGGAATTTTGCAATTACTTCTTCTTGGATTTTTTCAAGCCCCACACCACGCATTGAAACATCTGTATTACAATCTGGACACTGTTTCATCAGGGGCATTGTACGACCACACATATGACACAACAATTTTCCAATACGCTTATGATATGTCATACCAACACTGCAATCTGGACACGTTGCCGTCCACCCGCATTTTTTACATTGAACAATCGGCGCAAATCCACGACGGTTTATAAACAGCATTACCTGGTGTCCGACGGCCAATGTATCCCGCAACGCATCACATAATGGCGTGGATAAAAAACCCACCTGCTCTGCTTCATTTATGATGTATGATTCTGGACGATTTTCACGCAAATCTATTGTTTTTATGTTTGGTAATTGGGCACCACCAAATCGCGACGTTAATTTTAATTGTGTATATTTGCCCAGATTCACATTTTCCAGTGTTTCAGCGGCTGGGGTGGCACTGGCCAAAACAACGGGAAACTTCGCAATATTTGCACGCAAAATCGCCATATCGCGGGCGTGATAATTTCCCATATCTTCTTGTTTATAAGACGGGTCATGTTCTTCGTCAATGACAATCAGCCCAAGGTTTTGCCACGGTAAAAACAGTGCGCTGCGCGTACCAACGATGATACGGATTTTTCCGTTCATAACACCACGCCAAATTTCACGACGACGGGCCGCAGTAAGATTACTGTGCCATACAACGGGGGGCGCACCAAAACGCTTTTCAAAGCGCGACATAAACTGTGCCGTCAATGCAATTTCTGGCATCATCAGCAACACTGATTTTCCGGCACTGTATGCACGCCAGGCAGAATCAAAATAGACCTGGGTTTTACCACTGCCCGTTATGCCATCTAGTAAATGCACAGAAAATCCACCCGCTGCAATCGCAGTGCCGATTTTATCAGCGGCAACCTGCTGTTCTGTGTTCAGAACAATATTCCCAGCGTCATTGTATTCATATACAAATTGATTTGGGTTCGTTTCACGCAACGCTGTGGGGATTAGCGTACCGTTTTTTATCATTGTGCGAACAACAGCGTTACTGACATGGGCAATATTTTGAATATCGTTCACAGACATCGCATCAAAATCGTTTGATGCAAACGCATCAGCAACTGAAATACGATTATCAGTCATACGAGCATTTGAATCTGGATTATACGAATACAATTCTTCGGTACGTGGGGGTAAAAACGCGTCTGGCACATTTATAATCAGGCGCAAAACCGCCCCAGGCGCCATTAACGTCCAATCAGACATACGTTTTATCCACTGCAAATCAGAAACACTTAAACCCGTATCGTAAACACGCGTAACATTTTTGATTTTTGATTCTGGCAAGCCACTGTCCCCAAAGCCCCAGACAACACCAACGTATGGCCGATTCATAATTGTTACTCCAACAAATGCACCAATATCAGCCGGCGCGGTCAGACGATAATCATAACCGGTATTTACAACGTTCGGAACCAAGACTTTTACAATTGTGCCAGCATTAAACATACCGATAAAGTACTTGTTTTTTTTCATCTTTTCAATATCATTATTTGTATAAAAAAATAAAAAGGCAAAAAAATGTGGAAACCATTATTTGATTTTATGTGGTTTATATCTTATTTCATCCCTTTCCGTGGGGCGCGAACTCGATTTCGATTAACCAAGTGCTTTGACTATAAAAATAAACTGCGTGCTATTCGTGCGGCTACACCCGAACTGGATTGGCAGAAAATGCGTCTGGCTAAGGGCGGTGGCAGTTTGGCATTTGTTGTTGGTGACACCGTGTTCAAAGTACGAAAACATCATAGACACGACAATTCACACGAAAAATTTGAACACGAAAAACGTATCACAGATGCAGTTGCCCCTGTTTTGCCAGTCGCTGTACCAAAAATCGAATTGATTCAGGCTGGACCATACTTGTTCTATAAAACTCATTTTATTCCTGGACGTGTGCTGGTTGATTTGCCATTAAAACGAATAATTGCCAACAACGACAAAATTGGCAAACAAATCGGACAAATAATCTATGCGTTATTTAATTCTGAATACAAATCATTACGTGATATAAAACCACAAAACGCAAAAAAATTAGGACTGGGGATGGTACACGGCGATATGTGCAGCAACATCATTGTTAACCCAGAAACAATGGACGTTGTTGGTATTATCGATTGGGAATACGCAAATTATAATAACCTGTGGTTTGAATTCTTTGGTATTTATCGTGTGCGCAAAAAAATGCGAAAAACAGATATCGCGCCAATCGCAATGTGGGAATATTTCAGATTGCGTGATGAAAATGAAAAAAAATTAAAATAAACCATTTTAATATTGACAACTAGTAATTTTGTACTATATTTACATAGGTAAATAAGGGAGTACAAAACATGTATTTTAAACACGCAAGTGCCGCACAAATCCAATTTAGAGATTTTACGCGCGATATTACAGAACAATTTTTGAAACAAGACAAAGATTCATACAGAACCCAAGCAGAAACACGTAATCGTTGGCGCTATGAATGTGAATACACCCCAGAAGCAGAAGATCACTTGATTTTTCAATCAAGACTGTATTTGCGTGTACTGAATGCAAAAGATTCTAAATCAACAAACCCACAGTTCTTAAACGCACTGACAAATTTAATGGCTGATTATTTGTCTGCATACACCATGCGCAAAGGTTGTACACGCAAAGTTGCAAAACAAGAATTAAAAAAAGCACTTTATGATAACAACCCATATATTCAACAAATGCTGACCAGACAAGAAATAGCGCGCAAACAAAAAGCAAAAAAGAAATCTGAAAAAACCACCGCTGAACAACGTATGTTTAATTTTAAATACGTACCATATATTCGAAAAACAGTATTGGATTTTACACCTGCACAATTTTTGAAAAAAGTGAAGATAAACGATAACTGGCGCACTAATATTCCATGGGACGAAACCCTTGCAAACGATATTATCGTTATGACCAAACTGTTTTATAACCAACACATAAAACTGACAGGTTCTTATGCAGCAAACCCAGAATTTTTAACATGTTTCACAAATACGATTATAGATTATCTGGCGATATATTTTAAGCGTGCGCCACAATACCAAGACAACAAACAAGCCGCATACGATTTCTTGATTAATGAATTGATGACAGAAAACGAATTCTTGGTTCGCATACGCAATTACGAAGAAAAAATGAACGCAAAACGCAAAAAGCGCAAAAATTACACAGCCGAACCAGAACAAGAACAAACAATCAGCAAAACTGGACGACCACGTATAAAAATCAACAAAAGTACAACTGTGTTTAATGATGCGCGTCAACACATCTGGAATAACACACGCACCCAAAGATAAAAATTATTTTGATTGTATTTTGGAAACACACAAAAAATCCCCCGACCGGGGGATTTTTTCAATACCAATTTGCCATTAGTGAGGCATTTTCGCTTCGGTAAATACGACGTGCTTGCGCAGTTTTGGGTCATATTTGCGGAATTTCATTTTGCCAGCTGTTCTTTCAGACTTGGTATTTTTAGTAGTTGTGTAAAAGAAGCCAGTTTCTTTGTTTTCCAGCTTTACAACTTCTTTGCTGCCTTTTTTAGATGCCATTTTATTTACCTTTTAATTATTCTGCGCCTGATTCTAGGTTAAATTTTACTGGAAATCAAGTAAAAATTATCATAGAATGTAAAAACTGTGTTTTTTTATGCGGGGTGGCGACTACAAAGTGTCGCCATACCCGTGGGATATAGTGCGGGTTGGCGACTTCGAAGTGCCGCCATACCCGCGAAACGCGGGTATGGCGAAACTGGTAGACGCGCTGGATTTAGGTTCCAGTGGGGCAACCCATAGGAGTTCGAGTCTCCTTACCCGCACCAGGTCTTTAGTTGTTTTGACCAATACCTAAACCCCATTGTAAGCATTACGACAGTTTGTCATCCCGTGGCTTGACCACGGGATCCAGGTGTTTTCAAATTATAATAAATTATTTAAATCATAGTATAAATCACGCCAATCTGGATTATATTTTTCAATTAAATCTTTTTTCCAATTACGCTTCCATTCTTTTAATCTTTTTTCGTGACGTATTGCATCCCTAATATCATCAAAACGCTCATAATAGACCAAACGGTCTACATTGTATTTATCTGTAAATCAGGGGACGATATGACATTTATGTTCATAAACACGTCGCGACAAATCGTTTGTCACACCAATGTAGAGTGTTCCATTTTGCGAACTGGCCAGGATATAGACATAATAATATTTTTGAACAAAAGACATATGATAAGAATATATTACCTGGGTCCCGTGGTCAAGCCACGGGATGACAAAAGATGCATTTGATTAACTATAATAAATACGCACTTAACAAAAGGATAACAAACAAAGACATATATACTGCAATATATCTAAGTAAAAAACGCCCCAATTTATCAAAGGGGCGTGGACATGAAACTAGTTTTATAACCGCAAATAAATCTTAGCGACCATTACGGGTTGGCTGATTTACAAACATCCAAATCAACCATATCAATGCCGCAATACCAATTATCGCATAGACGATATTACTGGCCAATGTGGCAGGACCAAACAAAAACGCAACCAAATCAAAGCCAAAGATACCAATCAGCCCCCAGTTCAAGGCACCGATAAACGTCAATGGCATCAGTACATAACTTGTTAAACCTCTCATCTTTTTCTCCTTTTCAAAAGTTCAACCGTCTTAGTCAAAGACCAATCTAATTATAACTATTTTTTTTACAACAATCAACAACAATACCATATATAGGAACACGTTCCAACGCGCAGAATTCTAGGATTTTTATCGTATTATACATATACAGATTGCCGAATTTATTCAGTCAATTTTCTTATCACAAAATTAGCCAACATCAAACCAAATATTCCGGTCACAGTAATATTAGACCCCATATTTTTTGCATATCCTGTTACTGGGGCGGGTGCTTCTGATGAAAAAACAGTTGGAAAATCAGGCAACCCTGTTCCGCGCACCGCACGACGAATACGGTTCGCCAACGGACACACGCACGTCGCCGACAATGGCGCAACCTGAACCTTTGAAACATCTAATTTCAGTGCCGCACCCATCGATGAAATAAACGGAATCTTGTTTTTAGCACACCACTGATATAACGCAACCTTAGACGGGACGGTGTCAATCGCATCAATTACAAAATCAGGACGCACATCCAAATCAGTATCATCGCCCCAGAACATATTATATGCCAAAACCTGAATTTCTGGGTTAATATCATTTATGCGCGATACAGCAACATCAACCTTAGGCAGGCCAACAGTTGAATCCAGCGCAAACAATTGACGATTTATATTAGTCATGTCAACCGTATCAAAATCAACAACAATAATATGACCAATACCAGTACGCGCCAATGCTTCTATGGCAAAAGAACCAACCGCACCACAACCAACAACCATTACTGTTGCATTGCGTAATTTTTCAACACCGCAATCTCCGAATAACAAACGCGTTCTGTGTAATCTTGTCATTTTTTTAATAATCCAATAACGTTATTGTAAACCGTATTTACAACATCTGCAACCGACACATTCAAAATATTCGCCATTTTTTCCACAACCATAATAACATCCAAGGGAATTGCAGTATCTGATTCAGATAAAATTCGATTTCGCGACACATGACAAAGAGCATTTACAGCACGTGTGCATGTTGGGCGACAAATTGCGCGTCCAAACGAAAAATATGAATTGTATTTTTCTAATACTGTTGCTATTTCAAGACTGGCCGCAAAATCATGCAACACAATCGCCGATGGCGTATATTCTGAAAGCACGCCCAACAATTTATCCCACGCACCAACACAATGAATATGTACCGTCCGTCCCATGTCACACGCCGTTTTTAACTGTGTGCGAAAAACATCAATCTGGCCGGACATATCTGGATAATTTTTATCTAAACCGATTTCGCCAACCATTAAATCTGGGTATGCAGTCAATAATTCACGCATGCGCAACGCCCAGTCAGACGGCAAACCAGAAATATACCACGGATGAACACCAATCGCACCATAAACACCGCGATTCTTTGATATTTTTATAACATCATCCCAATCCGATACACGTGCCGCATTTGTAATTGCGACCGCTATGTCTGATGGTAATACCCCAGATGCCAGATGACAATGCGCATTAACATATTTCATATTATGAACATACCCTTAAAAAATCCCGACAGTGTCGGGACTATATTTATTCGTGTGCAATCGCACCCACAGGACAAATTGACGCACACGTTCCACAAGAAATACACTTGGACGCATCAATTACGCATTTTCCATCCGCGCCAACGGAAATTGCGCCCACTGGACACATACCCATACAACTGTGACAACCAATACATTTCGCATTATCAATTTTATATGCCATTTTTTATTCCTTTGTTTTGTTATTAAAATTATTCACGATTAAACAGACTTAACAGATATTCGAACATCGCAATGAACGAAATATACAGATGCAATGCACCCAATACAGCCATCTGGTTTTTCTGGGTATCATCACTGATATAGTTATACGAATTCTTTAATGTCTGCATATCATAGGCTGTGAACAATGCAAACACCAGAACACCAATCAAACTGACCACGGTGGAAAAGCCCGATCCCAACGGTACAAACATCGAAATTACGCCAACCAGAATTAAACCAATCATACCAATCATCAAAAATATGCCAAGAAATGACAAATCTTTGACTGTTTTGTATCCAAACAACGCCATACACGCAAACATCAATGCTGCAACACCAAACGCCCAAATAATAGACACAGGGTTAACAGACAACGAATACCAAATCAGCGGCGTCATCGTTACACCAATCAATACTGCATACAATGCCAACAACCATGCGGCTGTACTTGGTTTCATATGGAATACACGAACCTGGGCCCAGATAGACAACACCAAACCACCAAACAACAAAACATAGTATGTTGCAGAAAAACCACTTAAAGTAGGGTTAAATAAATGCAAAACAGCCCCACTTGCCAACGTCAGGTATGCCGCCACCCCCGTCAGTGCCACCGCACCAAACATCAAAGCAAAAATACGCTTTAAATATCCGTCGATACCAGTTGATTTTGCACCAGCATGCGATACACGACGCGCGGTTGTTTCTGTGACTTTATTTTTTTGTGAAATCATAACTTTCTCCTTGTTATTTGAAAAATATATAATACAATACGCAGACATTTTCAAGAATAAAAGGATTAAAAAATGACTTATGTAAATGGTACACGTGTAAACACAGACTATAATGCAAAGTATACCGCAGATACAGCATCGCTGTTCACGCTGGTACTAAAAGCGGACACAGAAAACCGTTTAGCCCAAGAATACAACAAATTGGCAAAACGTCTGGGCACAGAAAAAATCCAGCAAAAATCAAAAGAATAAAAACCATTATGGCAGAACTGGAAAAATATCGTACAGCGCAAACAAACAAAACACGTTAAGATTTTTACCAGAACGGGGGGATTTATATAATGGCGATAACCGTGCAACAAATTGACCCGGTCGCAATGTCGATATTTGGTATTGACATACGCTGGTATGCGTTGGCATATGTGGCGGCGTTTGTTGTCGGTTATATATTATTCAAACGTCTGATGCGACGCCCAGACAGCGGTTTAAGTATTTCTAACAAAAAAATGGATGATTTATTAACCGCAATAATACTGGGGGTTGTGTTTGGTGGACGGTTGGGATACGTGCTGTTCTATAACCTGGGGTATTTTATTGCACACCCACTGGAAATATTGGCCGTGTGGCACGGCGGTATGAGTTTTCATGGCGGATTAATTGGTGCAATTATTGCAACATTTTGGTTTGGACGGAAAAATCAAATTAATTCGTGGCGAATCTTGGATCTGATGGCGGTCGTTGCGCCGATTGGATTGTTTTTTGGACGTATCGCAAATTTTATTAACATGGAATTAATGGGACATCCAACAAATGTTCCATGGGCGGTGGAATTTGTAGATAAATCTGGAAACGTGCTGGTTCCTGCATCCCACCCCAGCCCAATTTATGAGGCCTGTAGCGAAGGAATCATACTGTTTGCGTTGATGTATTGCCTGTACCGGTATACAAATTTGAATAAAAAGCCGGGTGCTTTGGCGGGAATTATGGGTATGGGATACGCGGTTGCGCGTATTGTGTGCGAAGTTTTTCGTATGCCAGATGTTCAGGTTGGATTTCTGGGCGGGAATTGGCTAACGATGGGAATGACTTTGTCGTTTGTGATGTTTTTTTGCGGTTTTGCAATTTTTATGTTTGCGTTTCGTAAAAAATAATGTACAATACGCCCCGTTGACCTTAAATGGGAAACAAAGTTTAGGATGGTTGGCAGAGCGGTCGAATGCGGCGGTCTTGAAAACCGTTGATGGGGCAACCCATCCGGGGGTTCGAATCCCTCACCATCCGCCAGTATTCTGGCACACATGCCGATACAGATAAAAACCCGCGGTTCTGCGGGATTTTTCATGCGTTGACTTTGGTATGGGCGAAAATAGCCCTTTTTTACGCCATAATATTCAGCTTTCTATACACCCCCCGTTTTCCGATAGTCAATGGTCAGGTTATTGACTTTTCAAATTAAACACACTATAATTATAAATATGAAAACACAAATTGCATTTTGTTCTTTCACTTGGTGGCTGTAGTCGCAGCCAGTATTCTTCACACCTATTATATTTTTTCAACTTAATTTAGTTCAATCATTAAACAAAGGATTTTTATTATGAAAAACAATGAACAAAAGGTTATGTTAACCGGTGTGCGTCCAAGTGGAAATTTGACATTAGGCAACTATTTGGGTGCAATTAAGAATTTCGTGACGCGTCAGAATCAGTACAAGAGTTATATCTTTGTTGCGGATTTGCATGCGATAACCAGCCCACGCGACCCAGTCGAATTGCGTGAAGCGGTCAATAACTGCATCGCCATGTATTTGGCATGTGGCATTGACCCAGAACAAACAATTGTGTTTCGTCAAAGTGATGTGTTGGAACATGGTATTATGGGCTTCATAATGACATTTCAAACGCATATGGGCGAATTGTCACGCATGACCCAGTTTAAACTAAAGTCGCAATCAGCGGGTAAAAATGGCATTGATACAGGACTGTTTGTGTATCCTCCATTGATGTCCGCAGACATATTGTTGTATAACACAGATATAGTGCCGGTAGGTTTGGACCAACAACAGCATGTAGAATTGACGCGTGATTTGGCCCAGCGGTTTAACAATCGCTATGGCGATACATTTAATGAACCGGATGTCTATATTGCCCCAGTTGGAAACAAGATTTTAAATCTGCAAAACCCAACCGAAAAGATGAACAAATCGGACGGTCCGAACCCAGGAACGGTTTTTTTGATGGACGATTTGAAATTGGTTCGAAAAAAGATAATGTCTGCGGTCACAGATAGTGAATCGGTGGTGCAGTTTGACGAAGAAAACAAACCCGGGATTTCAAATTTGATGAGCATACTGGCCGCAACAACCGGTGAAAGTATAGAGAACATAGAAAAACGCTTCACTGGGCGCGGATATGGTGATTTCAAGCGAGAGGTTGCCGATGCAGTTTGTGATTTGATTGGAAATATTCAATCAAAATATCAGCAGTTCAAAAATCCAGATGTGCTGAACGCAATTTTGGATGCGGGTGCGGAACGTGCACGAGTGGTCGCTTCAGATACTTTGAACAGAGCGAAAATTGCGTTGGGTTTAAAATGAAGGTATTTAGATATGGGAAAGTTTGCAACAGAATACCGGCCCGCCAGTAAAATTAATATGCCCGTTTGGGCATTTTTTATTTACAAACACAGGTTTATGACTTGCATACAAGGAAAATATTGACTAGTATATAATCCGTATCGACATACAATTTATCGGAACTGGGGATTATTGGTTCACCAGAAAAAACAAAAAGGTAAAACTTATGCAACGTTGTCCACGTGTATCTGTGCTGACGCCGCTTTATAACACCAATCCGGTGCATTTGCGTGAAATGATTGAATCAATCCTGAATCAGACATTTACCGATTTTGAATTTTTAATTCTGAACGATTCGCCAAACAACACAGAAATAGAAGATATTGTTAAATCGTACAAAGATAAACGTATTAAATATTCCAAGAACGAACAGAATATGGGTATCACGCCATCGCGTAACAAGTTGCTTAAAATGGCACGCGGTGAATACGTTGCGATATTCGACCATGATGATATATCTGTGCCGGAACGATTGGCACTGTGCGTGGAATATCTGGATAAAAATCCACACGTTGGGGTTGTGTCGGGATGGCTGCAATATTTTGGCACTGATAACAATATTTGGAAAACCCCGGAATATGACACAGACATCAAAATAATCCTGACAAACGATTGTTCTGTTGCGCACACGGCGGCGATGATACGCAAAAGCGTCCTGGCCGACAATAATATTGAATACGAAGAATATTACACCCCGGCCGAAGACTATCGTCTGTGGGCACGCCTGATGGATGTGACGCACTTTCATAATTTACAGACGGTATTGGTGAAATATCGTTGGTTTGGCAATAATACATCTGCGACATTTGCCAATCGGACAGAGGCCGCACGTCGTTCAATCAGCCTGCAATTACAGAACCAATATCCGGCATATTATCGTGAATATTGCCATCGCTTTGAACCAAAAACGCGTATCAAGGTACGTCTGTTTGGTTTTATCCCGTTGTTCAAGATAAAACGCAATTGGCTGTGGTTATTTGAATGTATTCCAGTTTGCAAAATATTTTGTAAAAAATAGGGGGCATATATGAGTATTTTTGTAACAAAATCATTTATGCCACCGTTGGAAGAATATCAAAATTTAGTAGAACAGATTTATAAAACATCTGTTTTAACGAATCAGGGACCAATGGTGTGCGAACTGGAATCAAAACTGTCCCGGTTTTTAGGCGTGGAAAATTTACACTATTTGACCAATGGCACGGTTGCGTTACAGTTGGCGTTATCCGCAATGGATATCAATGATGGCGAAGTTATTACAACGCCTTTTTCATATGTCGCAACCACGTCCAGTATTCTGTGGCAGCGTTGCAAACCCGTGTTTGTGGATATTGAACCAAACAACTTTACAATTGATACAACCAAGATAGAGGCCGCAATTACCCCTAAAACACGTGCGATTATGGCGGTTCATGTTTTTGGCTATGCGTGCGATGTTGATAAAATTGAACAGGTTGCTCGTAAATATAATCTGCGTGTTATTTATGATGGCGCGCATGCGTTTGGCACCAAGTATAAGGGGCCCAGTTTGTTATCATACGGGGATGTATCGACGTGTTCATTCCATGCGACTAAATTGTTTCATACGATTGAGGGTGGTGCCTGCATAGTGCGTGATAAATCCGTGTCGGATAAATTGGAATTACAGAAACGTTTCGGACATACCAAAGATGACCACTTTATGTTGGGTATCAACGCGAAACAATCTGAATTTCATGCGGCAATGGGATTGGCGAACTTGCCATATATTGATGATATTATTGCGTCGCGTCGTCGTATATGTGAATTGTATGATTCTGAATTGGCGGGATGCGTTGGTCGTCCAAAGGCGCAAGAAAACCTAGAATATAATTATGCGTATTATCCGGTTGTTTTCGCAGATGAACAACAATTGTTGCGTGTTTTTGATGCATTGGCAAAACACGACATTTATCCGCGTCGATATTTTTATCCGTCATTGAATAAACTACCGTATGTAGATGGTACACCGTGCCACATATCTGAAGATATTGCATCGCGTATTGCGTGCCTGCCACTGTATCCAGGTTTGGCGGAATCCGATGTACACAACATATGCCAGATAATAAAGGACACATTATGACGAAACGCCAAAGATACGATTTGATATTTTCGATTGGTGGTGCATGTTCGTGTACATCTGGCTTGCGTGATGCCGGATTGCAACGGGCCAGTTTTCCGATGGATTGGTTGTTTGGTTCTGATTTGTCTGGTCGTGTTGATATTATTTGTAATAAATTCGACCGCTTTATCGACATGGCGGATTTAGAATATGTTTTTTCAGAACGCAGTATTAAATGTGATGCCTATCATAACAAATTTAACGATTTAACATTTAATCATGATTTTCCGGCGGGTGTCGCGTTGGAAAAATCTTATACATTGGTTGCGGATAAATATAAACGTAGAATTTCGCGTTTGTTGGGCGCAATCGAAGCGGCACATCGTGTATGTGCGGTATATTTATCTGTTCCTGGCTCTGATTTAAATGTTTCGGATTCAGAATTGACCCAATGCTTGACCAGATTGCGCATTGCTTTTCCAAATTGTGAATTTGATTTGTTATATGTTCATTGTGACCCAGATATGGCGCGTGGGGCGATTTATGAAAAATTGGTTTCACCTGGCGTACGTTACCTGTGTGCAAATTATGGCAATTCTGATGTGACCAAGCCATCATATGCAGTTTGCGAAAAAACGGTTCGTAAAATCTTTGCCCAGCATTTAAAATTAAATTTGCCATTACATACGATAATAAAATTGTATGCGCTAAAACTTGTTGTGAAGTTTGCACCATCACACAAGCTACGTGTTCGTCTGCGGGAAAAATGGCATTTGAAATAGGGGACGGTCATGGGGTTGTTAAAAAAGATAAAAAAACGTATATATCACGCATATCTGCAAAAGTTAATTTATCGTGATAATCGAATTGAAATTCCAAAAACACAACGTATTAAACTGGATATTGTTGGCAAGCATAATACAGTTATTTTAAAAAATCAGAATATACGAAAATCTGGACGCATCAATATAAAAATTTATGGCGATAATAATACGGTTGTCATTGGCCAGAATGTATCCCTGTCGGGTACTGTAAATATATTTATCGGTCAACAGCATCATAATTATGCGCCGACATATAACGTTAATTTTAGCATAGGCGCAAATACCAGTATTGAGGGGATGACATATTGCACATTTAATAGCGGTACGGTGGCGTCTATTGGTGAAAACTGTATGTTGGCATACGGAATAACATTGTTTGATACAGATGCGCACCCTGTTTTTGATTTAGATACCCATCAAATTATTAATTATGTGCGTGGAATACATATTGGTAATCATGTATGGATTGGTGCAAATGTTACGATATTAAAAAATACACAAATTGCAGATGATATTATTGTCGGTTGGGGCAGCGTGGTCAGTGGTAAACACTTGGAAAGTCATTGTGCTATTGCTGGCAATCCTGCACGCAAGGTAAAGGAAGGTATAACATGGGATTCGTATGCATATGAATATTGCCAGAATAATAATATGCCCACACCACATGTTGCGACACCAGAAGAAACAGTAAAGAAGATATTACAACAACATGTGTCTTTGTGTCGTTTTGGTGATGGTGAATTTGATTTAATGACTAAAAGCAGAAGTTTGCCATTCCAAAAATATGATGCTAGACTGCAAAAAAAATTATACGAAACATGGAATTCAGATGATGAAAATATTTTAATTGCAACAAGTGCATTTTACTTTGATTCTTGGTATATTGCACACAGCGATTGGTCCAAGATGTACATGCAACAAAATCGCCACATGTTCCAAAAATTACACGATGTAAACAAGCAATATTATGCTACGGAATTATCTTGTTTATACAAGATGGGTATAAATATGGATTTTAACAAGTATTATGCATTGGTTCGTAAAATTTGGAATAACCAAGACATTGTGTTGGTTCATGGGGCGCACATATTTGATAAATTTAAACATGATATTTTTGATAATGCGAAATCTGTTGAACATATCATTGTGCCAAATTTACATGCATTTTCTGAATATGACGATATTTTATCACGCTTAAAAACATTTGATAAAACCAAGTTGTTTATTTTAATTTGTGGCCCAACTGCAACTGTAATGGCGTATGATTTGGCTCAGTCTGGTTTTTGGGCGTTGGATTTCGGGCATGTTGCCAAAGATTATGATTGGTTTATGCAAAAACGTGCGACCAACACAACAGAGGCAATTCTTGATTTCTTTTCACCGGACTAAGGATTTTTTATGACAAAACCACGCGTATCAATTTTATGCATAACATATAATCATGCGCGATTTATTCGCGATGCACTGGATGGGTTCGTTATGCAGAAAACAAATTTCCCGTTCGAGGTTTTAATTCACGACGACGCATCGACCGATGGCACGGCGGATATTATTCGTGAATATGCCACCAAATACCCAGATATTATAAAACCAATTTTACAAACAGAAAATCAGTGGTCGCGTGGCGTTAGTATTTCCAAGGTATACCAATGGCCGCGTATTCGTGGCGAATATGTTGCAATGAACGAAGGGGATGATTACTGGACCGACCCATATAAACTGCAGCGTCAGGTTGATTTTATGGATGCGCATCCGGATTATTCGATATGTTTTCATCCTGTGCGTGTTGTGTGGGATAATGGCGCACATCCCGACAGTATTTTTCCATCACCAAAGCATAGATTTAATAAAACAACATTGGAATTATCTGATTTGTTGAAACACAACTTTATTCAAACAAATTCGGTTATGTATCGTTGGCGTCGGGATTGTATAAATATTTATCCTGACAACATTTTGCCAGGTGATTGGTACTGGCATCTTTTGCATGCCCAGGTTGGTAAAATCGGTTTTATCCCCGATGTAATGTCTGTATATCGCCGTAATGATGGCGGGATTTGGACCGGTGCATTTGAAACAGATGCTTGGTTTAAAAAATGTACATTGCCGGTTTTAAATTTCTATAACAATGCCGAAAAGCAATTTAAGTACAATTATTTTGATGCAATGGTTTATACTATGTCGGGTGGTATATGTGCGTTTTTACGTGCGGGCGATATGGATACAATCGGCAAACTGCGTGAAATGTATCCAGATGTTTATGCAGCCGCCACCACACGCATTACTAATCAGGATTTTATGTGCTTTAAAACCGGGTACCACAAATACAAAAGATTAAGTAATACGCTAATTTGCGTTGTTGTTGGATTATTAATGTTGGGGGTGGTGTGTTATGGTATGTAAAAATGTAATAATAATCGGGGCCAGTGCCCTGGCGCGTGAGGTGGCAGAATATATTCCCGATGCATTGCCAGGTGTTAATATCAAAGGTTTTTTGGATTCACGAAAAAATATTTTAGATGGTTTTAATGGCTTGCCGCCAATTATTGGTGATGTGGAAACCTATGAAATTCAACCAGATGATGTCTTTATTTGCGCATTGGGCGAACCAGAAATGCGTAAAAAATACGTTGATATGATATCGGCACGGGGTGGCGATTTTGTATCTGTTGTTCATCCGTCTGCATACATTGCCCCCAGTGCAATTATTGGCACCGGTTCAATTATTGCGCCAAATGCATCCGTGGCTTCAAACGCCACAATTGGCGAACATGTATATCTTGGTTTAAACACCGCGGTATGTCACGATTGTCGTGTTGGCGATTTTGTGTCTGTATCACCTGGGGCGACCGTGCCAGGTTGGTGTCATATTGGTGAACGTTGTTTTCTGGGGGTAAATTGTGCTTTGGTTCCGCACACAGTTTTGGGCGATGTTTCGCCGGTATATGTTGCCGCCGGTGCGGTTGTAACAAAATCATTTTCATCGGGGCGCATAATGGGTGTGCCGGCAAAATTGAACTAATAATGCCCCATTTGGGGCATTATTATTTGCACATTGGATAGAAAATAATAGAGCCTGTGTTGTTATACGAAGATATTCCTTGAATTGTGTCCCCCTGTTTGACGGGAAGTAATACAAATCCAGTGGTGGAAAAGGTGCTGTTCGTACTGGTGGCAACAATTTTAGATATGCCATTGATTGATATTACAAGATTTCGTTCATTAAACGCTTTTCCGGTCACTTCAAAGAATCCTGCTTGCGGCGCAACATTTGTGTCTGTAAATATTAGTTCTGTGCCTTGGGTATAATCAGGAACGGTATCAGACGGCGTGATTAAATCCATTGCACGGGCCATCGCAACACCACCCACCGTTTCGCCGTCATGTACGCGCAATGTTTGGTTCGTTGTATCTACGGTCACTTCGCCGACCGCGCCGATAAAGTTTGTGTGTTCGTCGGCACTTCCCCGACGCATCTGTATTTGTCTTGACATATTTAATCCATTATTGTTATGCCGAATAAAAAAGGCGTTGTTAAACAAGTAAAAAAAACACCCGTACAAAACGGGATATATGATTTCTACGTGTGTGTATTATAACACAAAATCGCTTAAAAAACAAGACTTTTTGTTATGATTACGCCGCCTGCTTTATATCACGCTTTATATTGCGAATGTATTTACGCAATTCATCAATCGCAACCAGACCACCATCGCGCTTTTGGGCCGACCAATAATCCCAGCCATTAAAACTGACACTGCGTTGCAATTTTGCCGCCATAACATGAATAGACGCTTTGCCTAATAATGGATGTGTTAATTGACCATCACGGGTAATCATTACACGTTCGCCACGCGGACTGACCAGTGTTTGCCCGACATACAACAGACCGGCTTCGATTAATTCCTTGAACGCGATACGAATTTCTGCGCGTTTTGGTGTTGTAACCTCTATTTCACTTAAATCCATTGGTTGAACATTTGCAATACGACTACGCGCCGCCGCGACATATGTCGGTTCGCGTTCAATTCCAATAAACTGACGCCCCAGTTCACGAGCCGCCGCCCCAGTTGTACCCGACCCCATAAACGGATCCAGAATAATATCGCCTGGCTTGGTCGATGCTAAAATCACACGACGCAATAAATCCAATGGTTTTTGTGTGTTATGCAGACTTTTGCCGTCAACACCTTTTAATCGTTCTTCGCCAAGACAAATATTCATATCCCAATCTGAACGCATCTGTTTGCCGCCGTTCAGGCGTTTCATCGTTTCATAATTAAATGTATATTTGCCGGTCTTGGTCGGTGTTGCCCATATTAATGTTTCATGCGCATTTGTAAAGCGTGTACCACGGAAATTCGGCATCGGATTGGTTTTTACCCATACAATATCATTTAATACCCAAAATCCCATATCTTGCAAAATTGTACCAACACGGAAAATGTTATGATAACTGCCGATTGTCCACATGGCACCAGTGGGCTTTAGGATACGCTTACATTCCGCCATCCAGGCACGTGTAAATTCATCATATGCTTCGTTCGATTCAAAAGAATCCCATTCGTCACGAACAGCACGAGCCGCCGTTTGATCTTCGGGACGATAAAGCGTTTTTGCACCCAATTGCAGATTATATGGCGGATCGGCAAAAACCGCATCAACAGATGCATCGGGAATGCCACGCATAACTTCGATACAGTCGCCACATAAAATCTGGTTCAGGTATTTTTGCATCTCTCTCTACTTTTTACCAATACTGCATATGCTATATTACCATATTTTGGGTATAAAAAATTCTGGTGGTATGAGTAAAAAGGGAAATAAAGTGCTTGATTTTTATAAAAACAGCAATTTTATAGGCAATCAAGTTTTGTAATTAATACTTGCAAGGGGGCGATTTCGTTGCTACCGTATATGTGTTATGAGATGTCCATACTGTAGTTCCACAGACAGTCGTGTCACAGATTCACGACCAGATATAGAAGATGCGATTATTCGTCGTCGTCGTGTCTGTAATCAATGTGGCGCAAAATTCACAACTGTTGAACGCATACAAATGCGTGATTTAGTCGTACGTAAAAACAGCGGAAAACTGGAACCGTTTGACCGCGAAAAATTACGTCGCAGTATTTTGTTGGCATGTCGTAATCGCGATGTAGATGACCATCAAATCGAACGTTTGGTAACATCTATTCATCGCCGTCTGGAAACAGAAGCCCCAGACGACACAGTTACATCAGCAACCGTGGGACAAATGGTTTCTGATTCATTATTAAACCTGGATCCGATTGCTTTTATTCGTTTTTCATCTGTTTATCGCAAGTTTTCACGCGTATCGGATTTCAAAAAAATCATCGACCAAATACCAGAAGCGGACGAAGGCGCGGCGGTGTGTGAACTGCCACGGACGACACTGTTTTGATATAAAAAAAAATGATGAAAAAAATATTTATATTTTTTGCTGTGCTGTTTATGCCTTTGATTGCAACGGCAAATCCAATACTGGACGTGTTGTCTGATTCAGACGCCAGTTTATATAAACAGATTTTTACATTACAAGATAATGAAAAAATAAATGCAGCAACAAAACTGCAATCGCAATTGCAAGATGATTTGTTGTTAAACGAAGTGTTATATCAACGATATTTTTCAGACTCTTATACGACACGCGGCAAAGAAATCACCGCTTGGATGAATAAATACAACGATATGCCCGGCGCAGTTCGTATGCAAAAATTAGCAAACACAAAAAAAGCGTCTGTAAAAAAACCAAATTTGCCAAATTCTATCAGTGGGGGCGTTTCAATCGAAACACCACAGTCTGAAAATTGGACCGCAAAAAAATATTCAGGCAATGCCGCAACGAACATTGATAAATTTAAGCGCGCAATTCGCAGCGGTTCAACCAAAACAGCACGAACAATACTGGAAACAAAAACATTCAAAAACAAATTAACAGAATCAGACTATGGACGATTAGCAGGACGATTGGCATATATTTATTACACAAACGGCGAAATCGAATTAGCAAAAAAATGGGGCTTTATTGCGTCAGATGCAGATTCTGAATACGGTTTGTGGACAATGGGGTTGATTTATTTTAAGCAAGAAAACTTCAAAGAATCACAAAAATATTTTTCAAAAATATTAGCATTGAAACATATTAACAACGCACGAAAAATCGAAGCCGCATTCTGGGCTGGACGCGCAGCAGACTTGAACGGTGCACACGACATGGCGCGTCAATACTGGACCGTTGCCGCTGCATATCCAATGGCTTTTTATGGGGCATTGTCTGCAACAATGTTGGGTGATGTACCACAATATGAATTTTTCGAACAAACATGCACAGACGAAGATATTGATGAATTACGCAAAACCAAATACGGTAAACGTGCACTGGCATTACTACAAGTCGGACGTAAAGACCGGGCGGAAGAATACTTGAAACTATTAATCACATCACGGGCCAGTGACCGACAATTACACGCCGTTAATTCAGTGGCAACTGCTTATGGCCTGCCCCGTGTTTCTGTGCAGGCGTCCAGTGTTATCAAAGACAGAGGCATACTGGAAATTGACGATGATATTATTTATTCTGCGCAATATCCGTTGCCTGACTGGGAACCAATGGGCGGTTGGTCGATTGACCGCGCGTTATTATTAGCAATCACAAAACAAGAAAGCGGTTTCCGCACCACAGCAAAATCTGGAGCTGGCGCAAACGGCGTTATGCAAATTATGCCCAGCACCGCTAAACGCGTGGCAAAGCAGAACAACCTGGATATATCTGAAATGGATATGTCAAATCCGGAACATAATATGTACCTGGGACAGCAGTATATTGTTGATTTATTGTCACATCCGAATATTGAAAATAACATCATCAAAATGCTGGCGGCATATAATGCAGGCATGGGCACAATGAATAAATTTGAAAAAACATTCTATACATACGACCCATTGTTGTATATAGAAAGTTTTCCTGCGTACGAAACACGCAGTTATATTAAACGCGTAATGTCTAATTTGTGGCTGTATCGCGCACGCTTAAACCAGCCGTTGACATCATTGGCAGAAATGGCGAATGGAAATTGGCCGTTATACAACAGCGAAGACGAATATGTTCAACAACAAATCGCAGATCGTATGATGATATAAATCAGATTATTTACCAAATATAAATGAATTATCGCGACTGATTTCAATAATTACATCAATGTTATCTTTGTCAGATGTGCGTTGACGCTTAATTTTACCGCACTGTTCGCATTTATGCGTGATGATAAAACGCGCACCATCCGGTGCCGCAGAAATTGGACGCATCATACCACCGCACGTTGCCGCACGATCACCCGGCATTTCATCAACATGACGCGACCATAAACAATTTGGACAATGGTTTGTGTACCCATTGCCACGAACAACTGCGCCACAGTGGGCGCAGTTAAAATCTTCGGTTGTTTTGGTGAACGATTTCATTATAACCCCAACGCGTTGCGGTACATCTGGGTTAATTCATCGGCTTCGTCAATTTCATCTGGATCCATTTTACGTAAGCGTATCATTTGACGAATGTATTTAGGATCATAACCAGCAGATTTTGCTTCGCTATAAATTTCTTTGATATCAGCGGCAATTGCAGCAGTATCTTCGTTTAATTTTTCAATTCTTTCAATAATGCTGATTAATTGTTGGTTATCAAACGCACCATGATTTGCTTGTTTCATTCTGTTTTCCCCTTGTTTATTTAATAACTTTATGATATACAATAAATCGAAAAAATCAAGAAAAACAGAAAGGAAAATTATGAATAAATATACAAAAATTACTGCTTCGATTGGTCCAAAATGCGAAAATCGCGAAACATTAACACGTATGATTAAGGCGGGTGTTAATGTGTGCAGATTAAATTTCAGCCATGATACAGGCGATGTCCAAGGACAAAAAATCGACCTTATTCGCAGTATTTCCGAAGAACTGGAAACACCAGTTGCAGTGATGATTGATCTGCAGGGGCCAAAACACCGTATTGGAAATTTTGCAACAGAAAACCCATACGACTTGACCATAGGGCAAAAATTTATATTTGATAACAACCCTGCCCCAGGCGATAATACACGCGTTCAATTACCAGACACAGACGTATTAAGTTCCTTAAATGTTGGCGACCGCGTATTGTTGAACGACGGAAAAATTGAAATGCGCGTTGATGAAGTCTTGGATGGCGCAGTAATAACAACTGTGTTGCGCGGAGATAAAATATGGTCACGCCGCGGGTTTAATTTACCAGATACAGAAATCGCAACATCGGTGTTAACAAAAAAAGACCGTGCTGATTTGGAATATGCAATTACAAAAAAACCAGATTACGTTGCAATTTCTTTTGTTCAACGCCCAGAAGACATCGCAGAAGTTCGCGATTTTATTACCCAGCGCACTTCACATCCGATAAAAATTATTGCAAAAATAGAACGACCAAATGCAGTAGAAAGAATATGCGAAATTGCTGCTGCTGCTGATGGTATTATGATTGCACGTGGGGATTTAGCCGTAGAAGTACCATTCCAAGAAGTACCAGCAATATCGCGCTGTATCATTCGTGAATGCAGAAAGATGAATAAACCTGTGATTGTGGCAACACAAATGTTGGGCTCAATGGTCGCCAGCGAATTTCCAACACGCGCAGAAATAACAGACGTTGCAAATACCGCCTATTTGCGCGCAGATTCAACAATGACAAGCGAAGAAACAACCATCGGAATAAATCCAGTTAACGTGATTGATACGATGTATAAAATTTTGTCTAATGCCGATATTGACGCAATCGCAAATCCATTCGACTGGTCGCGTGTAGACCATATCCCTGAAAATGACTGGTCGCGTTCTGTGGCGTCGATGGCATACTTAAACAAAGCATCTGCAATTATTGTGTTTGCGCGCGATACAGATACAGCAATTCAGATTTCTTGTCGCAAGCCAGATATTCCAATCGTGGCAATATGTAATGAATCTGTGATTGCAAACCAGTTATGTTTGGCACGTGGAATATTCCCAATTTATGACGAACGTTTATTCGGAATGCGTGATGCATTTAACGCAGCACGACGCTTTCATATCAACACAGGAAAATTGGTTATCGTTGACGAAGATAAAATCAGCCTGCGTACATTAGACTAATACAAAAAACAGCCACATAAAACAACGCTTGGTTTTTTGTTGTTTGGTGTGGCTGTTTTCTTAAAACCACCGATGCAATTCGCCACCGTTTTTAGTCAACCAGCGTTTTGCACGCTCAACACCAAAACCATACAATTCGCGCACCGTCGCCCAGAATTCAGCCGAATGATCCATGTGGCGTGTGTGTGCCAGTTCATGCATAACAACATAACGCATCACATCAGATGGCGCAAATGCCAATCGCCACGAAAAAGACATAGTGCCGGTGGTTGAACAACTGCCCCAACGGGTGGTGGTATCACGTATGGCAATACGCGCCGGCCAAAATTCACGTGGCGTGGTACGTATAATTTCTTTGACCCGTTTCAGAAATTCTGATTTTATAAAATCACGTACACGACGTTCAAACATATCTGCCCCACCCCCAACATACAATGTGTACGTTCCATTATTGTTTTGGACAAACGAATTTGCACGACGCGTGGCATCGTGTACCAAAATCACATGTAAATCAAAAACTAAAATTGTGTCACCTGGCAACAGGTTACATTTTTGGGGACATTTTGCATAAATATTTTCAACCCATTTACGTTTAGATTCCAGAAACCGTAACGCAGACGTATTAGACGCCAACCATGGTCGCGATATATGAATTTCACGTATCGGACATGTCTTGGGGCGTAATGTTATGTTACGCGCCCCACGTCGCGTTTGAATTATAACAGGTATACGTTCGCCATTTGATAAAACAAATTCAAATTCGGCCATTTTATTTAATTTTATTTTTCAAATCTTGTGCGATTTTATAAGCGTCAAATCCATATGCATGATACACATCAGAACCAGATCCAGACATACCAAATTCATCAATACCAACCACCGCATCTGCAAATTCAAACCACGCAGATGTTGCGCCTGCTTCGATTACAACAACAAACCCACGCAAGATTTCATTTTTATATTCATCTGATTGACGCTTAAAATATTCAACCGATGGCATTGATACAACCTGAATACCGTCACCCAGTTTTTCTGCAACCGAAACCGCCAATGGAACTTCTGAACCGGTGGCAATAATCGTTGCACGAACACGCGCCGTTGACGCTGGACGTATCACATAGCCCCCGCGACAAATCTGTGCGTCTTGGGGTGTTGGAATTTGCTTAAACTTTTGTCGTGATAAAATTATAGAAGTCGGACTGTTGTTATCACGCAATGCCATTTGCCAAGATGCTGCAACCTCACTGGCGTTACATGGACGAAATACATTCATATTTGGTATTAAACGTAATGACGCCAACTGTTCAATCGGTTGATGTGTTGGGCCATCTTCGCCAACAGCAATACTGTCATGGGTCAAAACATAAATCGATGGCAATTTGGACAACGCCGCCAATCGCATGGCTGGGCGCATATAATCACTGAACACTAAAAATGTTGAACCATATGCACGCAGACCAACCGATACAATCCCATTCATAATCGACGCCATCGCGTGTTCACGCACACCATAATTTATATAGTTCCCATCAAACACACCCGGCACAACATCACGTGATGATGCAACACGTGTATTCGTACTTGCCCCCAGATCCGCACTGCCCCCAAACAGAGGATAACCAGAACGGATAATTTCGTTTACATACATACCAGACAATTCACGTGTCGAAATCACATCTGGGGTCAAAGGCATTTTTACAGACGATACGTTCATAGACGGATTTATCATTAACATATCAACACGACGACGTGCAACGTCTGACCACAACATTTCCCCAGTCGAAGATATGTTTTCTTCGATTAAATGGGATAATTCTGTGTCATCCAACGCAAATCCATGCGCACGATTGGAACCCGCCAAACTGGAACCAGCACCAATTTTGGTCTTGCACTGAATAAATGTTGGTTTTTCAGCAGTCTGGGCAGATGACAACGCACGATTAATTTTTGCAAAATCATTTCCCGGGACAGTTATAACATCCCAGCCAGCCGCCGTCATACGCATCGCAACATCAATATCTGTTTGCGCAACACCATCAATAGACACACCATTGTCGTCCCATAACAAAATCA
This sequence comes from Candidatus Enterousia sp., assembly GCA_045645065.1. Classification (GTDB taxonomy): domain Bacteria; phylum Pseudomonadota; class Alphaproteobacteria; order Rs-D84; family Rs-D84; genus Enterousia. The sequence goes on from JAZRIB010000010.1 coordinate 52,079, forward strand.
GATTGTTTAATTTATAGCGTCCGGCGAATGAAATCGCTTCGTTTGCGACCCCTTCCATTAAATCGCCGTCTGAACATAGACAATATACACGACCGTCTGAATTACGCAATTTTTCCGCCAATGCGATACCGGTTGCATTTCCAACACCCTGACCCAGGGGTCCTGTGGTCGCATCGACACCATCAATACCGAATTCTGGATGACCCGGCAATCCACCAATTTTACGGAATGAATTAAGTGGACGAATATCGTATCCACATAAATTTAACACAGAATACAACAATGCCGAACCATGCCCCGCAGACAAAACAAATTTGTCGCGACCAAAACGTAAATAATTCGCATAAATTGCAGTTACAATATCAGACGCACCAAGCACAATACCAACATGACCATTTTTGGCACACTTTAATGCATGTAATGCCCATGCGCGTACGGCACGGGACATTTCTTTTAAATCTTTGGAATTATATGACATGTATGATATTATATCACAAAAAGGGTATATATAAAATGTTAAAAATTTGGACAGATGGTTCTTGTCTGGGCAACCCAGGCCCAGGTGGATGGGGATTCGTAGCAACAGATGGCACACATATTGCAGAACGCAGTGGTGGTGAAAAAAACACTACAAACAATCGGATGGAATTGATGGCGGTGATATGCGCATTGACGGCTGCGCGTAAACACGACGAACTGGAAATACACACCGACAGTCAATATGTAAAAAACGGTATGTTATCCTGGGTAAAAAATTGGAAGAAAAACAACTGGCGAACTGCTGATAAAAAGCCCGTCAAAAATCAGGATTTATGGATAAAACTGGACGAATTGGCTGCAACCAAAAAAATCCATTGGTTTTGGGTGCGCGGACACAATGGCGATGAAATGAACGAACGCGTGGATTTATTAGCACGAACAGCAGCAGAAAACTTAAAATAAACATCCCCCAAATATGGGGGATATTTTTATTTATGATTTTTTGACGCAGCCGCAATAAATGCATTGAACATTGGATGTCCATGATACGGGCTGGATTGAAATTCTGGATGGAATTGTCCCGCTACAAAGAACGGATGCGATGGAATTTCAATAATCTCGGGCAATTTGCCATCAGGGCTGAGACCTGATATTTTCATGCCCGCAGCCTCAAATTTTTCACGCCAGGCAACGTCCATCTCGTACCGATGACGATGACGTTCGCTGATTTGTTCCACACCATAGATTTCATATGCACGGGAGCCCGGTGCAATTACACACGGATATGCCCCCAGGCGCAATGTACCACCCATATCAGCCGCATCGTGATCCGCCATTATATTTATAATTGGCGTTGCACTTTTGTTAAATTCCGTTGAATCCGCATCAGCAATCCCCAGCACGTTGCGTGCAAATTCAATAACTGCAACATGCATACCCAATGATATACCCATATACGGCACTTTGTTTTCACGCGCATATCCCGCAGCAGCTATTTTACCTGCAACGCCACGTACGCCAAAACCACCAGGAACCAAGATTCCATCAACATCAGAACAATCTTCTGGACAAAACGTTTCTGCGTTTATCTTTTTCAAATTCACATGAACATTATTTTGAATACCGGCATGGAACAACGCGTCGTTTAGCGATTTGTACGCATCAGGCACATCAAAATATTTACCAACAATACCAATATTAACAGTCGGAATATCAGCCCCCAGATATTTATCTATTTTTTCAAAGCGTGACATGTCGCCAATCGCATTGGGTAATCCAAAGTGATCTGCGATAATATCAAACACGTGTTGAGATTCGTATACCAATGGAATTTTATAAATATTATCAACATCAATACCACTGATTACATTTTTTGCCGGCAAATTACAGAACATTCCTATTTTTGCACGTTCTTCTGGGGTTAGTATGCGTGGTGTACGCACGATTAACATATCCGCCTGGACCCCATTTTCAAGCAAGCGTCGTACCGACATTTGTGTAGGCTTGGTTTTTAATTCGCCAGATTTTTCCAAATACGGCGCCAATGTTAAATGCACAAACATTACATTTCTGCGACCAACCTGGTTTGCAAACTGACGAATTGATTCAAGGAAAACCTGTCCTTCGATATCACCGACTGTGCCGCCAATTTCACATACAACAAAGTCTGTGTTGGTCGGTGCTGCAATATATTCTTTGATTTTATTTGTAACATGCGGAATCATCTGGACGGTGGCCCCCATATAATCACCACGACGTTCAGCGTTCAACACATCCCAATAAATACGTCCACCAGACACAGAATCGTTACGCGACAAACGCGCACCTAAGAATCGTTCATAATATCCCAAATCTAAATCTGTTTCATGACCATCGTTCGTAACATAAACTTCGCCATGCTGTAATGGCGACATTTTGCCAGGATCAATGTTCAGATACGGATCAAATTTACGCGCATGCACCGTATAGCCGCGCGATTGAAGAAGGGCGCCACAACTTGCCGCCGCGACGCCCTTGCCTAAACTGGAAACCACACCACCGGTAATAAAAATATACTTTGTCATAAGAAATACCCCCTTATGTATTATTAGCATACAAAAAAATTACGTTGCAGTGCAATCAAATAAATTCATATACTGGGGTATGATAAAATTCCTTAGAAATCAATATCAGAATTTATTTTTATGGGCCAGCATCACAATGGCGTTTGGTGCAGCACTGTATTTTGTGTTGCCGTATGAACCAAATATTCCATTTGCAGGTATTTTAGCCGTCGCTTTGTTCGGGATTTTGATTTTGAAACATATTCCAATTTTTCTGCGTGCGGTGGCCGTGTTCATGTTTGGGTTCGTTTATGCATCTGCATATACCCAAATGATTGATACACCGCAAATAAAATCCACAATGCGAGATACAAATATTGTGGGCACTGTCCGCAAGATTGATTTTGCCAATGATAAATCGCGAATCTATATCAAAACAGATGACGATATGCGTATTCGTGTGTCGGTGGACAAAAATTTAAGCACACCAAATGTTGGTGACAAAATAAGCGCAACCGCAACACTGTTTCGGCCGGCGGGTGCATATGCGCCGGCAACATTTGACTATGCACGCTGGGCATATTTTAATGGGTTAAGTGCTACGGGGTATTTATCGGATTACAGTGTTATAAATTCAAAGCACGGTTTTAATATAAATTCATTACGTGATGATTTACATAAATCTGCAGTTTCGTTTTTAGTAGACAGTTTAGTTTTGGGATATAAAAACGCAGTACCTGAAAATGACAATAAAATATGGACCGCCACAGGCATTGGACACGTCTGGTCAATTAGTGGTTTTCATATGACACTGGTTGGTGGGTGGTTGTTTGCGATATTCTTTTTAATTTTCAGAAGCATTCCATATGTCACACGCCGTATACCCGCAAGAATCCCAGCAATGTGTTGCGCCTGGACGGGATTGTTGGGATATTTGTTAGTGTCTGGATTAGATGTTGCAACAATTCGTGCGTTTTTGATGACTACATTAGTGTTCTTGGCGTTTGTCATTGGTCGCAACGCAATTTCTATACGTAATGTTTGTCTGGCATTTTGTTTGATATTTTTAATCAATCCGCACTATGTTATGCAGCCAGGTTTCCAATTATCGTTCGCAGCGGTTTTTGGTTTGATTTGGTTTTGGGGAGATATAAAACACATCAAACGAACACGTTTCCAGAAAATTTTGCGTGCGATTTATGCGACAATTATGACATCTATTATCGCAACAATATTTACTGCACCATTTGTTATCGCACATTTTTATAGCATACCAATCTATGGTGTAATTGGGAACTTGATTTTATTACCGATATTTTCATTTGCAATTATGCCACTGGTTATGATTGGTGCGTGTGGTTTTGGTATGGCAACAAATCTGGCACACGAGATTTATGATTGGACGTTGGGGATTGCAGAGCATATTGCAAATTTACCATTAGCCACTATTACAATGCCACATATTTCAAATATAGCAATGGTGTTGTTTATACTGGGGCTGGCGAGTATAATATTTATTCGTGCAGGAAAATTCAAAGAAAACATAATTATTGGTGCAACTTTTATTGGTCTGGGAATCACAACAAATCTTTTGCAAAGTCGCCCGTGGTTTATGTCAACACACGACAATGAATTGGTTGCGTTTCGTCGCCCAGATGGAAAATTAAATTTTAATATGAAAAGTGCTGCAAATCACTATTTCGCTTTTGATACATTCTTACAGATTTCTGGCAATTCAATTGAAGCACCGCGTCACAAGCATCGGTGTTCGCGCGGGGTATGTGAATTTCAATCAAATAAAATTAACATAGTGTACACACAACGTTTTATACCGTTATTAAAAAACTTTGACACATGGTGCGCGGATGATAATGTTGATTATATTGTGTCTTATTTGAATATCAATGCGCCAAAATGTGAACATAAAATATTAAAGGGGGCATTTATAATTTATGACAATGGTCGCATAAAGAAATTTTCACAAAATCGTTATTGGCACAAGCATACGCAACACAATAGATTTTAATTATTGACCGCGCGCGCAAAAATTTACTAAACTGCATCTTGATGAGAATGCATTTCATAATCTTGGTTGGTTTATTATTAGGAACACCTGGGTATGCGGCGCAATATCGCGCGGCACTGGTTGCGGATATGAATACAGGTCGGGTTTTATACCAAGAAAACGCTAATGAATTAAACTACCCTGCTTCTTTGACCAAAATAATGACACTGTATTTGACATTTGATGCATTGGAACATGGTCGGTTAAACCTGGATGATTATTTAATCGTATCCACAGCGGCAGCAAACGCAGAACCTGTTAAATTGGGGCTTCCGGCGGGTTCTAAAATTCGGGTCGAAGATGCAATAAAAGCAGTTGCTGTGCACAGCGCAAATGATGTTGCGCGTGTGTTGGCTGAAAATTTGAAGGGTGGCCAAGAAGAATCTTTTGCAGATTTAATGACACGTGTTGCGCGTGAAATTGGACTGACGCGGACTAATTTTGAAAATTCATCAGGATTACCAAATGATGATCATATGTCAACGGCACGTGATATTGCGTTGCTTTCCATGGCGGTTTATAAACATTTCCCACAATATTGGAAATATTTTGGAATAAAATCATGGACATATAACGGTAAAACATACACAAATGGAAATCGCCTGTTGGGTTCGTTTAATGGTTGTGACGGTATGAAAACTGGATATACAAAAAAATCTAAGTATTCACTGGTAGCAACTGCACATCGTGGGGACGCACATTTAATGTCTGTGGTATTGGGGGCTGAAAACAAAGACGTGCGCGCAAATGTCGCAGCACAGATGTTAAACAAAGGATTTGGTTTAATGGGTGTGTCACCAGAATCTGTGGTGGCAACAACGCCAGTGCGTACATATTCAGCACCAAATGATACAACAGCATCTGCGTCTACATTTAACGCTGCATACAATGCGGCCACTGCTGCCGCTGTGCCGGAATATCGCGCAGCAAAACCAACCACACACGCAACAAAGACAACCATTGGTGGGACCGGTGTTCAATTCGGGGCGTTTTCATCACGTGATGCCGCAGAATCACAGGTCGCAAATGTCAAATCACGTCTGAACGCAAATGCAACGATTGAAAGCGCACCAAACGGAATGTATCGGGTACGTGTGAACGGTTTAACCGAAGGGGCCGCACAAAAACTGAAAGCATCAGCCACAGCTAATGGTATTGACAGTTATGTTTTTCACTAGTATTGTATACATATTATGAATCCAAAAATAGAAAAGTTGATTAAGTTATTTGCAAAATTACCACGCGTTGGTTCGCGCGGTGGGCAACGTATTGTTTTGTCTTTGCTGCAAGATAAAACTGGTCGTGCCGCAACGTTGGCGTCTGCGTTGATAGATGCGTCTGAAAACATCGCACAATGCGCATGTTGTGGCGTTTTAACAGATCGTGGCAATGCCTGTGAATTTTGTCGCGATAACGCGCGTCAAAACGGTCAACTGTGTATCGTACGCGATTTGGCCGATGTTTGGACACTGGAAAAATCATCGGTATTTCATGGACGTTATCATATTATTGGGGGATTGTTGTCGGGGGCGGGTGGTATTTTACCGTCTGATTTGAATATCAAAAATTTACATGAACGCATTAAAGATGAAAACATCAACGAAATCATTTTTGCGTTACCCAATACAGTTGAAGGAAAGACCACACAACACTATATTATGTCTGTAATAGGCAATGCAGAAAACGTTACTTTTTCTGAACTTGCATCTGGGGTACCATTGGGCGGAGATTTAGACTATATTGATGACGGCACATTAACGTTGGCATTTGGGGGGCGAAAATCACTATGATTGACAATGTTGCAAATTTACCACCGGTGTCGGAAATGATGCGCGCATCAGGATTAGAACCAAAAAAACAGTTTGGGCAAAATTTTTTGTTTGATTTGAATTTAACAGGTCGAATTGCACGCAGTGTACCAGACATTGAAAAAACAACTGTTATCGAAGTCGGCCCAGGCCCTGCAGGATTAACACGCGCATTACTGATGGCGGGCGCGCAACGTGTTATCGCAATCGAAAAAGACAAAACAACAGAACCAATATTATCAAAAATTATTGACGCGGCCGCAGGACGATTGAATGTAATCTTTGATGATGCGTTGCGCGTAAATTTTTCAAATCTGGGGGTTGATGAATATGCAATATGTTCTAATCTGCCGTATAATGTTGGTACAGAACTGTTAATTGGATGGTTGCATAAAATAGCAGCAGGCGAAAAGATAAAATCATTGACACTGATGTTCCAAAAAGAAGTCGCTATGCGAATTACTGCACATCCAGGACATGAACACTATGGACGATTGGCGGTATTGACGTCTTTGGTTGCAGATGCACGAATTTTATTTGATGTTCCAAATACAGCATTCGTTCCCCGACCAAAGGTACAAAGTGCAGTTGTACAGATTGTCCCGAACCCTGAAAAAATTTCAAAACTGCGTGATTTGAAAAAAATAGAACAATTAACAGCAAGACTGTTTGGTCAGCGACGTAAAATGGTACGCGCAATTATGCCAAATGTTGATTGGAAAAAATATGGATTAGATGGTACAGAACGCGCAGAAACAATCGCACCAGAAACATTTGCCTTGATAGCGATAGATTTGTTATAGTATAAATATAAGTATGTGGGGAGAGAGGAAAAAGTTATGCCGATTTCTGTTTTAATATTTTTGGCTGTTTTGTTTGTGTTAGTATACGCGTTGCGTCGTTTGCATATTGGTGCATTGGTTGCATTCTTGTTTACCGGCATTTTGTCTGGGCCATATATGCTGAATTTGTTTGAACTGAATGAAACATGGCAATTTTTAGGCGATATTGGGATTATGTTTTTGTGGTTTACGTTGGGGCTGGAAATCAACCTGCGCAGACTGATGAATTTGCGTCGCACAATTTTTAGTTTTGGTGCCGCCCAGGTTTTAATGGTCGCAACAATGCTTTTCCCACTGTTGTTCGGTATGACAGTTTGGTCTGTGATGGGGTGCGTAATGGTTTCATTGATGTTGGCTATGTCCAGCACATCATCTGCGATGGATTTGTTAGTGTCACGAAATCAATTAAACACATTTATGGGACGACAGACTTTTTCTATATTATTATTCCAGGATTTGTTATCGATTCCACTGTTGGCTATGTTACCAGTATTTGCAGGTAAAAGTTTTGATTTAGGGGCAAGTGCAATTGACATTACAGTTATATCTGTTGCATTGGTGGTCGGTGTTGTTGTTATTGGACGTTTTGTACTGAACCCGTTGTTAAATTTAGTTGCCAGACTTAAATCAAATGAAACATTCTTGTTGGCAGTAATGTTGAACATTGTGATATGGGCTGTGCTGCTGGATTTATTAGGATTGCCCGCAGGATTGGGGGCTTTCATGGCGGGTATGTTAATGTCTGAAACAATATACCATCATCAAATAGATGCACAAATCAGACCATATGCAACAATGTTTTTAGGGTTGTTCTTTATTGTGCTGGGGCTGGGGTTTAATCTGAATATACTGTGGGAAAACTGGTACATTATATTGGGTGGGGTAATCGGTTTAGTCGCATTAAAATTTGCAGCCATATTCATGGTGGCACGTGTGCGCAACGTAGATATTCCAAACGCAACAATGATTGCTTTGTTACTGGCAAACGGTGGTGAATTTGGTTTGTTAATGTTACAAACACTAAAAACCGCTGAAATTCACGCAATTCCAGCCGCACACCAAGAAATTTTGTCTGCTATAATTGTGTTATCTATTATGATTACACCTTTGTTGTTGATGGGATACGATTATTTGCGTCGCACAGGCAAAATCACTGGACATCATTTTTCGCGTATATCAGATGACAAGATATCTAAAACACCACCACAGGTGATGATTTGCGGTTTTGGGCGCGTCGGACAAATTGTTGCACAAACACTTGAAAAACAAAACATTCCATACATTGCAATCGACATGGACGTCAGTACAATTATGATTGCGCGCGAACGCGGTCAAAATGTTGTCTATGGCGATGCAACCAACGAACAAGTTTTACGTGATTTTGGTTTACATCCACGGAAAATACGTGCTGTTGTTGTTGCACTGGACAACGCTGGAACTGCACGTAAATCAGTTGGTGCAATAAAATCTGTGGCACCACGAATCAAGATTTTTGCACGCGCACGAAATTTGGCAGATTCACGCGTTTTGTTAAAAGACGGTGTATTTTCTGCAACACCAGAAACAATTGAATCGTCTTTCTTTTTGGGACGCTGTGTATTAAATTATCTGGGGGCATCTGATACGCGTATCAAAAAAATGCTGACAGAGATGCGTTCTGATAATTATTCAGATGTGTCTGTGAAAATATTGGACACACAACAGTAATAAAATCCTTGAAAAAAAGTCCCTGGAAAGGGACATTTTGTTTGCAATTATATGCTATGATTGCTATATTTCAGTGAAACAGGAAAGTATCATGAAAAAGATTATTACAATTTTATCAATTATATTGGGTATCGTTGTACTGGACGCGATAAGCAAAGGGATATTGTTATATCTTATTACTGGTGGAATCCCATTAATGGGGGCGGCATGGGATTTGGTGCCACATCCATACTTGATGGCACATGTAACAAATTTCTTTAACATCGTTTTTACATGGAATTTTGGAACTGCGTTTTCACTGTTTAATTCGTTGGGCGAATTCGCACCAATTGCGTTAATAATTATGACAGGAATGATTATCGCGCTTATTTTATATTACCTGATTAAACGCGCCCAAAGATTTGAAATTGTACCACTGGCATTGGTTGCAGGCGGGGCAATTGGAAATTTACTGGATAGAATAAGATTTGGTGCAGTGGTTGATTTTTTGGACTTTCATATTGGCGCATATCGTTGGCCAGCATTTAATGTCGCAGATGTATGTATTGTTGTTGGTGTGGGCTTATATATCATGGGATGGTATATCGCACGCAAAAAGTGTCTGGAAAATTGTAACAAAGGGTGTAAATAATTATGGTTCAATATATGGATAAAAATTCTGGGTTTGCCCAGTGGAATGCAGACAAAAATGCAAATACTAAAAAATCACCATTTGGTGGATTTTTATGGTGGTTTTTAATCTTTGTTGCAATTTGGTGGTTGTTGGGTTCATGGATGACACCACAAACAACAAATGTTCAACCAGAAAAATCAGCAACGGTTGATTTATCAAGTGTACCAACATCAATTGTTGAAAATGAAGATATTTCCGCAACAATCCAGGGATTACGCATATCAGACATTGCATTAAAGAAATTTAATGTTACCGCATCAGATAAAACACCTGTTACACTGTTGGGGGCAGATAACGCATATGCAGAATTTGGTTTGGTGACAAATGGAACAACAGCACCAACCGCAACAACAATATGGAAAAACAAAGACGGTGCATTTACATGGCGTAATTCTGATGGCATAGAATTTACACGTACAATTACATCTGATAATTACGTCATTATCATTAACGACACGATTAAAAACAATTCTAAACAAGATATATCTGTGGCGCAGTACGGTCGTATTGTGCGTGCAAATGATGCAAAAGGTTCTGCGGGGGTATCAACCGGTGCAATCGCATACGAAAATAACGATATGGAACGCATTGATTGGCGCAAAATGGACAAACGTTCATACGCATACACAACAACAAGCGGCTTTGTCGGTTTTGCAGACCAATATTGGGAAACAGTATTGGCACTGGGGAATCTTGACCAAACGATGACGTTCAAAAAATCAGGTACTGATTATGGCGCAGATGTTGTATCGAACGCCGTTACAATTGCAGCAGGCACAACATCTGATATTTCATATCATTTGTACGCAGGTCCACTGGAACCAGACGCATTAGATGCTGCAAATAAATACATTGTGGGTATTGATAACACAATCGATTATGGTTGGTTTGGATTCTTGGCCCGCCCAATGTTATGGATTATAAATACGCTGAACGCACTGGTGATGAATTATGGTGTGGCGATTATTTTAATGACACTTATTTTACGTATGCTGATGTGGCCATTAACACGTAAATCATACACATCTATGATTGCAATGCAGAAAATGCAGCCAGAATTACAGCGTATTCAAAAGTTATACGCAAATGATAAAATGCGTCTGCAAATGGAAATGATGAAAATATATCAATCCCACAAGACATCTCCGATGTCTGGATGTCTGCCAATGCTGATTCAAATCCCAATATTCTTTGCGTTGTATAAAGCGTTGTTGATATCTGTTCAAATGCGTAGCGCAAATTTCTTGTGGATTTCAGATTTGGCGGCAATGGATCCGTATTTCGTATTACCAATACTGATGGGGGCAACAATGTGGTTGCAACAATATCTGCAAAGCGCACCACAGTCAAAAAATGCCGACAAAAATAACGTCGCCGCCCAAACCCAACGTATGATGCGTTGGATGCCAATATTGTTTACAATAATGTTTGCATGGATGCCAGCGGGATTAGTACTGTATTGGACAGTATCGAACATATTTGGAATTATCCAAATGTATATAATAAAACGACAAAAGTAACATAAATACCCGCCAAACGGCGGGGATTTTTTTCGACATATAAAATAAAATCACCGCCGCACAATTACTTGTACGACGGTGGCTCCCATCCTTCCGATAAACGGAAACTGTACTTGGATGAACGACACATAATTTGCCCAGAAAGCGCGCATATCACGCGCAGGAATTATGCCGCCATTGCAACGTGTGCATTATCGGACGTAGTCGATGCATCCATAATCTTTTTCGCTTCGGCAAAGACCATTTCTTTGACGCGCAATGCCAAATCACGTGTTTCCATGCTTTCGGCTGCAACATCAAAGTTGTCTGTGCGAATTTGCAGTGACACATATGCACCAACCAGTGATGTACGTGCCAAATCTTCGATAGAACGTGGGGCGTTATTTTTGCCAATTTTCAATTCGTCTGCCAATGATACAATTTGACGATCTTCGTTTACCCAAACTGTTGTTGTTAAAACTTGGTTCAAGGCAATCATAATTTCTTTGATATTTTTTGTCATGTGCGTTCCCCTCCTTCCATGGGATGCGTTTCGGTCAAAATCTTATTCAAATTGTGTATTTACAGTAGTATTTACAAAATTCGAACTTTATTTTTTCCTTTGTTTTGTTTTTTGGCAGAATTCCGCAGTTATGCAGTTTTCTGGGCTTTTTATTTCTTTTTCCCTTGTCTATACAAATATCTTAGAACAAAAACGAATCGCAGGTCAAGCACAAAATGTATTTATTTTCATTTTATTTTAATTTTTTTATTTTTTGTTGTAAAAACCATAAAATCCCACAAAATAATTATATTTTGTCATTGACAACCATAAACGCCCGTGCTACATTCCAATTACGAAGACGGAAAGATAACATCGGGGCGCGCCCCGCGAATAACACAAGAATAAGGAATGGCATTATTTCTCTCATCTTATGAAAATCGTTTGGATACTAAGGGACGCATTTCGGTACCGGCATCTTTCCGCGCTTCGGTCGCAAATGAAAAATTTCAGGGCGTTGTATTATTTCGGTCTTTTACCAATAATTGCATAGAAGGGTTCGCAATGTCCCGTATGGAACAAATGGCAGCCGCCACCGACCAGATGGGCGTTTTTGATGGCGCACTGGACGATTTATCTGCAATGCTGTTTGCAGATGCCCGCCAATTAACATTTGACGTAACAGGTCGCATTGTTATCCCAGCGGATTTGTTAAAGCATGCCGGCATTACAGACCGCGCCGTGTTTGTTGGCCGTGGGAACAGTTTTCAAATCTGGAACCCTGACGCATTTCGTGCAGTTCAGGAAAAAGCATTAAACAACCTGCGCACAACCCGCCCAAACCTTAAAATTTCGTTATAAAAAAACCCGCATTAGCGGGATTTTTTATTATTGTTCTTTCTTTAATTGTTCACGGATTGATTCAACCGATTTTGCGCGTTCCGCAATCAGACCGTTCAAATTCGCGTGAATCAGGTCAGACGCATACTTTAACGAATTCGCAAATGCCAATGCATCACTGTTACCATGCGTTTTTACCGCAAACCCCTTTAGCCCCAGGAACACCGCACCCGCATATGAACGCGGGTCGATTTTATGTTTCAAACGCTTAAACACATGAACCAAGAAAAACGCACCCATCATTGCCAAGATTGATTTCTTGAAATTTTCAACGATAACACGCTTTATCAATTTGGCGGTACCTTCGACTGTTTTTAATACGATATTGCCTGTAAAGCCGTCGGTGACAACAACCTGAACCTTGCCTGCGCTGATATCGTTCGCCTCTACAAAGCCCAGATATTCATACGGCAATTCATCTTTGTGTTCTGTCAAAACGTGATTCAAATGAACCAGGGTTTCATTACCCTTGGTTTCTTCGGACCCGATGTTCAACACACCCAATTTTGGCTTTGGCATTTTACCGATAACTTCGGCATAAACACTGCCCAGAACTGCAAAATCAAACAGGATGGCTTCATCACATTGAACATTCGCACCTAAATCCAGCACAACCACACGTTGATCCCCCGCACCCGATGGCAACATTGTTGTAATAGCCGGACGCGCAATACCATCAACGGTTTTCAATGCCAATTTTGACAGAGACATTAAAACACCGGTATTACCCGCACTGACGACGGCGGCGGCGTTTCCTTCACGTACATCCTTAATCGCCATGTACATTGACGTATCCTGGGCGTGACGGATAATATCCATAATTTTATCCGTGCCTTTGATAACGTCTGGGGCGTGTACAACCTCTACATTACGGCCAACACGTGGATATTTAGTCAACATACGGCGCAGACGCTTTTCGTCACCGAATAAACGGAATTGAACCTTATCCTCGCCATTTTGATATAAAAATTGGTTAATGCCACCCAAGACCGCAGACGGGCCTTTGTCACCACTCATCGCATCAACCGCTATAATATTCTTTTGTTCTGACATAGTATATTAAAAAACGGCAGAATAACCACGATGTGCCCGTGGTCATATCTGCCCTAAAATTTAGGTTAAATTATTTCGCACCACAGGCCGCACAAACGTGATGTGGACGTTTCTTTTCACCGCAAACCTTGCATACACCACATGGCATTACAGACAATGCATCATGTGAACGACGCTGGGCGCTGCGTGCTTTACTTGTTTTACTTTTTGGCGTTGCCATTTTATTATCCTTTTATATTTTACGATTGCTTATTTTATTCAAATAATCCCATTTTGCAAGCAAAAGTTTACATTAGTGGTTAGTGCAAGTGGTTAGTGATTAGTGTTTTGCTAACCACTTACACAATAGCCTTTACTAAATATCCAACAGCTGCTGCTGGGTGTTGCCTTCGCGTGCAAGACGTTCCGCCTTTTCTTCTTCTTTGGCAATTTCGCGTACGCGACGGACATATGCACCCGTCCCAATTGGAATCAAACGACCAACAATTAAGTTTTCGTTGATACCAACCAATTTGTCGGTTGAACCAGAAATCGCGGCGTCAACCAGAACCTTGGTCGTCTGTTGGAACGATGCGTTCGAAATGAACGAACGTGATGTCAGGGACGCGCGTGTCAAACCAACCAATACCTGGGACGCTTCGGCGACACGGCCACCATCACGGGCAACACGGGCATTTTCTTCTTCGAAATCAACACGGTCTACAACCTGGCCCATCAAGAATCCAGTATCACCTGGGTTCGTGATTTCAACACGGCGTGTCATTTCACGTATCAGAATTTCGATGTGTTTGTCATTAATCGTCACACCCTGAAGACGATAAACCTGCTGAATCTGGTCAACCATAAATGTTGCCAAGGCTTTCTGGCCCAAGATACGCAAGATGTCTTGTGGAACAGGGTCACCGTCAACCAATTTATCCGCTTTCTTTACAACGTCACCACTGCGTACCAACAGGTTTGTCCCCTTTGGAACTGCGTATTCAACAGGTGCGCTGCCATCGTCTGGTTCGATACGGATGATGATTTTTGATTTTGCATCTTCTAAATCAATTGTACCGTCGATTTCAGCCAATAACGCTGGGTTTGTTGGACGACGTACTTCCAGTAATTCATTAACGCGTGGCAAACCACCAGTAATGTCGCCTGTACGCTTTGTCTGAACTGGGATACGTGCGATGATATCACCCGCGTGAACAGTGTCACCATTTGCAACGTTCAAGATAGAATAGATTGGCAACAGATATTCTGCAACCTTTTTACCCCCCAGATTGATAACATTACCCTTGGCATCAACCAATGTAACCGCTGGTTTCAATGCTTTCTTGGTGTTTGTTTTCCAGTTAATAACCTTGCGTGAAACGATACCAGTCATAGAATCAACTTCTTCTTGGAACGATACGTTTTCAACCAGGTCATTATAGCTTACTGTACCATCTGCTTCGGCGATGATTGTGTTGGAATATGGATCCCATTCTGCAACCTTAACGCCTTTTTCAACAGTGTCACCGTCGTTAACAATCAACATAGACGCATATGGTAATGCACAGCTGAACAATTCTTTGCCTTCGTCATCAACAATGGCGATTTTACCATTGCGTGACAATACAACGACACGGCCTGCACTGTTCTTAATCGTGTTAACGCCAGACAGTTTGATACGACCTGCAACAGGAACTTCGATAAAGTGGCTGTCTGTGCCACCGGCCGCAATACCACCAATGTGGAAGGTACGCAATGTCAACTGGGTACCTGGTTCACCAATGGATTGACCTGCGATAACACCAACTGCTTCGCCGACGTGTACCAATGCATTACGTGACAAGTCCATACCATAACATTTTGCACACAGACCGTCACTGCAACATGTCAGAACACTGCGAACGTCAACAGATGGCAAACCGGATTCATTAATTGCCTTAGCCGCTGCTTTGGTAATCAATTCGCCGGCTGGAACAATGACTTCTTTGGTCAATGGATGAACGATGTCATGTGCCGTGGTGCGACCCAATACTACGTCGCCCAATGGAACAGACAATGTTGAACCCTGGTAAACAGGCTTGGCGGTGATGAATTCAGTTGTACCGCAATCGTGTTCAGTAATAACTGTATTCTGGGCCAATTCAACCAAACGACGTGTCAAGTAACCCGCGTCAGCCGTTTTCAAAGCCGTGTCCGACATACCTTTACGCGCACCGTGGGTGGATGTAAAGTATTCAGACATAGTCAGACCTTCTTTAAAGTTCGAAATAATTGGAACTTCGATAATAGAACCGTCTGGCTTCTGCATCATACCACGCATACCTGCCAACTGCTGAATCTGACGTTTGGAACCACGCGCACCAGATAACGCCATCATATATACAGAATTCCAATTGTCACCGGTTGTTTTACCCAGCGCAGCATACGCCATATCACCCAGTTTATCGGTTGTTTTATTCCACATATCAACCAGTTTGTTATAGCGTTCACCACCAGACAACAAACCGTTCTGATATTGTTCTTCGATTTCCTCAGCGGCCTTTTCAGATTGAGCAATGATATCTTTCTTTTCTGCTGGAATAACGATGTCGTCATAACCAATGGAAATACCACTGCGGGCAGCCTGTTCAAAACCGGTATTCTTTAACGCGTCAGCCAACAGAATTGTTTCTTTGTCGCCACAACGTTCATATGTTGTTGCCAACAAGGCCTTGATTTCTTTAACTGGCATAACTTTGTTCACCAAATCAAATGGCATCTTGTCAGACTTTGGCAATAATTCGCCCAAAATCATACGACCCGCTGTTGTTTTATATGTTTTGCCATTAATACGTGCAACAATTGGTGTGTGCAGTGTAATAGACTTGTTTTCCAATGCCAATTTCACTTCGTCCATATTTGCAAAACGTGGCGATTTATCGTCGTGTTCACCGTTAATCAATGAAATATAGTAAACACCCAAAACCATGTCCTGGGATGGAACAATCATTGGTTCACCGTTCGCAGGCGACAAAACGTTGTTCGAAGACAACATTAATGTGCGTGCTTCCAATTGTGCTTCCAACGAAATTGGAACGTGAACAGACATCTGGTCACCGTCAAAGTCAGCATTAAAGCCCTTACATACCAATGGGTGCAGACGGATTGCCTTGCCCTCAATCAATACTGGTTCAAATGCCAGCAGCGACAAACGGTGCAATGTTGGTGCACGGTTTAACAATACAGGATGTTCATAGATAACCTTTTCCAGGATTTCCCATACAACATCTTCACCGTTTTCAACCATCTTGCGGGCTGTTTTCAATGTGTTTGCATAATCACCAGCCAACAGACGTGCAAAAACAAATGGCTTAAACAATTCCAACGCCATTGTTTTTGGAAGTCCAACCTGGTGCAATTTTAATGATGGACCAGATACGATAACCGAACGACCAGAATAGTCAACACGTTTACCCAACATGTTCATACGGAAACGACCAGATTTACCGCGCAATGAATCAGACAATGATTTCAATGGACGACGGTTCTGGGAAACCATTGGACGTGCCTTGTGGCCGTTATCAAACAATGAATCAACCGCTTCTTGTAACATACGTTTTTCGTTGCGAATGATGATGTCTGGGGCGTGCATTTCCATAAAACGTTTCAAACGATTGTTACGGGTAATAACACGACGATACAAATCATTCAGGTCAGATGCCGCAACATGCCCCGCATCCAATGTTACCAATGGACGCATATCTGGTGGGATAACCGGGATAATATCCGGCATCATCCATGCTGGGTTCGTTTTAGAATCCAAGAACGCTTCGACCAATTTTAACTGTTTAATAATAGCTTTGCGTTTTGTTTCAGATTTTGTATCCGTCAATTCTGCACGCAGGCGTGTGCGTTCATCGCCCATATCCAGGTTTTCGATAATCGCGCGTACCCCTTCGGCACCGATACCAACGCGGAATGCGTCTGCACCAAATTCTTCAACAGCCGCCTGGTATTCATCTTCGCTGATTACATCGTACAATTTCAGGTTTGTTAAGCCTGGTTCAATAACAATGTATGCATCGTATGAAATAACCTGTTCTAATTTCTTTTGTGGCAGATTGTTTAACAAAGTCGCAATTTTACCTTCGCGCAGGAACCATGTGTGCGCAACAGGCATCGCTAATTTAATGTGCCCCATACGTTCACGACGAACAGCAGATGGGCCAACTTCGACCCCGCAACGTTCGCAAACAACACCACGATATTTAATGCGTTTATATTTACCGCATGCACATTCATAATCTTTGACCGGACCAAAAATCTGCTGGCAGAACAGACCTTCTGCTTCTGGTTTCAGCGAATGATAGTTAATTGTTTCAGGCTTCTTAACTTCGCCAAATGACCAAGACAGAATTTCTTCGGGTGACGCAATTGTAATGCGTAACGCGTCAAACTGTTCTTTGGTTTCGATTTGTCCAAATATCTTTTGCAACATATTGCTCATTATATTTTGCTCCTTATAAAATAGTTTTTAGTTGTTAGTGGCTAGTGGTTAGGGTGTGGGGAACAATTCCCCACACCAATGCTAACAACTAATCTACTTTCTTTGGTGTCATTGCCAGACCCAATCCACGCAATTCGCGAACGAATACGTTGAATGCTTCTGGGGTTCCGGTCTGGATATCATTGCTGCCGGAAATGATGGATTCATACATCTTGTTTCGGCCTGTGATATCGTCAGATTTAACCGTTAACATTTCACGCAACAGGTGGGCTGCACCGTGTGCTTCCAGTGCCCATACTTCCATTTCACCCAAACGCTGGCCACCCATGTGGGCTTTACCAGACAATGGCTGTTGTGTGACCAATGAATAGTTACCAATTGAACGTGCGTGAATCTTTTCATCAACAAAGTGATGCAGTTTCAACATGTACATAACGCCAACTGTTACAGGACGTGCAAACTTTTCACCCGTCATACCGTCGTACAAGTCAAACTGACCTGTTTCCGGTAATCCTGCCAATTTCAGCATTGAACGAATGTCTTCTGGGGTTGCACCGTCAAATGTTGGTGTCGCCATTGGAACACCGTCACGCAATAATGCAGCCTGGGCGCGAACGTCTGTGTCCGTCATTTTTTCCAGTTTTTCGGCAACTTCGCCACCATAGACCTTGCCCATGATTGTACGTAAATCGTCTGTAACCGCACGTTTTGCCTTTACTTCGTCCAAAACAGCACCGATTTGTGCACCCAATGTGCGCGCCGCCATACCAAGGTGGGTTTCCAAAATCTGACCAATGTTCATACGTGATGGTACGCCCAATGGGTTCAGAACAATGTCAACCGGTGTACCGTCGGCCAAGTGTGGCATGTCTTCGACTGGAACAACTTTGGATACAATACCCTTGTTCCCGTGACGACCCGCCATTTTATCACCCGGCTGCAATTTCATTTTGTGTGCGATGTAAACCTTGACTTCTTTCAAGACACCCGCATTCAATGAATTGCTTTCGGTTGCTTTTGCAACTTCGGCATCGGCTTCTTCGTTTAACTGTTTCAATTTCAGAACGTGCTGTTCACGCAGTTCATCAATCTTGGCTTGCGCTTCTTTGTTTTTAACGACCAGTTTTTTCACATCAGATGGACGGATACCTTCGAATACTTCGGCGGTCAATTTTTTACCAATAAATGGTTTCAAGCTGCCTGTACCCGCTTCGATAACCATGCCTTCTGCAATCTGGAAGATTTGATCTGCAAAGCCTTTTTCGATGATATTCGTTTCTTCTTCACGGTCTTTGTTAATCTTTTCGATTTTCTGCAATTCAATCATCTGGGTACGTTCGTCTTTCTTTACCCCGTGACGGGTCAGAACGTTAACACCGATAACTGTACCTTCTTCGTTTGGACCAACGCGCAGTGATGTATCCTTTACATTCAAAGCTTTTTCACCAAAGATGTTACGCAACAGTGCTTCTTCTGGGGTTAATAATGTTTCAGATTTTGGTGAAACACGACCAACCAAGATGTCGCCCTGTTTTACGCGTGCGCCAACATAGATGATACCGGATTCGTCCAGATTCTTTAATGCTTCTTCGCTTACGTTTGGAATATCGCGTGTGAAACTTTCTGGGCCCAACTGTGTATCACGGACTTTGAATTCTTTTTCAACGATTTTTACAGATGTAAATACGTCGTCGCGTGAAATCTTTTCCGAGATAACAATAGAGTCTTCGTAGTTATAACCACGCCATGGCATAAATGCCACCAATACGTTGCGACCCAGCGCCAATTCACCATAGTTCATTGATGAACCGTCGGCAATAATGTCGCCCGCAGAGATGCGGTCGCCAACCTTGACCAATGGTTTTTGGTGAACCAGGGTTTCACTGTTGCTGCGTTCAAATTTTTCCAGGTTATAAATATCAACCCCAGTTACGACGTTGCGGCTGTTCATACATTTAACCACGATACGGTTTGCATCCACAGATTCAACAACACCACTGCGTTTTGCAACCTTACCTGTGCGGGAATCACGTGCAACTTCGCGTTCGATACCAGTTCCGACCAATGGTGCCTGGACGCGCAATAATGGAACGCCCTGGCGCTGCATGTTCGAACCCATCAACGCACGGTTCGCGTCGTCGTTTTCAACGAATGGAATCAAACCGGTTGCAATTGATACCACCTGGCGTGGTTCAACGTCGATTAAGTCAATTTCTTCTTTTGGAACCATGGTAAATTCGCCATCAACACGGGCTGTTACCGTGTCATCAGCCAAAATACCGTCTTTGGTTGTTGGGGTGTTACCCTGGGCAATTTTGTGTCCCAATTCTTCGTCCGCAGTCAGATATACCATCTTGTCTGTGATACGGCTGTTTTCAACAACATAGTATGGTGTTTCAATAAAGCCATATGGATTTACACGTGCATATGTTGACAAGTGGTTAATCAGACCAATATTCGCACCTTCTGGGGTGTGAATTGGGCATAAACGACCATAGTGTGTTGGGTGAACGTCACGAACGTCAATACCTGCACGATCACGGTTCAAACCACCAGGACCCAATGCCGAAATCAAACGTTTGTGTTCCAGTTCAGACAATGGATTGTATGCATCCATAAACTGGGACAATTGTGATGTACCCAAGAATTCAGATACCAATGACATCAATGGTTTTACATTGATAACGTCTTGTGGTTGCATATTGGCAATGTTTGGAGATGACAAAGCTTCACGAACCAGACGTTCAATACGAATCATACCGGTACGGAAATTCTGTTCCAACAATTCGCCAACTGTGCGAACACGACGATTTGACAGGTTATCAATATCATCAACTGTATCCTTGCGGTCGATAATGTTTGTTAATGTTTTCAATACCGCCAAGAAGTCGCCCTTAGTCAATAAACGTTCATCTTCTGGTTTTTTACCAGAATCAATTTTCAAACGTTTGTTCATCTTGAAACGACCAACCGCAGACAAATCATAGTACGCAGGTTCAAAGCCCTGGCGCATAAACAGATTAATTGCCGCTTCCAGTGTTGGACGTTCGCCTGGACGGATAATGTTATAGATTTCAATCAAGGCTTCTTCGCGGTTTGTTGTTTTATCTGCCAACAACGTATTGCGCATATGAGCCGTGATTGTTGTGTTATCAATTGAAATCAAGCTGATTTCTTTGACGTTCATTTTATCCAAATCATTCAGGACTTCTTCGGTGATTTCTGTACCGGATGGCATTACAACTTCGTCACCAGACATGATTGGATCAAACAGATATTCACCAACCAAGGATTCTGGCATAATACCGAATGTCTTGGACGCATCCATAATCTTTTTCAAGCGTTTCGCGTTCAGACGATCGCCCTTAGACGCCAAGACTTTTTTGTCTTTTGGATTAATCAAGTCAAAGTTTAAGCGATATTTATCCAGACCTTCGAATGATGCGACATCGCCAACCCACAATTTGCCATCAAATTTCAACCCAATGCGGTTATAGAATGTGCCCAAAATTTCTGTATCGGACATACCGCGGATTGTGGCTTTGCGTGGTTCAGCCAACCATTTCTTTTCATCTTCGGCAGCCGGCAAGCAACGCAACAGAACCGTTGCAGGAACCTTGCGACGACGGTCGATACGTACATAGATTACACCCTTAGATTCTTCGAAATCAATCCAAGAACCATGTTCTGGGATAATACGTGCTGTGTATGTGATTGGATTACCCGCAACTTTGGCTTCTTTGGTTGGTGCAAACACAACGCCCTGGGCACGGTGCATCTGGGAAACGATAACACGTTCAACACCCGATGCGATAAAGCTGCCGCGTTCGGTCATTAACGGCACTTCGCCCATAAATATTTCTTGTTCCTTGATGTCACGCAGAGTCTTTTTACCATCTTCTGCGACATCCCATAAAATCAATCTCAGCTTCAATTTCAGCTTGCTGGAATATGTCATATTGCGCAGCATGCATTCTTTTACATTGTAAACAGGCTTGTCCAATGTGTATTCTACAAATTCCAGGTCGGCAATGCCGGCATAGTCTTTGATTGGGAACATTGACGAGAACACGTTCTGTAAACCAACATTTTTACGGTTTTGTGGCGCAACGTCAGCCTGCAAAAAGTCTTTGTAGGAATCGTATTGAATTTCAACTAAATCAGGAAGCGGAGTTTGCAAAAAACTTTTACCAAAAGATTTTCTAAGTTTCTGGATTACTGCCATGGGTTTTAGTCCTTTTTTCTGTGCGTTTTGCAAACGTTAGCAGGGCAAAAAGAAAATTCTTAAACAAATTGTGAATAAAATTTATCAAAGATATCAGATAATTAAATAATTAACTGCAAATTTTTATTTGAATGTATGACATACATCCTGCATAAAAATTTTTGTTTCTTCTTTAATTATCTTGCCACAATTTATTTAACAGTCTCCTTTTTGCCCTGCTTTTGTCTTGTTCTTTAGACTTTCGTCTTTTACGCCTTTGTGCCCGTATGAGATTTTCATCCCACACGGGCGGCGTTTTTGCCATATTTTCATATGGCGGATTTTTGAACCTTGCGGTTACATATTGAATTATTTCAATTCAACTTTGGCACCGGCGGCTTCGATTGTAGCTTTCATTTTTTCAGCTTCATCTTTTGCTACGCCTTCTTTAACTGCCTTTGGTGCAGATTCAACCAAAGCTTTCGCTTCGCCCAAACCTAAACCAGTGATGTCTTTTACAGCCTTGATAACAGCCAATTTGTTTGCACCGACTTCGGCCAATACAACATCAAATTCGCTCTTTTCTTCTGCAGCAGCTGCAACAGGACCAGCAGCAACTGCAACAGCAGCAGCAGCACTTACGCCCCATGTTTCTTCTAACGCTTTGGACAATTCAACTGCTTCCAAAACGGTCAATTTTGACAATTCTTCAACTAATTTCTGAATGTCTGCCATTTTTTACTCCTAAGTTTTCTTTTAGGTCAGAATATAATATTCTGCTTTATTGTTCTTTTTTTCCATACTCTGCGGATACACGTGCCAAGCGCGATGCAGGTTCGACCAAAATACGCGCAATTGTACCACGGATTTCCAACAGCGAAGGAAGCTTGGATAATTCTAATACGCCGTTACAGTCCATAACGTCCGCATCCATTTTACCACCGACGATTGTCAAATTTGGGTGTGATTCCGCAAATTTTGCCAATACTTTGGTAACCGCCAAGCCATCTGTCGCAACAGCAACTGCGGTTGGGCGTTTCAGCATATCGGATACAGGTTCGAAATCAGTGTCTTTTAACGCCAATTTCATCAAACGGTTTTTAACAACTTTGAATACAGAAACCAATGGGCGCAACTCATTACGCAGACCTTCGAATTCCTGTACAGTCAAGCCGTGGTTTTCAACTACGAAAACACCGTTCGCTTCTTTTAAGGACGACTGTAACGCTGAAATCAAATCTGATTTTTCTTCGCGTTTCATCTTTATTTCCTTCAAGCTTCTGTTTTTGTTAACTTTCCATCCGGGTTGCCCCGGGTGGGGCTTTGGTTCCTGCCCCAAAGAATTTGTTCTTTGTCTATGATGGCAATTAAGCAACGGTTTCGTCACACCATCAGTCTTGGACAGAAATCTGTTTATGCGACGCATGTTTTCACATACGCCGCATTTCAATTATTTCGCATCTACCTTTAAGCCTGGGCCCTGGGTTGTCGCAACGGAAATACCCAAGATATACTGACCCTTAGCGGATGCAGGTTTAACCTTTTTCAACTGGTCAATCAAAGCATTTGCATTTTCAACCAACGCGTCGGTCGTAAATGACATTTTACCAATACCAGCGTGAATGATACCTTTCTTTTCAGCACGATATTCAATCTGACCTGCTTTGGCTGTTTTAACAGCGTCCGCAACATTGTTTGTAACCGTACCTAATTTTGGATTCGGCATCAAACCTTTTGGCCCCAATACACGTGCGATTTTTGACATTTTTGGCATCATATCAGGTGTTGCAATAACGCGGTCGAAGTTGATATTACCCGCCGCAACAGCGTCAATCAATTCTTCGCCACCGATAACATCAGCACCTGCTTTTTTCGCTTCGTCTTGGGCATTAATTGTAAATACCGCAACACGAACAGATTTGCCAGTACCGTTTGGCAATGACAACATGCCACGGATATTCTGGTCAGCCTTAGTCACATCGATACCCAAACGGATAGCGATTTCCAGTGTTTCGTCGAATTTTTTGGATGCGTATTCACGCAAGGCGTCAATTGCTTCAGACAAAGCATATACTTTTTCTGTGTCCAAATTCTTCCAAGTTTGCTGTTTCTTTGTCAGTTTCATGATATTACTCCTCTACCTTTACGCCCATAGAACGGCACTGACCCGCAACGATGTTCATAGCGGATTCAATGGAAGAGCAATTCAAGTCAGGCATTTTTGCTTCGGCAATTTCTTTAATCTGAGCCTTAGAAATTGTACCAACAAAATCACGACCAGGTTTATGAGAACCGATTTTCAATTTCAATGCTTTTTTAATATAGTACGATACAGGTGGCAATTTCATAATGAATTCGAAACTGCGATCTGTGTAAACAGTGATAATACATGGAATCGGCATACCCGGTTCTTTATCAGATGTTTTATCGTTAAACTGTTTGCAGAATTCTGCGATGTTAACACCAGCAGCACCCAACGCCGGACCGATTGGAGGCGCAGGATTTGCCTGTTTTGCAGGGACGACCAATTTGACCAATCCCTTAACTTCTTTCTTTGCCATTTTTCACTCCGTTTTTTTTTCGTTTGTGTCGTGGTACGATATGGCGTATCTACCACGGTTTGATGTGATTTTACATGATATTTTTCAGAAAACCACAAAAATCTTTCTTATACTTTTTCGACCTGTTCGAATTCCAATTCCATGCTGGTTTCACGACCAAACACCAGAACCGTTACAGTCATTTTCTGTTTTACATTGTCAACTTCGGACGCAATACCATTAAAGCCCGCAAACGGACCATCGATAACATGAACTTCCTGGCCTACTTCGTACATAACATCTTCGGTTACAACAGAACCTTCTTCTACCTGTTTCATCAGACGGTGCGCTTCGGCTTCTGTAACTGCGATTGGTTTGTTTTTCGCACCCAAGAACATAACAACCTGAGGAATCTGTTTTACCAACGTAAACGTTTCATTATTCATAACCATTTGAACAACGATATAACCCGGAAAGAATTTCTTTTCCGTTTTTACGCGTTTACCACCCTTAATTTCCGTAACTTCGCGCGTTGGCACCATAATTTCGCCAAAATACGCATTCAAACGACGCTTATCAATCTGTTCGCGCAGACCACGCGCAACCTTGTCTTCACAACTTGTATGAACATTAACAACAAACCATTGCATTTTTTCTTCCATCGTATGCTTCCTTTGCTAATTCCGTTTTAAAAAATCCAATTAACAATCGCCCCCAGCACACTGTCCACCGCAAAGAAGAACAGCGCCGCAATGGCCGAAAACACCAAAATCATAATCGTCGCACGAACAACCGTATCACGCGATGGCCAAACAATCTTGAACCATTCATGACGTACAGATTTAATATATTCTAGTATTTTCTTCATAAAACACGCCCACTTTTATTTTTTCTTGTGACTATATTCGTGGCAGGGGCAGAAGGAATGTTCGCATTCGCTTACCACTATTTCCTTCGGGTTCGATTTTCCGCCCACCTTTTGCCGAATTCCAAAACACACTTATGTTGCGTTTTGGAATTTGGCAGGGGCAGAAGGAATCGAACCCTCATCCGCGGTTTTGGAGACCGATATTCTACCGTTGAACTATGCCCCTAAAAACTGTAAAAACCGTCTTTTTGTACCGCATACACGCCCACAGTCTGGGACAGA
The DNA here is from genome assembly GCA_045645065.1 of Candidatus Enterousia sp. Lineage (GTDB taxonomy): Bacteria > Pseudomonadota > Alphaproteobacteria > Rs-D84 > Rs-D84 > Enterousia. The sequence continues at coordinate 78,009 of JAZRIB010000010.1, forward strand.
ATAGCACACAGATACAAAAAATCAAGCGGAAATATTATATTATTTTTCTATGCACCGCGCAAGATAAATTTACACATTGTTATGACAACAAAATAAAATACTGTTTTGTATTTGCAATTTTTTCTTGCATAGACGACTTATTTTTTTCTACAATCCTTTTATTAAAGGGGGAGATTTTAGTGCAAAACCGCGTAGAACCGCCAATTTTAGTGTCCAGACTGTTGACGTTTGTGTTTGCAACCGCAGTGGTTGTGTTGGCTGTTATGGGAATAACGTTATACAAAATGTTTCCATTAAACCGCCCCCAGGTGTTCTTTTTAATGACTCAACCCAGCCATCAACTGGAAGTAACCTTGCGCGAAATGACACCAACAAGCGAAAACATAGATCGGTATAAACGCGCATTCATCAAAGAGTATATTAAGGCACGAAACGAAATTTCAGCAAATATTAATGTAATGCGACAAAAATGGACAAACGATCCAACCGCAGCAGTGCGCGCATGGTCAAACGATGAAGTGTTTAACGATTTTGCACAAACACGCATGTGGACCGCACTGATGAACGAAGTGCCTGGATTCGAACTGAAATGTCCTGTCGAATTTGAATCTGGGGCAATTACCCCACGCGGAAATGATATGTATGCGGTAAAATTCCGATATTTTTGTGAAAATAGTAATGGACAGGTGGCCGCAAAAGATTATACAATCGTAATAGAGCTGGGCTCTGAGGCGGAAGCAACAACACAATGGACAGATAGACTGAACAACCCATTGGGAATAAAAGTAATCAGTTATACTGTTGAATCTGTTGATGGGGATAAATCTGATAAAACAGACCCACTGAACAGATTTTAGAGAATAAGAAAGACGGAAAGGGATTTGGTATGATATTTGCAAAGACGTTAAAATTAAATGTATCACTGTTGTGTGTTGGCGCAATACTGGGGTTGATGAACATCAATTCCGCTGTTGCATACCAAGCAGCATGGGATAATCCGAATGCAAACATGACCGCTGGAAGTATTAAGCCAGGATACGCACAATTATCTTGGTCAAAGGGCAGTACACTGCCATTAAAGTTGCGTAACGGTATGGTTACAATGGTAACATTACCAAACGGTGAACAGATTGCAGATATTATCGTGGGGGACAGTGGATTATTCCAGGTCGACGCCCAAAAAGGAACAAACACTATATTCCTGACACCCGCAGATGGCACAATGGGCGGTGATACAAATATGATTGTTGATGGGCAATCTGGAAATAAATACATATTCTATTTACGTGCAGAACCAACAAATTCCAGTGAAATCACATATTCCCAGGTCGATGTTATTTTAGATGGTAACGCAACACTGCCGGGGGCAAATGTTGCAACAACATCTGGCGCAGGTATGAAATCTATATTTAACAAACCGGCTAAGACATCAAATACAGTCGGTGTTGATGGTGAAGATTATGGTTGGATTAAATCTATGAAAATCGACCCGTCTGAATTCCGTTTTGATTTAGATATCTTTGTTCCAAATCCAGACGACTATGTCATTGCCCCAGAACGCGTATGGCGCGATCGCATTTTCACATATATTGATTTCGGTGACAAGGTTATTTCTATGACACAACGTCCGGTTGTATCGTTATTAGTCGAAGGTGGTGAATCCCCTGTCGGTTTCCGTACAGATGGCGAAGATGGACGTTTGCTGATTGTAGAGGCCGTTGGTGATATGGTTTTACGCAGCGGACAACGAATTGTTTGTATCAAAAAACGTGAAAAACCATTCTTAATCGCAGACACGGCGTCTGTTATGGCATTAGCAGAAGCAAACGTTGCCCAAAGTATGATGAGTAGCCAATCACTGAATAATATCGCATACAACATGGATATGGCGGCAATGAATATGAATGTTGGCAATTATACAACAACACCAATGTATGTTGGCAATGGTTCTGTTGCAGCAGCCACAGGTGCTGGATATTATATGCCCGCAGGATTTACAGGTGATGGCAACACAGGTGTTTCGACCGCGATGACGATGGTACCAACGCAACGCGATACATCGGGTTCATATTTGCCACAAACAAACATCCCGTTAATCACAAGCAACCAAACTGGTGTTGCTGTGGAATTAAAAGCAGACCCATCGGTAAAGGCACTGAACGATTATTGGACAGGGTTGCTGACTAAGTTCAGTGGTGATGACGGCTCAGGCTTATTAACACCGTACAAAGACAAAGTATTCTTTGCGGTTGACGAACAAGGTGTTGGAGAATTGGGGGCGGAATCAACATCAGCACGTTTGTATCGTTTACGTATCGGGCCATTAAGTGACATTGATACAGCGCAAAAGTTGTGCGATCAATTGTTAAAGTTCAGCGGTGCCAGTTGCAATGTGGTTCGTATTCAATAAGCGTCTTAACCGGATGTGGAAAAACAGATGAACAAAATAAAAAAAACATTTTCAGATTGGCGAAATACTACACCAAAACGCGTTCAATGGTTACTGTTGGCGGTGGCATTTGTTGTGGTGCTGATTTTATTAACACTGTTATTAACAGGGAATAAATCTGATAAAAAAATAGAAGAAATAGATTCCGCGCCAATTGATTTACAGGTAACGCCTGATTCTGTGGATTGGGCAGATGTTATGGTTGGACAATCAAAAACCCAAATTATAAAAATTTCTGCGTCGGGGCCGGCAAAAATACTGGATGTGCGTCGCGATCAAAACATTAACGGTTTGACTGTTAATACAGGATGTATGAATGCAGGCGAAATTAATTCTGGATTTGCGTGTACGATAACAATTGATTATGCGCCAACAACTGCAATGACGGCGCGTGGTGTACCGTTGTTTATTGATTGGCGCGGAATGCACGAACCAGACGAAATGAAAAAAACATATAAATACACAATGGTATTGGGCGCGGTCAGTCCGGTTGTTGAAACACCGGCACCGGTGGTTATTGAAAAAGTAATAGAAAAAATTGTCGAAAAACCGATTGAGAAAGATATAGAAGAAGAAGAGGAAGAAGAAACGGAAGATGCATACGAGCCAGAAGTTGATTTAATCGCAACAACAAAACCATTTGGCACTGTTGTTAATCGTTCTTCGAACACTTATTCTGCGCCATCAGAAGCATGTTCTGATTTCGCGTTTCCGGGCTATGATAATTCAGGACGTCAGATTGGTTGGATTAAACCAAAGGGTGGCGCGTACTATTTTCATCCATTTTCGGATAAAAACTGTGAAAAACCAACAGGAAAATATAATCCTGTTAATGGAATAATTGTCGATTTGAAAAATAATTCAAAAAAAATCGGTACAGACGCAGACCATATCGGTTATGCAACAATAACAAATGGCACGTTACCAGAACTGTCGAACCCTGTAAAATCTGTGAAACAGGAATCTTTGGTTGATACAAAAAATCGCGCAACCAGCGGCATGGGGCGTTTGGGCGCAGATGGGATGGAAGAAATGGGTGGTCTGCGTGATGCACCGGTGCCAGATGTTGAATATGAATCATCGGGCGATATGGTTGTGTCCAGTAAAATTCATGATCGTCAATTCTTGTTGCGCCAGTACAAACCAATTCCTGCAACAATTGTATCGGACGTTCGCGCAGATGTAGAAGCACTGAAAAACGGGGTGCCTGTGCGTGCAACTGTGGATCGCAATGTATATTCAGACAGTGGACGAAACGTGATTATTCCAACAGGGACGATGATGCTGGGCTATGTAACAGGCGATTTACCAGGTCCATACACATCCGTTGGCCGTATGAATATTAAATGGTATCAATTTATTTTACCGAATGGGGTTGAATTTAATTTTGACGGCGACAACGATCCTTTTTCTGCGGATTCACAGGGTAAAGTTGGCGTACCCGGATACGGCAGTACTGATTATATTGAACAATTCTTTATGCCAATGTTAACCGCAATTGTACCGGCGGCGGTGAATTTGATTGCACCAGTAACAGATGCATTTGTTAACCAAATTGATTTGGACAACAATACCGTTGTGCAAAGCGGTACGGTGCGTTCATCAGAACTGGCAAAAAACGAGATTATTACCGCCTGGAACCAGGTGGCGCAAAAATTATTGGTTGATATGATGGATAATACCGTCCCACCATTTACGATTGCCGCCGGCACACGTATTAATGTGTATTCACCGGTTGATTTGATGGTAACCTGTGGTGCACCGGGTTCATCTGATAAGAAATGCGCGGTGGCAGAATATGGCGACGATAAACGCCAACGTTGGGCACATAAGGCGACACCAGATTATGATGACGGTTCTTGGACTGGCCAGGTACGTTCATTTGCAATAGGACATTTGTGTACAAAAGAAGGCGATGTAGTTGATGCATGCAAGAATAATGGCCAATGTGATGGGTACGATTATAGAACAGTCTTGTTCTATTGCCAATCCGCCCAATATAAGGCGATAAACATGGCAAAGCAAGACGCGCTATATCAAAGCCAACAGAAAAAATTTCAGGAGAATTATAGCGTATCTAAAACGGAGCAAGGAATAACCGGTATCAAAGGCGACCAAGCGTATAATGAACAGGTGCTGGGGCTAAAATACGATAACGAAGGATACATTGAAAATCCATTTGAGGAAAAAGAAGAAGTTGCAGTTGAGGCAGAACAGACCGTATTAACATGCGAAGACGGTTCTTTGCCAGATGGTAACGGTTGCTGTGCGGGTGAAATATATACAGATATGGGTGACATGGGATTTAACTGTTGTCCTGAAACAGGCGGCGATTGTTTCCCACCAATTCTGTAAAAAAGGTCAGAAAAATTACCCCCACCAAAATGTGGTGGGGTTGTTTTTTTGAATAACATCATTATAAATACGATGGAAAGATAAAATGAATGTTTATATATGTGTTTGTTTGCGCCCTATTTTTGGGCGTATTTTTTTTATCACGATAAAGATTTGTCAAGTGACAAACACATATATTTTCGATTCGTATCACATATGCAAAATACGCCACACGAATCGAAAAACCGATTCAACAATCAACCAACGGTTGTAATGTTTATCAATATAGATTTTTTAGGATATAAATCTTAACAAGCAACACAACAACAAAAACAAAGGAGAAATAGACATGGAACAACAACATATTATTTACAATGCTGAAAAATTTCAAAACTCTGAACAATTGTGGTTTTGGTTTTTGTATTCTAAATCTGTACGAAATGGGTTTGCATATAATGGAATTCGTGCAACACGGCGTGTATGTGAATTGCTTGATATAGAAACGATGATTACCAAGTTATATTTGTGTGGAAAATTAACAGATGAACAATTACAAGTCATGAAAGAATTTGGTGAAAAACGACGTGCGCCACATCAATATATTTGGCGCGAAAATCGCGCGGCAGACCAATGGCGACGCGCAATGGATGTTTTACAAATCGCTGCTGCTGAACGTGGTTGGATTGAATAAAATTATACAAAGGTTGTCATTATGATTATTATTGCTTTTTCAAACAAGACATCAAAAATTATTCCAAATATCGTATGTCGAAAATATAAACACGTTGCACCAATCGTGCCACACAACGATAAATATATTATGTATCAATTTATATCCCCAGGTAAAATCAAAAAAATAGTCTTGCGTTTACGCGACATCACAGTTTTACACGCGTATGGGTGGGATTTTTTATATCTGGAAAACAAAAGCGCGTCATATAATTTTGCCGTATATCACGCACGAACATGTGTTGATTTTACAAAGCGTATAATTGGATTAAAAAATATCTTTATCCAAACGCCGTGGAAACTTTATAAAACACTGAACAGCGTCAATCCCAGACGCTGTGTTTGTTTATCCGTGATGCGCAGAAACAAAATGTAACAAAATACTTAACACAAACAAGGCTGTTATAACAGACATTATAAGTTTCTGGGTGCGGTGCGATTTGTCGCCACCACAATGTTCACATTTGCAACGACAATCACGCGCAATCAAATACCAAGAAAATACTAGCATCGCCCCAGAAATAATAAACAACAACGGTTCCCATTCATGCGGAATTAAGTGAAAATGCGCAGATTCAGGCGCAATCAAACCAATAACAGATAATACAATTGGCAATCCGCAACAAAATATATGCGGTACAATTGATGCGATAATTCCAATCTTGACGGCTTTGTTTTTCATCAGAGGTCCTTTTTGATGGATGATTATAATAATTTTTTTGAAACTGTAAATTACAAAATGCGATTAGCAAAAAAAACCTTGTCAAATCACTGGATTATGATAAAATCCGCCACACCATGGTAAAAATAAAAGACGTTTTTGATACTGATTGCAATCCATTTAACAGCACACACAGCATGCCATGCTATGTGTTTACAAATGAAAATGTCGCAGGATATGTAAAAAAATTTAATTTACAGGGTAAAGATGTCTTGACCGTCGCGGCCAGTGGCGACCACGTGTTTGAATGTTTGTTGGCTGGCGCAAAAAGTGTTGAAACCTTTGATATTAATGCAAATCAACGGTTGGTTATGGAATTAAAGTCGCATATGATAAAAAATTTACCATATGAACATTTTATGGATTTCTTTTTTGAATCAAAAAATTTATTTAATTCAAAAATTATTCAACCGATTTTTGATACGTTTTCACCAAAATTACAGAATTATGTTCCATCTTTTTATAAACAGAGGATGAACAGCCCGATAAATTCAATGTTTATCGATTATGATTACATAGACATAAAAAACATATCTTATTTAGCAGACAAAGAAAAATACAATCAACTAGCGCGTATAATCCCGAACAAGATACCATTTTTTAACACAGAAATTCATCAAATACCGTATTTATCAAAAAAGTGTTATGATATTATATTGATGTCTAATATTTACGATTATTTATACAAAACCGAAGTAATTGACCCATATAACAAACTGGTACGTTGTTACAATTTGTTGTTGCGACCATTGTCTGAATTTAATCTGAAACAAAATGGATATATCGTGTTTCACTATTTATGGGATACAGAACAGGCCCTAGCAACCTTGTATTGGGACTGTTTTCGATATAACTTTAATCGCAAAAAGTCGTTATATGGACAATCAGTGAACCGACTGGAAATAAGACCTGCAAATGGACATTGGTATAAAAATTGTATTCTTTACATGCAAAAATCAACAGTTAAAAACACAAAATAAATTAATCAGAAAAATCGATACTTACGCGCAAGAATTCCGGCATTAATTGGCATCCCCAACAGGAATCGAACCTGTATCTAATTCTTAGGAGGAATTTGTTCTATCCAATTGAACTATGGGGACAAGACTGATTGTATTCTATTCCCAACAATTAAATATTGCAAGACAGAATATCCATCTGTATAATGCATTAGCAAAAACACAAGGCAAGGATTTATCCAGATGGGCAACAGGTTAATTGGCTATGGCGCATATTTACCAGAACGCGTTATGACAAATGCGGATTTTGAACGCATTATGGATACAACCGACGAATGGATTGTTACGCGTACCGGTATTCGTGAACGACATATCGCAGCCGACAATGAAACCGTTGTAAGCATGGCAACAGTGGCGGCACAACGTGCGCTGTGTAACGCTAATTTAACCATCGACGATATAGATTTGCTGATTGTTGCAACAACAACCCCAGAACTGGATTTTCCATCTGTGGGGGTGCAAATTCTGGGTAATTTGGGTGCAACAAAAAATCAACCTGCGTTTGATGTACGTGGCGCGTGTACAGGGTATATATATGCACTGCATGCTGCACGGGCATTTTTTACCGCAGGTATTCACCAGCGTATAATGATTATCGGTGCAGAAAAAATGTCGCGTTTTATCGACTGGGACAACCGTAACACAGCGGTTTTGTTCGGCGATGGCGCAGGTGCACTGATATTCGAACATTCTTCGTCCAGTTATTCTGGCATTATCGATACGGTTGTGATGTCTGATGGTGCGGGGTATGATATATTACACGGCACAAACGATCACAAGATAGAGATGAATGGCCCAGAAACATATAAACGCGCGGTTCTGTCGATGCCACATGCGGCACGATATATAATGGATCACGCGGGAATAACGGCGGATAATGTAGACTGGATTATTCCACACCAGGCAAACCTGCGCATAATTGAAAGTTGTGCGGCGCGCTTGGATTTTCCACTGAACAAAATCTTGGTCACGGTTGATAAACATGCAAATACCAGTGGCGCATCTGGTGTTTTAGCACTGGCATATGGTTTTGAAAGTGGTAAAATAAAGCATGGACAATTAATTTTATATCCCGCATTCGGCAGTGGTCTGACCTGGGGTGCGGCTTTAATAAGGGTGTAAGAAAAATGGCAACAGTAACAAGAAGTGATTTAGCAGATAAACTGCGTGAAAAATTTGGTTTGACATCGGGTGACGCATACAAATTAGTCGATGTTATATTTGATGAAATCGGTGAAGCATTGGTTAATGGCGAAGAAGTTAAGTTCGCTGGATTTGGTACATTCAAAATATTGGAAAAGAATGCACGTATGGGACGCAACCCAAAAACAGGCGAACCAGCAGTCATAACCGCGCGAAAGGTTGTAACATTCCGCCCCAGCACAGAATTTAGAAGTCGCGTTGCGAATAAATAAACATGAAAAAACCGCCAAATGGCGGTTTTTTTTATGATTCTTGGGCATATTTATGGGGGTGCGCCCGCAACGACACAGGCAAAAAAAATCCCCCGATTGGGGGATTTTATTGTTCCTCTTCCTGCACTGTGCACGCTCCATTACCATCTTCATCAACAGTCCATTCTGTTCCTTCTGGACAACCCATGATACTGTCTGCAAATTCTTTTAAACTAGTTGGTGATGGGGTTCCATAAACCTTGCCATTCACACTGTAACAAGTTGTCAGAACTGCATTACATGCATTTAATGCAATGTTGTTTGCTGTTGCCACATTTCCAGAGGTTGCATTATAATTATTCTGATTCAAACATGATTTAACATCTGCAATACAGTTTTCTGCATAACTGTACAGAACATCATCCTGGGCGGTTTTGATGGCAACCAATGTTCGTTTCATATATTCACGAATAACATCGTTGTTCGGGATATATTTTCCATCGGAACCATATGTATATTTCTGGCATTTATTCAAGACAGATATACACATACCCTTGTTCTTGTTATCCAAGTTATGACCAATTTTACGCATCAGATATGGAACCATTTGGTTGTATCCGAATGTTTCTGACGTTGTAAAATCTTCTGCATCTGTTTCATTGATCATACACGCTTCGATATAATCTGCTAAATTACCTTCTGTACCAGATTCAGTCTGTTTAACCCATGCATTTGATGTATCAGTAGCCTCACATGAACCATTGGCATAATTCCATGTGCTGTATAAACTACCGACGCTACGTGCTGTAACAGATGTCGGAGAGCTATCGCTTACAACAGCCCCAGGCATTGAACCGACAACAACTTCGCCATCTACGATATATTTACCGGTTGGGTCCAGACAGTTTTCATAATCTGTACCACAGACAAAGTCGTCCTGCATACAAGAATCCAATGCGTTTACACATCCGCGCAGGTCATATGAATTCTTTTGCTGGGCAACCATTAAGCGCGCCTTTTGCAATACAGATTGCGCATTGCGAACCGTTGAACGCATCTGGTCATTGGCATCTGTCAATGAACGTTCGTAAATAACACACTGTTTATCAATTTCCATATCGTATGAATTTGTGATAACTGCAATATCTACGCCCTGGGATTGACATGAA
>JAZRIB010000011.1:0-7289 GCA_045645065.1 Candidatus Enterousia sp.
AATGGCAAGCCGATTTTAGTCAGCAATGCACGTGCTTCATCGTCTGTTTTCGCAGTTGTTGCAATCACGATATCCATACCGCGAATAGCATCAATCTTGTCAACAGAAATTTCTGGGAAAATCAAATGTTCTTTGATACCGAATGCATAGTTACCACGACCATCGAATTTTGATTTTGACAATCCACGAAAGTCTTTTACACGTGGCAATGCAACCGTGATTAATTTGTCCAAGAAATCATACATACGTTTACCACGTAATGTCACCTTGGTACCAATTGCCTGGCCTTCGCGCAAGCGATATGTAGCAATTGATTTTTTTGCACGTGTAACAACTGATTTCTGGGCGGCAATCGCGGTCAAGTCTGCAACCGCTGCATCTAATTTCTTTTTATCAGATACGGCTTCGCCAACACCCATATTCAATACGATCTTGGTCAGTTTTGGAACCGCCAAAGCATTCGTATAGCCGAATTCTTTTACCAATTCAGGCACAATTTGTTTTTCATAAATTTCACGCAATCTGCTTTGCATTTTTTATTCCTTAATGTTCTTCGTTCCCGTAACAGCGGAAACCATTGTTTTATATTTCAGCGCCAGATTTTTTTGCAACGCGAACTTTTTTATCACCTTCTACCTTGTAGCCAACGCGTGTTGCTTTCTTAGTTTTTGGATCAACCAATGCAACATTAGAAACGTGGATCGGTGCTTCGCGGTCAATGATGTGACCTGGTTGTTCTTGTGTTGGTTTGATGTGCCATTTACGACGATTGACACCTTCTACTACAACGCGGGACTCTACTGGACGTGCTTCCAGAACTTTGCCTTTAACACCCTTGTATTTTCCCGAAATAACTACGACTTCGTCGCCCTTTTTAATTTTCATTTTGTGACCTTCCATCTGTTATTAGATTACTTCCGGTGCCAAAGACACGATTTTCTGAACGTCATATTTGCGACGAACTTCACGGGCAATCGGACCAAAGATACGTGTACCAATTGGTTCGAAATTGTTTTTGTTAATCAAAACAACCGCGTTATCATCGAAACGGATAATTGAACCGTCTGGACGTTTTACTGGGAATTTTGTACGAACGATAATTGCACGTTGTACAGTACCTTTTTGAACCTTGCCACGTGGAATGGCTTCTTTGATTGCAACAACGATTTTATCACCAACTGTTGCATAACGACGATGTGAACCACCCAAAACCTTGATGCACATAGCTTTACGCGCACCAGAATTGTCGGCCACTGTCATAACTGTTTCGTTTTGAATCATTTTTTACATCCTTGTCCTGCGAACGGGGCAATCCCCCGCCGCTTTGTTATATGGTTCCGACTGTCCCCAATCCATCCCGTTGGGACCTCAAAGAACCATCAGGTTTACTTATTCAACATCAACCGCTTCGTCTTTGGATACACCAACGCGACCCTTAACAATCCAAGATTTAGTCTTAGAAATTGGGCGATGTTCTTCGATAGCGACGATTTCACCAACCTTGTATTCGTTGTTTTCATCGTGCGCTTTGTACTTTTTGTTCTGCTTAACGAACTTACCATACAGCGGATGACGGAAACGACGTTCCACTTCTACGACAACAGTTTTGTCGTTTGCTGTACTTGTTACTGTTCCTTGCAGTATACGTCTTGGCATAACTTTTCCCTTACTATTTTTTAATTTCACCCGGTTTTCTGCGGCTTTTCTATCTAAACCAGCCGCAAAAAACACGGACAAAATCCTTGTTTTATTAACTGAACTTCGTATATGATACCTAAATTTTTAGAAATCTCAACAAAAATCAGCAATTAATTATTATTTTTTTGCAGCGTTCAATTTTGTTTTTACGCGTGCAATTTCGCGACGGGTCTGACGCATAACGTGTGTTTTTGGCATCTGACCTGCTGCGTGCTGGAAACGCTGGTTCATTTGTTCTTTTTTCAAATCAACCAATTTGCTTTCCAACGCTTCGACCGTCAACGCTTCTTTTTCGATTTTCTTTTCTGCCATTTTATCTTACCTTCGCGTTTAATTAGTTTGCTTTACGTTCAACGACTTTTGTTTTAACTGGCAATTTAGCAGCAGCCAAAGCGAACGCTTCGTATGCAACTTCTGGTTTAACACCGTCCAGTTCAAACATAATACGACCTGGTTTAACACGGCAGATCCAGTATTCAACCGCACCTTTACCTTTACCCATACGAACTTCGGCTGGCTTAGAAGTAACAGGAACATCTGGGAAAATACGAATCCACAGTTTACCCATACGTCTCATGTGACGTGTGATTGCGCGACGCGCTGCTTCGATTTGGCGCGCTGTTACGCGTTCTGGTGACATTGCTTTCAATCCAAATGAACCGAATGCTAATTCACTGCCACCTTTCGCAACGCCGTGAATACGGCCTTTTTGTTGTTTGCGAAATTTTGTTTTATTTGGCATTAACATGACTTAATCCCTTGTGTCTTATTTTTATTATTTACGAACAGTGTTTTTTCTTTCACTGGTGCCGGCATATTCTGTTGGACGTGCCATTTCAGATGCCAATTTGTCTTTATTTACAACATCACCTGTGTAAATCCAAACTTTCACACCGATAACACCATATGTTGTTTTTGCCTGGATTGACGCATAGTCAATATCCGCGCGCAATGTGTGCAATGGAATACGACCTTCACGAATTTGTTCGCTACGAGCGATTTCTGCACCATTTAAACGCCCACTGCACATAACTTTGATACCCTGGGCGCCTGCTTTCTGAGCGTTCTGAACGGCTTTTTTCATAGCACGTTTGAACGAGACACGGCCTTCGATTTGCTGCGCAATGTTTTGTGCAACTAACTGCGCATTCAGGTCCGGACGACGAACTTCGTAGATATTAACTACGACCTGGTCATTTTTAACCAGTTTTTTGATATCGTTACGCAATGTTTCGATATCGGCGCCGTTCTTACCAATAATCATACCCGGACGTGAGGTATGAATTGTTACAACTACCTTTTTGGCAAAGCGTTCAATAACAACTTTGGCCAAGCCAGCTTTTTTCAATTTCTTTTCAATAAATTTACGAATTTTTATATCTTCGGCCAACAGATTTGCATAATCTTTTTTGCCTGCGATCCAACGAGAATCAGTAATCTTGTTGATAAATTCGCGTAATGAAATTGGTGATACTTTCTGTCCCATTTCTTTATTTCCTTATATTTTGTGGGGGCGTTCTTGAAGCTTTCGCTTTATTCAGGAACTTTCATTCCATACCGCCCCACACGACTTACATTATTTTGCTTCTTTTTTTGTTGTTTTCTTAGATGGTGCAACGCCTGATTCCAAAACAATTGTCAAATTTGAGAATGGTTTCAAAATTGGACGTGCGCTACCACGTGGTCCCGGCGTAATACGTTTCATTGTTAACGCTTTACCACACCAAATTTCCTTAACGAACAGTGTATCTGCTGCTAATTTTTTGTTGTGTTCTGCATTTGCAACGGCTGACAATAAAGTTTTCAAAACTTCGCCGGCAACACGCTTTTTTGAAAATTTCAAGACATCAATTGCACGATCAACTGGTAAACCACGTACCAAATCACAAACCAGATTTAATTTCTGGTGGCTGATGCGGATCATTTTGTTGAACGCACGAACTTGATTATCTTTGATTCCATATCTTGCTGTTGTCATAACTGTTACCTTTTGATATCAGAATTATTATTTCTTGCCTGCTGCGGCCTTTTTATTTGCAGCATGCCCCTTAAACGTACGCGTTGGTGCAAATTCACCCAATTTGTGACCAATCATATCTTCGTTGATTGACACAGGAATAAATTTGTTACCATTGTGAACTTCAAAGGTTAACCCAACCATTGGTGGCACGATTGTGCTACCACGGGACCAAGTTTTAATTGGTTTATGGTCGTTTTTTTCATTCGCCGCCGCTGCTTTTTTCAAAACAGATGGGTGAACATAAGGCCCTTTCCAAACTGAACGAGACATCATTTACTCCGTTTTTTTATTATTTTTTCTTTGCCAAATGTCTGCTGCGGATAATCATCTTTGCAGTACGTTTATTGCTACGGGTACGATATCCCTTGGCTGGAATACCTGTACGTGATACCGGTTCGTGGCCCTTAGAATGACCATTACCACCACCCATTGGGTGATCAACCGGGTTCATCGCCATACCGCGTACAGATGGACGGATACCCAACCAACGTGCGCGACCAGCTTTGCCCAAGTTGACATTGCGTTGGTCAGGATTAGAAACACTGCCAACAGTTGCCAAACAATCGGAATGAACTTTACGCAACTCACCGCTGTTCATTTTAATCTGAGCATACACACCGTCTTTACCCATCAACTGAGCATAGCAACCTGCACTGCGGGCCAACTGACCACCGGCGCCTGGTTTCAATTCAACGTTGTGTACGATTGTACCGATTGGCATATTTTTCAATGGCATTGCGTTACCTGGCTTAATGTCTTCACGTGTGCCAGAGATAACAACATCACCCGCTTTCAAATCACGCGGTGCCAAAATATAAGAACGCATACCGTCTGTGTATTCAATCAAAGCGATGAATGCTGTACGGTTTGGATCGTATTCCAAGCGAACAACAGTTGCTGGAACACCTGTCTTTTTACGTTTAAAGTCAATCAAACGATATTTACGTTTGTGACCACCACCTTGGTGCATAACGGTCACATGACCGAAATTATTACGTCCACCTTTGGACTTCAAACCAACTGTCAGCGCCTTTTCTGGCGCACCACGGTGCAATTCAGTGCGATCGACCTGGGTCAAACCACGTGTACCTGGTGTTGTTGGCTTATAATGCTTTAATGCCATTTTATTTTTCCTCACTTTTATGCCTTGGCAATAACACCCTTTTGTTTTGGGTTCTCTGCCAAGGCTGTTTATTTTATTTATTATGCATTTTCCGTCAGATTCAATTCTGCATCTGCCGGCAGGGACACATAAGCCTTTTTAACTGTGCGTTGTGTACCTGTGCTGCGACCACGGAAAGTTTTCACTTTACCTTTTGTCACTACGATGTTCACCTTAACGGGTTTAACACCATAGATAGCCTGAATTGCACGTGCAACATCTTCTTTGGTTGCGCTTGTGGCAACTTCGAATGCAACACCATTGCTTTCAGACAATTTTGCAGCCTTTTCCGAGATAATCGGACGACGCAGTATATCATAAATACCGGCGGTCGCAACGATTTTTTTCTCTGTACTTACTTTTTTCTCTGCCATTTTATTGACCTTTTATTTATCTGTTGCTTACTTTTTTATGCCAAGCGGGCTTCGATTGCTTTGACTGCATCAGCTGTCAAAACCAATTTTTCGTGTTTCAGAATATCCAAAACATTCAAGCCCATTGTCGGCAATACGTCGATATTTGCGATATTTGCCGCAGATTTCTTGAAGTTTTCATCCAATTGTTCTGCGCCAACGAACAAAGCAGATACGATTTCCAATTTTTTCAATTGTTTCGCAAAAGCATTTGTTTTTGCCGCAGCCAATTTTTCAGAATCGATAACAACCAAAGAGCCATCTTTGATTTTAGATGACAATGCCATCTTCAAGCCCAAAGAACGGATTTTCTTTGGCAAGTCAATTGAATGATCACGAACAACTGGACCGTGAACTACGCCACCGCCACGCATATGAACATTGTATCTTTCACCTTGACGTGCATTACCTGTTTTCTTCTGTTTGAATGCTTTTTTACCGCTGCCCTGTACATCAGATACAGTCTTTACAGCATGTGTACCCGCACGTTGTTTTGCACGCTGCCAAGTAACAACACGATGCAAAATATCCGCGCGTGGATCTAAACCAAAGATGCCGTCAGCCAATTCAGCTTTACCAACAACTTTGCCATCAAAATTAATAATATCTAATTGCATTTTTCTACCTCACTTATTTCTGTCGCTTTTATTTATTTATTATTCCGCAACAGCTTCTGTTTCGGCTGTTTCTGTTACTTGTTCTGCTTCATTGTTTGCAACAACAACTGTCGGAACTGGTAAATCTTTGTGTTCTTTTTTAATTGCATCGGTAACCAATACAAATGCGCCATTTGAACCTGGAACTGCGCCTTCGACAAAGATTAAGTTTTCAGATGCATCAACACCAAAAACTTTCAGATTCTGAACAGTAACGGTTTCGTTACCCATCTGTCCAGCCATCTTTTTACCTTTCAGAACGCGACCTGGCCATTCACGCATACCTGTACCACCGATTGAACGATGTGCTTTCAATACACCGTGGGTTGCTTCTTTACCGCCAAAGTTATGACGTTTCATAGCACCCTGAAAGCCTTTACCTTTACTTGTTGCCTGAACATCAACAAATTGTCCAGCAACGAAATGAGACGCTGATAACTGTGTACCCGCTGGGATAACGCATTCATCAGTTACGCGGAATTCAACCACTTTGCGATATGGTTTTACCCCTGCTTTTTCAGCTGCAACCGCCTGTGGCTTTGCAACGTGTTTTGCTTTGGCTTCGCGCAAACCTAAGATATTCGCGACATAGCCGTTTTTGTCCTGCGTGCGATTTCCAATGACTGCGCAATCACCGACAGACAAAACTGTGACTGGGTGTGCAACGCCGCCATCATCATACAGACGCGTCATTCCTATTTTTGTTGTAATTAATCCGCTACGTTTCATTTTTTTATGCCTTTTTTTATGTCAGTTGGTTGGTGCGGTTCAGAATAATTCCCCACCAACACTGACGGTTTTATTTTTACAATTTAATTTTTACATCAACACCTGATGCCAAATCCAACTTCATCAAGGCATCTACTGTCTGAGGGGTTGGATTAACAATATCTACGACCGCTTTATGATTGCGGATTTCGAACTGTTCACGTGACTTTTTATCAACGTGTGGAGAACGGTTTACCGTGAATTTCTGAACCAATGTCGGCAAGCGAACTGGTCCAACGACTTCTGCGCCTGTGCGTTTGGCCGTTTTAACAATTTCTTCTACGGATTCCATCAAGATACGGTGATCGAACGCCGTCAACTTGATACGAATTTTTGATGTTGGTACCATTGTTGTTTCCTTACTTTAACTGGGCCGGTAATCACTGACGCTTTTAATTCAGTTACACCGACCCATTATTTTATTATTTTACAATTTTGGATACAACACCTGCGCCAACTGTGCGACCGCCTTCACGGATAGCAAAGCGACGACCTTCGTCCATAGCAATTGGTGCAATCAATTGCACGTTGATACGAACGTTGTCCCCTGGCAGAACCATTTCTTTGTCTGC
>JAZRIB010000012.1:0-71331 GCA_045645065.1 Candidatus Enterousia sp.
GATCCTGTGTAGCTGCTGTGTAGCCAAGGGGTTAAATAGTGGTGTTTTTGGGTGGATTGTGGTGTGCCTAAATCCAAAAGTGTTAACAAAGAAAAACGCCGCAAAATCAACGATTTTGCGACGGAATTCGTGGCTCGGGCAACTGGATCGTAGATAGATCAGGATGCTGCAGAAAGCTTAGTTTGCTTGAAAGCCTTAGTAAGCTTGAGTTTTGTTGTTTGTTTTTGTTTCTTTGTGTTAGTCAGTTTTTGTTCTAAAGTGGCATCAATCTGGCATCACACATGTTTCTATTATAATTCACGTAAAAACAATTAGCAAGACATAAGTATTTTTTGCTTATTTTTATAATTATGATATAGTGACAAGAATAGGAATAGATATTATGCAGTGTTCAGGCGCAGAGAAAAAATCTTGTAATATCAATAAAGGCTCTATCACAGTAAATGGGGTCGAGATTGCTGTGGAAGAAAAAAACATCAAACACATGCACCTATCTGTATATCCCCCCAACGGAATTGTTCATATTTCTGTGCCTTTAGGAACAACAGAGTCTAAGATCCGGATGTATATATTGCAAAAATGGTTGTGGATCATAGAAAAACAAGAAAAGTACAAACAGTATACAAGACAGTCAGAGCGCGAATATGTGTCAGGTGAAGAGCATTTCTGGCGCGGAAAATCATATAGGCTGAAAGTTCAGGCCGATAAAAAATCACATGTTGAAGTTGATGGTGATTATATTGTGTTGTATGTGCCGGAAGGTGCAAATGTCGACAAAAAATCCCCAGTATTAGACAGCTGGTACAAAGAAGATTTGAAGGAAATATTGTCGCAACTGATTGAAAAGTGGCAAAAAAAGCTCAATGTAACTCTGGCTGGGTGGAAAATAGAACGAATGCAGGTGCGTTGGGGAAGTTGTTGTAATGCTGCAGGTAAAGCATTATTCAATCTAGAGTTGGCAAAAAAGCCATACCATTGTGTTGAGTATATCGTTGCACATGAACTTGCTCATTTGCTTGAGCCGACACACAATGACAGATTTCACAATATTTTATTTGCTCATTTGCCAAATTGGGAAAATGCACGCAAAGAACTAAACGAGTTTATTATATAAAAGGGTCTAAGATGAATTACGCTGTAGATAAAGAAAGAGCATATCAGGACAAAATCTTGGAATTATTTCGGAACAAACTGGGGTATGAATATCTTGGTAATCTGCAGTATGCTAGAAATGCGACTGTAAATTCGGACGGGAACACAAATTCTCCATTGATTGAGTCCGAAGTGCGCGCATTCCTAGAAAGTCGTGTAGATGCGAATGGTAACAAAAAACACACAGATAGTCAGATTTCTGAAGCTATTATGCGCTTGAAGTCTGAGATCACTTTGCCGGGCAATCGTTTTGGACAGCTTACTGACAAAAATACAGATGTTTATAATACCTTGATATATGCAATGCCAGTAAAGCCAGAGCCCGCAAAACCGGAAGAAAATGTATTTTTCTTTGATTTTGATAATCCGCAAAACAATCGTTTTAGGATTGCAGAAGAAGTCAGTTATATTGATAGGCTTACCGGTGCAAATTCAAGACCGGATTTGGTTGTGTATGTAAACGGTATTGCGTTAGCTGTGATAGAATTGAAACGATCAATTGTTTCTGTTACAGAAGGCATTAGACAGCATTTGTCTAATCAGATGGAATTGATACCTTCGTTCTTTACAACAACGCAGTTCGCGGCCGTTGCCAATGAAACAAACGGCTTTATGTATGCAACAATATGCACGCCACAAAAGTATTGGTGTCCTTGGAAAAAAGACACAAATGAAACAGGTGTCAAATTGACAGATACAGAAGCATTGCAGATGTTTTTTGATAAACAAACATTTATGACAATGTTTAGATATGGTGTAACAACCGATGCTGGCATCAAAAAAGTGATGCGTCCACACCAATTGCATGCTTTGAATGCAGCAATGCCTAGATTGAGAGAGAAAGCCAGCGGTGTTATTTGGCATAGTCAGGGGTCTGGTAAGAGTTTGACAATGTTTTGGTTAGCACAGTATATCAAGAATAATTTCGAAAATCCTAGGGTGCTGATAATTACAGATAGAACAGAGTTGGACGAACAGATAGCCATGAACTTTCAGCATAATGGCACAGATTTACATAGGGCAAAAAGCCAGGATGATCTATTGAAAACGCTGAACAAGGGTGAAGAATGGTTGATTTGTTCCTTGATCCATAAATTCGGAAATAGGTCAAATGGCGGACATGATGGTGAAGATATTGTTGATTTGGATTCGTATCTGAAAGAGCTGATGGATAAGATCAAAGCAGAATATCCCAACTTTAGTGTCAAGGGTAAGAACTTCTTTGTCTTTATTGATGAGTGTCACAGAACAAATGGTGGGCGTTTACATGAAGCGATGCGTGCGATTTTGGGTGATAATGTAATGTTGATCGGTTTTACAGGAACTCCATTATTGAAAGATCAAAAGCAAAGCAAAAAATACGAAAAAGAATATCAAAAGATCAGTAAGTTGTCAGAAGTTCGCTTTGGTTCATTTATTCACATGTATTTGCATAAACAAGCTGTAGAAGATGGTGTTATTTTAGATCTGCAGTATGAAGGTAGGGATGTAGAACAACGGATTTCAGACAAGGATAAATTAGATGATAAGTTAGCAAATATCACCGCTGGCTTAGATGAAGAAAGCAAGTTAGCCGTAGAAGGGAGATGGGCGACTATGCAGCGTATCTTCTCGTCCAAAGAAAGAATTGAACGTATTGGTTGGTCGGTGCTGGATGATATGGCGAAATATCCAATGACAGAATCCTGGGCAAATGCGATGCTGGTTGCTGGAAATATAGAAGCGGCTTACAAATATTACGACTTTTTCCAGAATCAATCATCGGACACCACATTGAAGAACAGATGTGCAGTGGTTACCAGCTATGATCCTTCGGTAAATGATTTGCGTAAAAAGACCACAGATCCAAATATAGAACACAGTGAAAAGTTCAAATTTGACATGGCTAAACAGGCTCTTGATGCGTTCACTACCCGACCCAATGTCTGATAGCAGACGTTTCCCATAGACCCACGGTTGCCCATTTTCTCGCGCCTGCCACAATAATCTTATCACTTTTGCCTGCATTATACCGAATGTATATTCTTGGCCATTTAACAGGAAACTTGTAAAATCATCCGACAGCAATTCTAGGGATACATAGTTATAGTTTACCAAACCGTTCTTTCGTTCAAAATTTTCTACATCATCCAATAGAACAATTAGGTCAGAAAAATCCACCGAAATGTTAAGGGACCATTCCGGTAAATATATGGGAATCACAGAATTTTTATTCTTAAACAGCCTATAAATATCAAGCCGGTGCAAATGAGACCGGCTGATACTTTCTGTTATTCGTTTTTTAGTGGTGGGTTCAAAGTGTTCTAGGGCTATTTCCAGCGCAACGGGCCTTATGCAAACTTTTATTTGCTCAGTTTCTGCTAATGCTTGGATTGTAGCTAGTCTACATCGCCAGCGTTCGGCTAGTGTTTCGATGTCCATAAAGGTCATCGGAAAAATAAAATCTCTCATCGGCATTCTTTTATTACAAGGAAAAAAGGAGCCGCCAAAATTGGCAACTCCTTTCCTTCTTGTATCTATATGCTACAACATATTTTTTTAGTTTGCAACAGGAACAAATGCCTAAATGTTAGCCGCATTTTCAATGGGTTGTTCATCGTATTGTGGCTCGTCAAACACTGTGTCGGTTTCAATTTTTTTTGTTTTTTATACAGATTCTTCTGTGATGATAATCAAGTA
Source organism: Candidatus Enterousia sp. (assembly GCA_045645065.1). Classification (GTDB taxonomy): domain Bacteria; phylum Pseudomonadota; class Alphaproteobacteria; order Rs-D84; family Rs-D84; genus Enterousia. The sequence continues at coordinate 3,832 of JAZRIB010000012.1, forward strand.
TTCCTTGTTTTTCGTATATTTTTTTGTAGAATTCCAATGTCTATTGAGTTGTCGGGGTGTGATAGCATGCGAGATAAAAACATTCTTATTTTTGGCGGTGCCGGATTTATCGGTAGCAATCTGGCAGATAAGTTATTGACAGCAAATAACAACGTGATTGTTGTTGATAATTTTGATGATTATTATTCCCCTGAACTAAAACGCAGAAATGTCAAACATAATTTAGACAATCCTAATTATAAGCTGATAACTGCAGATATTGAAGATGACGAGACTACTGAAAAGATATTAGCAGAGAACAAGGTGGATTGTGTTGTTCATTTGGCGGCAAAAGCAGGTGTTCGCCCTAGTATAAAATCGCCAATAGCCTATGCAAAAACTAACATAATAGGCACTCTTAATATATTAAACGCCATGAATAAAGCAAACGTGCAAAAAATCGTATTTGCTAGCAGTTCATCTGTGTATGGAGATTGCGATTCCGATTGGTTTAAAGAATCTTTTAATGCTAGTTTTCCCATCTCGCCATACGCGGCAACGAAAAAATCTTGTGAAGAATTTTTATATACATACCATAAAACGTTCGGACTTGATACGGTTATATTGCGGTTCTTTTCGGTTTATGGTCCACGTCAACGTCCAGATTTAGCTATACGTAAATTTATAGACAATATTTCTACAAATACCCCCATAACCGTGTTTGGTGATGGTACAACCGCCAGAGATTATACTTTTGTCGATGATATAACGGATGGCATTATTGCCGCCATTGAATACAACAAAAGCAGTTTTGAAATTATAAATTTATCCTCTGGGCATCCGATTTGTTTAAATGATATGATTGCAACAATTGAAGATATCTTGGGCAAAAAAGCCATTATTGAAAGGTTGTCATTGCAAACGGGTGATGTAACAAAAACGGCAGGCGACATCTCCAAGGCCAATAAATTATTAGAATACACACCAAAAATTGACTTTAAGACAGGGATAAAGTTGTTTGTGGAATGGCAGAAAAACAATGATTCTAATAATAATTAAACGAATGTAGCAGAATTGACCTCTGTATATAACCGTGTCGTAATAACAGAACCAACATGCCCCTCCTGTGGCATTATGGTCAGCGTTACATTTGGTAGTATTTCTGCAATTTCATGGGCAACTGTTACTGGGCTTACATAATCCAATTGTCCATGCACGATATGCAAAGGAATATGCCCAAATTTTAGCAAATTTTCTTTCAGCCATGGACCGATACCAAAAAAGTCGTTTGCGGTGTAATGTAAAAATATGCGTTTGTTGGTCAATAATCTATCATCAACATCGTCCACACTGCATGCTGTTATAGTTTTTAAGCCTTTGAATAATTCTAGTTCCCATGTTACCAGCGCAGCGGCGATTTCCTTTTTTCTGGTAACCAATGCCATATCATATTCAGAAAACAGTTCTTTGGGGTCTGTGGTTTTTATTACAGATATAAAATTTTCATATGCCTGTGGCACCAATGTTTTTACACCACCGCCATAAAACCAGTCATTAAAATTCAACGGTATGAATACAGAAGATACAAATACACTGATGGTCTTGGTCGGATTTTTTATTGCGAACGCCAATGCTAATGTCGATCCATAGGAAAAACCCATCGCCACGCATTTTTCAATATGTAAATGCTCTAACAATAATGCAGCATCATTTACTGCATCCATACAGGTGTTGTCAGCTATTTCGGCACAAGGGACAGAATCGCCACAACCACGTTGCTCAAATATGATTGTGTAGTATTTATTCATATCGGTCATTGCCGTATATTTGTCTTTGAATCCACCTCCAGGACCGCCATGGAAACACAGCAAAGGAATTCCATTTGGGTTACCATATGTTGCATAGTGAATCTTATGTATCTTTGATACTTTTAGCAATCCGGAACAAAGAGGGGAAAGTGTGTCGTTCATAGCGATATATTGAATGTTTCTTCCGATGTATATCTGATTGAACGTATGCCAGCTGCTACAGATGCATCTATATTTTGCTGGGAATCATCAATGCAACATGCCTCGGTTGCTTTTATATTTAGAATATCTAGCACCTTGATATAAAACAGGGCATCGTTTTTTTGAACACCCAAGTCAGCAGATGTAAAGACTTTGTCAAATAATCCAAAAAACTGCGAATGCTGTTCTATGATTCTTTGCGTTCTTATATTTTCTTGATTGGTGGCAATGTAAAATCTATGGCCTTTGGTATGCATATCCGCGACCCAATTTGCCATATCTTCGTTCAATTCTACCTTATACTCTGTCCAGTATTTTATAAAATCATTGGACGACACGTTGTCTATTGTAAGTCCCAGTGTTTTTTCGACATGTTCACACAATGACACTTTGCCAATTATAACATCATCCCAGTTGTTTGATAACAAAGATATTACATCTGCTGTAATTCCCAAGTCTTGTTTCAAGTTCTTTGTCCAGCAAAAACACCGCTTGCCCGTTGCATCAACATACGAACTTTTTATCAACACATCGTCCAAATCAATTATAATATGCATTTTAGTCCAAAATTGATTTCAGAGAATCAAACCCTTTGTATTCCTGACTTACATTTGGATCATAAAAAGATGCCTGTGTGTCTTGTCCTACTTTCTCAACATAGACTTTGTATTCTGCCGAATTGTTGTAGTACAAACCATTTTCTGCGTTTTCGGCATACTTTTTACTATATCCAGGCAAGAATTTATAATGCAATAATCCAGCGATAAATGCGGTTTGTGCATTTATCTTATATGGATGCCAGAAGTGCGGATTTATACCTATGGTTTCTTCTGTTGCAAATATCAGTGGATATTTTTGCAATGATGGCGATATCTCGAACATTCTTTGTCTAGGACCGCCAAACACGCGACGGTTATACTTACGGTTTGCAAAGGATTCATAAGTACCCGTATCAAAATAGCGATATTCTTTCACTATATCTTCTGGGGCTATGTTGTCCATATCGGCAAATGTTAAGTTTGGGTACATATCAATCATTATTGCACCTGCCGCCAAACGTTCCTTGGATTCCAAGTCTGCGATGAAAGTGTTTATATTTTCATGACCAAACACCAACAATTCATCGCTGTCAACAGATAAATACCAGCGGTTCAAACCATAATATGACATCAAACGTCTGCGCCAGCCCATCAACTTTCTGCCATTGTATTTGTCGTCTGTATACCAAATATCAACGGCCACATCATATTCGGCGGCTAAATTCTTGATAAGTTTAACCGAACCGTCTTTGGAGTCATTATCAATAAACACAAAGTTTTTAACACCAATTTCGGCATAATGCTTTATGAAGTGTGGGATAAAATCTGCTGAATCCTGAATCGCTGTGATTAAAATAACATCTTTATCCACCAGTACCATCTTGTCTATGTTCAGGGTTGTCGGTGTCATTTCAGATTTGTAGACCCCATTGACGAATAATTCCAAGACCTCGTAAGATACATCCAGGTCATCGACTCTAGTACGTGCCAAATCCAACAGATAAGGTTTTAACGTGTCTGTGGCAGGTGCCGCATTTTCAATTAAATCGCAACGACGTTTGATTTCATCCGAGTTCAGTTTTTCAATGTATTTGACAAGTTTTTCTACGCTTTCTGCGGTCAGTTCAATTTCTTTGATTTGTGCATTTTTTGTGCCGGCATGTTCTTTTTCAATCCCATTTATTGTTCCATATTCGTAATCAATAATTGAAATTGCACGCCCGTGCGATACTGCCAAAATGACATCATCTGGATTATGAGAATTGAAAACATCTACCAAGAACCCGAAAAATCTTGTAACAATTTCACGTTTGTTTTCGCCATAACGACCGAAACGGACCTCATAATCGCCACCAATTTGTTTCATTGCCACTTCTATCATTTCAGGGTGTTTCTTGGTGTCGCCACCATGAAAACCATAATCTATTTCACGTAACCGTTCATCGATTGTGATATTGTGTTTGTCGCCACGTGTATCTAAAAATGTCTGTGCTGTTAAAATTGCACGATTATACGGTGAAGAATAAACGGCATCTATTTTTATTGGGGTGTTTTCTGCGGCATTTTTTACCTGTTCAAATCCAAGTTCTGTCAGACCATTCCAAGAATCAGGATCTGTATTTTGAACCAATTTTGCCTGTGATTTACTTTCACCATGTCGCATAAATAAAATTTTCATTGTATTGCCTCCAATAATTTGTCTATTACGATATCCCAAGTGTAATTTTGCTCTATAAAACTACGGGCTTTTTTACCCATATTTTTGCAAATTTCACGTTCTTTAAAGGATATCATGATTTTATCCTTAATGCCATTTATATTTTCTGGTTCAACAAGCATACCGCGCTCATTTTCCAGTAAGGATTTGTTTACGTCGGTATTGCTGGCCACCACACAAATGCCAGATGCCATAGCCTCCAATATGACGCCTTGCAAACCCTCGCCATAGCGAGATGGGAATACTGCCATGTCCGCATTTTGAAGATACTTTTGTGGCGTTCCGGACTCGCCTACAAAATGCACAACATTGGCAATCTGTAATTCTTTTGTTAGGCGTTCTAATTCTTCCCGTTGCGTGCCATCACCCACAATACAGACAACCAAAGAACGCAACATCTCGCCGGGCAATTGCGCTACTGCTTGTAATAATAAGTCGCTGCCTTTTCTTTCTATCAATCTACCGACAAAAACGATGCGAAATAATTCGCTTGTGTTATCTTTCGCAGGACAAAAACGCACAGCATCAACCCCCGTGTGTATAACTTGAATTGGAACGGAACTATATTTTTGCCAATAATCACGAACCTCATCCGTAATCGCCAAAACTTTATCATACATGGCCAAAAAAGTTGTTCTGAACATACTTTCTTCTTCCGGCACGCCAGATAGATATACGATATTCTTTTTAACTTTGTCGGATGGGATTACCAGCGCATCTAAATTAAAACAAGACAACAAACCATCAAAAACGATGTTTGTTCTCTCTATTGCAGAATATAGTCCACGATTGTACAACATTGCCTCGTTAAACCATCTGTGTTTTGTTTTAGCGTGCAACGGCAAATAAACCTTGTTGGCTCTTTCTTCCATGTTTATTTCAACAAATGTGATTTTGTCGCTATGCGCGTCCTTGAACTGCAAATACTGTTGGGAATAATGCAACTGGACAGATTGGGGATTTATTGTAAAAAAATATACCTTTATGCCGCGTTGTGCCAGATGTTTGGCATGTTCCATGGATACAATTTCGCCACCGCCGACAAAGTAAGATGCTCTTGGGTTATTTACTGCGATTGTTTGCATGCGTTATATCCGTCTGTAATATGTTTATATATTCGCCCAACAGGTTAAGGCTGGTTTGTATGTTGTCTAGTCGGCCACTGAACACTTCACAAAAGTCTATTTTACGATGAAATTTTTCTTTTCTTAGTTGGTTGGCTTTCTCAACGGACATTCCTGCGTTTGCGTTTAACACTTTGGTTAAATTCAACATCTGACCAATACCCCCACCGTGCAAAACGATTAAAGGTGTTCCCTTGGAGTGTATGTAATTTTTAAAAGATTGGACTACACGCAAAGCATATTCATTATGTGTTTCTCCGTATGGGATATCAACAAATTCTCTTAACAACAGGGGATGCGGTTGCCCAAATCGATAATTATAGTTTCCAGCGGCTCGTTCTGTATTGAAAGCAATCCAGGCATGATGCATTAACGCCGCTTTGTCGTCATGTGCCAAGCCATCAATCAACATTTTGCCCTGATACAGTTCGTTTATATTTTTGTCTGGATTAAACGTATACGGAACTCCGTCTTTATTCAATTGTTCTGCTATAATTTCTGCAGTTTGTATAGTTCTTTTCTTAGCACTAGAATAAATTGGGATTACTGTATTTAACTCGCCAAGTTGTTTCGACAGTGGTCCGGCTCTTTTTTGTGCCATATCGATACCCTCGGCAGTCAAGTCTGTGTCGTTCTTGCCGTCAATATAACTTGGGTCATCATAAGCATGTCGAATTAACATATAGTCAAAATGGTTATACATTTTGTAACTCCTTGGCAAAGTCTATGTCTTTATCCAAATATCTGAGCATCCAGTATTGTTCTGCATCAGATGTATGCAAATTTTGCAGGATGTCTGGATTGGATTGCAAAAAGCCCAACAGGTCTTTTCGCCATTTTTGGTATAAAATTTGATTCGATACCTTTAACAGTTGTTGGCGATCTAGCGATTTTATTGACTTACCTCTAAAATGATGGACGTATGTATCGTGGCAAATGGCACAATCATAGCCTAATGCCATTATTGCCCAACACATGTCAATGTCTTCGCCGCCATATTTCGGATAATCGGGGTCCGCAAAGTATCCTAGTTCCTTGTAAGCCGCTGTGCGACACAAGCATACGCACGTACTTAAAGAGTCTGGAAACTTAATTATTTCTAGTGGGGCTTTATTCTGCTGAACAACATTCTGGGTAAACGTGTCAAAATCTTCTACCGCCATTTCAGTGAAAGATTCTAATTCTTTACGCCAATCGTCCGTTTCCTCTAAACTAAGCAACTTTTCCATTGTGGATACTTTGGCATTGTATTTGGTTCGCAGGGCTGTGCGTAATGGGTTTAGTGCCGCTACGTTAGGTTTTTCTTTTATGCAGACCAGCATCTTGTCAAGCCAGCCGCTGGCAAAGTACAAGTCATTGTTGCAAAAGCACGAAAACTCATAACGGTTATCTATTGATACTTTCAGACCTTGGTTATAAGCAAAACCCACGCCCATATTTTCTTTGTTGCGAATAATATGAACTTGTCGCAAGAATTCATTCGGTTTAAGCGAATCTAAATATATCCCAGTGTCATCAACAGATCCGTTGTCTATGATTGTCAGAACAAAAGGAATTTTGGTATTTTTCAGGAGGGAACCGACAGTCGCCCTTGTGTATTCAACGGCGTTATAACAGATTATTATGATATTAACCTGCGGTCGCATAGCATATTTTTAACACTAAAAAACAAAAAGTCAAGTGTTATTTTCAAAATACGTATTTATGAACTTTTTAGTTTGATTCAACATTTCTGCTATCAAATCATCATCATTCTTTGCAAAGAAAATGTTTTCATCCTTTCCTGCCCATATTTGCGGTGTGTGCAGTTTGAACAGTAATATATTTCTTCCTATATTGAATTGTTCCAATTTTTTTTCTTCTTCATTGATTTGTTGTGTGAAAACAACAGCTATCGCTTTTTTCATGTTGTTATGATTGTAAAAATCTAAAAATTCGGCAATTTTAGGCAACAGCTCATCAATGTTCATATTTGGGTTATGTCTATAATGATAAAAAAAACAAAGTGGCTGGTCATCCGTTTTAATTTGCCGCATCCGTTCTATTTTTCTTGTATAACTGTCAAAATGTTCTTTGTCGCCGATAACATCATGATGGGTAAACTCAAACCCTTTTTGATGGGCTTGACTGTAAATGTTGGCACATTTGACAATGTGTTTAGAACGAACTGCTTTGGGCGGCAGGCCCTGCTCATTGGCATAATATAAGCCGTCTTGGGATAACAAGTTTGAATAGTTATTGTCTTCCAGCGCAATCGCATAATCTATGTTGGATCTGGCATAAGAATACGGGGTGGAAAAAGACTTTAACCCGTGTCGTTCCAAAATGATATCTGTCAGACAATTTTCGCCAATGGATAAATAAATTATGTTTTTATGATTTATCATGTAATTCTTTTGTCTTTATACGTTTCTGAGGCTTACAGGCCACTTTTGCCGTAAACAATCTTAAAGTTCCAACGGTTCTTTTTACGGACTGAAAAGTGCGGCCGGTCAGAATCAATAATGAAAACGATTTTACCAACCCAGATGCGAAAATAACGAGCATGAACGTTGTTGATTTTGATTTTTTCGTGGGTTCGCATTTCTGTGCCATCGGTGTATTCCACCTCTGAACTTTGACCAAAACCATACCGGTTGTTATCAAAATCCAGACCATATTCGTTGAATATCTTTTTAATTTTTGTCATCGCATATGCCTCCTTTCCTCATCGGGGCTTTTGTATCTATTGTAATGACACGATTGGCAATTGCAAATGTTTTTATTGTGAGCCATAGAATACGGTATCTGACCCGACAATCTCTTTTGGTATGTCGTATCCCATCTTGCGTAATACGGCGATAATTTCCTTTTCTGTGCGGCCCGTTTCCAACCAACACAGACAACTGCTTTCTACCACAAAGTCTTCTTTTATGGCTTTGCACATCGCATCAATGCCATCATCAGTATTTATTGCGTACATCAGTGCGGCCAAGTATACGTTTTTCTTTTGTTTCATTGTTTTTACCTCTTAGTCTAATTCTGCTATGTCTTTGGCTGTTACGTATATGAATCCGAACCAATTCACCATTATTTGCATTTGTTGCTTGCGGCTCTTGCCAGCTATTTCAGCATAGAACTGGTCCATTTCTTCCTGTGATATTTCCAGCTCTGTCTGCACCCCAGCGCACACACGTTTTAGATACGCAAGGTTGTGTGTTGGTTCTCTCATATCGATAACTCTGCCGGCTGGGTATTTTGCTTGCACAGGTAGTCTTTTTCTGAACAGGATTCGTTTTATCATTTGGTCTGTTAACATATCTGTTTCCTTTGTTTTTTCTACACACAAACTACCGGAACAAAAGCACAAGTCCAGTAAATAAGACACTTTTTTATACCCCCAACATCTGGGCTGTTATGCTGTTGACCGCTTTATAAGTTGCGGCATCGCCTACGTGTGCATACCCCTCGGTCGTTGTGACTCTTGTATGCCCAGCCGCATCTTTCAGGGCCTGGAATTGAGCTAAAAGTACTGCCTGCCGCTAATTTTTCCACTGCTTTTTGACTAGCCTGTAGAGCATAAAATAAGTAGTCTCTATCAACCAGTTCTTTTGGGGACAAAGCTGCTAAACCACGACCGATGCATATTTTTCTGTTTGTTATATTGACTACACCCACAGGAGCTCTGACACAAATAACAATATCATCTTTGTTGGCTATCTTTGTGGGGGCGTTTGTTTTTACTTTGGAGCAATTCAAAAAAACAGATCCAAAATTAGTTTTTCCTTGATGAAATTCCATCCCAGTCTGCTCATTCATAGACGAGCCTGCTGGAGATTGCCCCATTGTTATATCTGCCAAATCTTTCAAAAAAATGCTCGTTTTGTTGCTAATTTATAAACCGAACTAACGAAAAGGGGGAAAGTACAAAAATATACAGGGGCTATAATATGGTTTACGGATACATTCGCGTAAGCACCGATAAACAAACAGTTGAAAATCAGCGTTACGAAATAAATCAATTTTGTAAACGTAATGGCACTAAAATTGAACGCTGGGTCGAAGAAATAATATCTGGCACAAAAGACCCGGGAAAACGAAAGCTGGGCGCTGTGATCGATTATATGAAGCCAGGTGATATTCTTATATGTGCCGAGTTATCCAGGCTTGGACGAAATCTGCTTATGATCATGGGGATACTAAATCACTGCATGAACCGGGGAATTCAAATATGGACAATAAAAGACGGATATAGGTTGGGTGATGACATAAGTTCCAAAGTTTTGGCATTTGCGTTTGGCTTGTCTGCGGAAATAGAACGTAATCTGATAAGTCAACGCACCAAAGAAGCCCTGGCACGAAAACGTAATGAAGGGGTTATTCTGGGGCATCCAAAGGGGGTAAAGAACACAAAAACAAAACTAGCCGGTTGTGAAGAGAAAATATGGCAAATGTACAGCAAGCATTATACCCAAAAGACCATCGCTAAACGCCTGCACGTACATCCGATCACTATCCACAGGTTTTTTACGGCCAACCGGACACAATTACCACATATACAATGCTAATAATTTTGCAAAAGATGCCAGCTGCCCGGTGTTGAAGTTCTATTGTATATAAGGTGATCGAACATGAACAATATATCAAATATTTCTTTTCAAGTCCCCACACAACAGAACGCAATGGGAAATCTAATATCGTTGGCCAGTATAGTAATTGACAGCGTGTTTTTGGTGTCTGAGATCGAAATATGCAGTCTGAATGGAAATATGGCTGATGTGTATGTTGAATGGCCTAAAAATTTCGCGGTTACTAATTCAGATCAACAAGCAACGCTGGAAAAACGAATATTGGACAAATTTGCAGATAAATATCGTGGTTTCCCATTGCGCGAGAAGCCTACATTGCGAGAAATTATCGAGCAGGTTTGCCGGACATATCTGTCAAAAAAAGGCCTTTAGAAGAAATTTGAGCTTTGTGCACATAGGCTTTGCAGTGCAATAAAGAAGGGCAAGTAATTTCTTGCCCTGTTTTTTATGGTAGCGGATCTTGTTTTTTGAGCCAGTCATATATTTCCTGTCGCTCGCGATCAAACAATTTTATTGAAAAACTTTTACCATTCAGGTGGTTGTTCATAACAGTTGCACCAGATTCTTTAGAAAAGGTTACTGTTTTTTGCCCGTCAGTAAAAGGCATATCCTGTTCTAGGCAGACCAGAAATTTGTACAGCTTACTTTTACTTACGATGACTTTACGATATCCATTGAATACGAAGTCATATGCGAATTTGTTTTCATTTACAACTAACATTTTATTCTCCTTGTGCTTCTTGCGATAAATTGTATGTTTCTTCCAAAATTTCTTGTTCAAAGCCGTAATCCAGCAGATCTTGTTCTGTATATTGAATCCCGGCTTCTCGCAGTGCCCCCCGGATTTTACAGACTGTTTTATTTCTTTCACCATGCTCGTACACACAATTATTTTTCTTCATATAATTGGTGATGAATTGGTGTAGATCACAATCTGTGCGTGCGTTTGTTGGAAAATGGTAAGTGTTTTTTACAAAATGTTCTTTCTTGTATTCTTCTCGCCATCTCAATTGCACCATGTTCTTGTCATCGCATAGCAATTCTTGCAGCTTTCCTGTGTCGTGGCGTATGATCCTAGGTCGCCGCGTTAGACGTGCCGGATCATTACAGGCTTTATCTGCATGTGTCAAATCCAGTTTTTTTGCTAAATGCTCCCATACGTACTTGTACTCGTCTACAGATGTCGGAATGTCTGACTTTTCCGGATCAAGTGCCACCATAATATGTATTGATTTTTTTCCACTAAAAACCGCACGATAAACAACGCCATTAGCTTGTAGCTTTTGCAGCTTTTCTTTTTGCCAAGCTAATGATTCTTCGGTGGATTTGCCTGGGATGTCATCAATTTCGAAAAGAAAACGTTGCAAGTGCACATTGTTCTGGGTTCGGATCGTTTTGTGCCCTTCGGTTGGCTGCGATGACTTGAAATCGTTGATGCATTCAAATTCACCGACTGGCGATTCAGAGTACAGATCGAAGGGACGCTTTTCTGCTTTTAGGTTATCTGTAGGATCAGCGTCTAAAAAAGACAGATCCAACATTTCCGCCAGTTTATTGTAGGCTTCTAAATAGCTGTACCGCTGAACAGAATAAGTTGGGCACAAGTGATTCAGAATATCATCTTTGCTGGTCAGGATTTCGTATTGATCTTTACCATTATCTTTTACATGGTTGTTGGCAATCAAATCCGTAATAATCGCATTGAATTCCTTCTGAGAAAAACTTCGCTTGCGTTTTGAAGTGTATACCCGGCAGTTGGCAGTTTTTATCATAATAGGTGGATATTCGTCTTTTATAGATTCTACATACCCCATAAAAGAATCCCTAAATCCCCCGGTCATTTTGCGAGTGTTCAACAAGTCCATGTCCAAAGTTGTTACCATGTTTTCTCGGATAAATGTACTTTCAGAAAATGTTTTTTTATTATCATTCTTTTTTGGAATTTTGGTAATTTGGTAATAATAAAAATAAGCCATCAAAATATTCTTGAATAACAGGCGTTTTTCTTCCGGTGTTACCTTTTCGTAGTTCAAAAAATCTTGGTAATTATCGGTATTTTTCTTTGGAATGGGGCATTCAGCAAACGGCAGAAAAGATATGCGGCGATCAACATTTGTTTTTAGCCTATGATTTGAAGCGCCAACAATACACGTTTTTACATCGTGTGATATAAAATCTTTTCCTTTTCTTTCATATCGTATTGTATTTTGTTCGATCAAGTTTTTTAGCAGATCGTCCGCCAAATCAAAATCATTAGACCATTCATTGATGATGCTTAGGCCATCTATAAAATCGTTAGTCGAGTGAAAGCCCTGGCCGAATAGCCCTTTTGATGTAGTTTCAAGAGTTGGAAAACCGAGTTCTGCAACCGTTTCTTTTATAGCTTTTACACGAAACGTTTTGCCTGTATGACCTTCTGCAGAATAAAATAGCATCATGGTCGGTTCGATATCAAAATGTACGTCTGGAAATACGGTGTTTGATAAGTGTTTCAAAAAAGCATCAAACTTTACTAAGTTGTTATCAAATTCGCCGATTGTACTTGGACATAAGTACCAAGCTATAGCGCGCAGTACGTCTGTTTTTGTAGGACGCGGCATTAGTTCGAATTTTGCAAAAGCTTCATTCTTTTTTTCTTCTGCCATCTCTTTGATAAAAACGGGCAGTCTTGCGTCCATCGAATTTTTGATCAGAGTCAACAACTTGGAATCAGTCACTAAGCGATCCAATCGGATTTGGTCATTTTGTGACTTTTTACCATTTGTATCGTATATTGGATGTTTATGAATCCATTCTGTGATAAATTTTCTGGTATCATCTATGTTGTGTTCGCGCGTTGCGGTAACCGGCAATAAACGATCAACAACATAGTCACAGACTTCGGTATATTTTATTGGGGATTTCTGCATTTTATTACTCCTTTATTCCTTTGCTGTTATCCCATAAAAAATACACTTGCCAAGTCGTGAAAAGTAATGTATACTATTACACGTAGTTTCGCAAAACTATATGACAAGTGCATTTAGCCTTGTTTATCCTGATCTAGTCCATCAGGATTTTTTTTGTCCAAAAATTATGACTTTTGAACGAATCGAATAATAACTGGGGAATGTCAAAAAGTCAAGACAAAAATATACAATTCTACGATAATATCACAGAATCAAATCGCAAAACCAAACAAAAATAACATAAATACAAATAAAAATGTGAAAAAACTTGACAATTGTTTGTGGCGCTGGTATGCTTTGTCTAAATAAAAGAAAGGGCACTTCATGCTGATAAGTTTTACAGTCGAGAATTTTTTGTCATTCAAAGATCGTGTTGAGTTTTCTATGAAGAAGGCTAGTAAGTCTCCTGCTGGGATAGAAAAAGTAAAGGATGGCGTTCTAAATGCAGCTTGTATATATGGTGCAAATGATTCTGGAAAAACCAATTTATTGAAGGCTATACAGTTTGTGTTAGAAGCTATAAATGTCGGCGACGTCTCTCGTATATATGAATCACGTTATAGTTTTGTGCCAAATGACTATACGGTATCTAAATTCGAATTATGTTTTAGACAGAATAAACATGTATATAAATATGTGTTGGAATGCAATATGCTGTCAGTAAGTAAAGAAGAGTTGTATTGTGATAATAAAACAATTTTCAAACGCTCAGGAGAAGAAATAACAGATTATGGCATATTGGCGGATATGGATTATTATTCGCACAGAATGTTTTCGAAATCGAGCTTATTTTTGAGCAAATTGTATATTGATAATGTATTATATGAAAAAGATCTAAAGCACCAAAGATTTTTTCAAGATGTTGCTAACTGGTTTCGGTCAGTAGTTTTAGCTTATTCTGATGATGCAAATAAAACTGTTTTTTATAATTATGTTGAGCCAGAAGATATCAGGGTATTTGGTGGCGTAAATGGTTTGGAAATGTATTTGCAGCAATTCTTGCCAAAGATAAATTCAGAAATTACAGGTGCTGAATGGGGGTGGGTTGAAGGGAACGAGCTAAAAGAAATAAGTCTTTCTGTATATGCTAAATTTGGGGAAAAAGCTCCAGAAGGACTATTTATTAGAAAAAACGATAATTTCTTTATATGGAAAAAAAGCAAGTTAGGGGTGTCGACATGTAAAAAGCTTTCTCTGTTTAGAAACGGAACTCTTTTTGAAACGTCTTGGTTGTCAGAAGGTATCAAAAAAATAATAGAGCTGTCGTTGTCGTTCTTTTTGATAGAATTTGCAAACTCAGTGGTTTTGATTGATGATTTAGATGCGCGTTTACATCCGCTAATGGTTAGACAACTTTTACAAAAATCAATGGGGTCTACTCGCCAATCTCAGCTTATAACAACATTACATAATATAAATTTGATAGGTACTGATTTGTGGCGTGTAGATCAAATATGGTTTACGCAAAGAAAACTAGAATCTGGAACAGAATTGTATTCTTTGCAACGATTTTCGCCACGTTTTGATAAGGATGTCTTGAAAGAGTATACAAAGGGTGTGTATGGCGCTCTTCCAAATTACATACTTTGATATATAGCTGTTATCTGGTACTGCGTATTCCGTTGGATGTGAACACCACCTGTTGACCAGTATTGCTTATAACTACTATTTTATCGCCTTCGTGGTACGCATTTTTTGCGTACATTACCCGACTAATATAGTTGCCATATATATTTTCTATAATTACATGCTCTCCCTGCCATCTGAATCTGATCGCCATTTTTTACCTTTTGTCCTATATTTTAGCGGTTTCTACTGCGTTCAACAGCTGAGCCGGGTTTGAGTTATAATATCTCTGAGTCGTTTGTACAGACTTGTGGTTCGCGAGCTGCTTCACTAGGAACGGGTTGATCCCGTTGTTGATCATTTTGGTGATAAACATATGTCTGCCTAAATGAGATGCCCCATGGATGCCAAACTTTTTATAAATATTGCTAAATATGCGACAAATAGACACGCGATTGAATGGTTTGTTCATTTTTTGAGAAGTAAAAAGATATGTGTTCGCATCCAATTTATCGCCATATTTGGCGGCCATATAGCTGTAATAAGACTCTAACTCCTTTTTGAACTGATTGTTGACGTAATATTTGGCAGAAAATTTCCCTTTATTCTTGGAACTACTCAATTCGATGATCTCTTTTGCCGAACCATCGTTATTGAAAACATCTTTGACCTGCAGGCATCTAAAATTGATGCAACGCAGTCCATTTAGAGAGCAGAAGAACATCATACGCATCATTTCGC
The DNA here is from genome assembly GCA_045645065.1 of Candidatus Enterousia sp. GTDB lineage: Bacteria > Pseudomonadota > Alphaproteobacteria > Rs-D84 > Rs-D84 > Enterousia. The sequence continues at coordinate 19,023 of JAZRIB010000012.1, forward strand.
TATGTCTGATGCCTTTTATATACGTCAAAATATCTTTTATCTTCGTATCTTTTACATATTCTTGGTTTACCATAACTTATCCTTAGTATAATGTTACTATTTATATATATGTTATGATAGTGTAACATTTTACTGTTGTCAAGATATTAAACACAAAAGACAATCTTGGTTTTCTGCGTATTACAGAGATAATGTAACAAAATACATATTTTGTAGCATTATTTATTAGAGTGATTTGCAGCTTCAGTTGATTTAGCTTGCTTTATAATCATATTCTAGATGTTTTAGGTTGTCTGGTAATTGTCCGCTAAACAGTAAATTTAGGTGTGGATATGTAATCAGGTTTACTGCATGGATCATTTTCATGGGCAAACGATCAAAGCTTTGTTTGTTGTATACTCTGGAAGAAATACCACGTCCAGATGGTTTGTTGCCTGCAATCGCTTCCAGCATGTCTTTTGATACGTTTTGCTCATTGTGGCTGTAAAAGCTTTCCTTTAGACTATGCATGTCTAATAAAAATTGGTCGTTTGTGTGTGGTTTTATTCCTATAACTTTGAATAGAACATTTACACATTCGTTCATAACTTTTGGTCTGTATCCCTGTTTGTTCTTATTTTGAATTACTTCTTCGAAAATAAAGGCTTGGGATCCGCATCTTAGTTCGTGTCGTTTTATATATTCGATCAGACCAAGCTCTTCCAATACTGTTGCGATTGGTATTTTACGTTCAGAATCCATTGTTTTGAGTTTTTTATAGGTTTCTCTTAGGTCACCTTGTTGAATAATTGTTTCATTCCTGGATATTGTTATAGTCTTGTTGCGGCAATTTACGTCTTTGTGTCTAATGGTTATTGCTCCACATGCCCTTGAACCGGTAAATAAACAGATAAGAATGACATAACTGATCTGTATAGGGTATCGTTTGATTGTATCTACTCGATTTAGCTCCGCACTAGATAAATTGATAGGCTGATTCAAAAATGTAGTGTCTTGGTGTAGCAATTTATCAAGGCACTCAAATAGCTTCTCGAAATCAGGTTCGGATAAAGGTTCTCTACGAATTGATACACCAAAGCCTTTTATCTTACGTATTTGCAGTTTTGATATAAGTTTGTCAGCATTATCTATCCATTCTCTATCTGCAGCATGATTTATAACCTGACGAAGCAATAATAGATAATTTTTCAATGTTTTTGCTGATATTGTTTTCCCTTTGTGTGTCCCTGCTTGTATAGGCGTATCCCTAAATTTATTTATCATGGTGTATATAAGATCTGGTTGTGCAGCTAAATCTTCTATATATCTGCACCCCAAGAACTCTGCAACTCTTATGATATAGGCTCTGTTGTTACGTAGCCTTATTTCATTCTTACATTGATGCTGCAAACTGTCCCATGTCTTTACAATATCATGTTTTACTAAGGTTTTTTTGGGAGCTAATATACTAGCGGAATTTATGTGACGAAAAGATGAGATAATGGGGGTTGATTGGATAGGGGTGTTGGATAAATTCTGTGATAAAATCTGTCTAAGTAAAAAGACGGCAACATAAGGATCAGACGTGTGCAGGGACTTATAAATACGCTTTCCGTTGATTTGTTGTCGATAATAATAAACACCATTCCTAATACTCAAATTACGACAGACTGGTATCAAAGTGGTATCAAAGTTACGGGAAAATAAAAAAGATTGCATATCCTACCTTTCTATCTGTCTGCAATCTCAAGCAAACTAGGCAATCTATGCAATCTTCTCTAATTCGTGGCTCGGGCAACTGGACTCGAACCAGTGACATACGGATTAACAGTCCGTTGTTCTACCGACTGAACTATGCCCGAATAGCGAACACAATATTATATCAAACCGTCGCATAAGTCAAGCATTTTTTGAATGTTGTCATAATGCCGTGTTGCGGGCAGAAATCCGTGTTTTTTGTGGTGCTGAACGGTGTGGGTGAAATGTGTAAAACTTTTTTCATTGTTGCGTGTTGGGCTGTTCGCATATGCATTTTATTACCCATTATGCAACGCGCAATTACAAAGTGACCCCGTTTGCAGATGTTTGTGCGTGAATAGATGGCGTGGCGTCTGCCAGATTACAAACGACTTAAGATTCATACTTTTTTGGCCTGTGTGGGGCTGATGTACCACTATAATGTTAGATTTGAAATGGTCCATGCCACCGCATTATTATCATACTATTCGTTTATATTTGCAGCGTAAACCACAGATTTCTGTAATTGCGCCAATGCACAATTTGTTATAAAAAAACGATTGTATTAGATTTTCAAATTGTTTATCATGAATGCAAGAATAAATATGAAAATGTACGGAGAAAAAGATGCTAAAACTAACGCAAGAAACGTTAAATCTGGGGTTAATACGGCGCATAATGTTGTCTGTATTGGTCTGGGCGATTGGCGTTATTTATCATGTTGATGTTTATGCAGCATGGCACACTGGTTGGGTGGAGTCTTCTTGTACAACAAACGATGATGGTGGTTATATATTTCGTTCGGGAAAGAACGAGAATAACGGCGCTAACTGTTGTGGTGTTGCTTATGGTTCAACTTTTTACTATGCCCCTATTAAGGTATTGAACAATATGGTTAGGGTATATGACAAAGCAAACAGTACGATGACAACACTTATGGCTTGGGCGGGTGAAAAAGAAGATGACGATACAAGCAAGGTTGTCTGTATGGATAAGAGTATGCATGACGCTATGATTTCATTTTTTGCCCAAAGCTGTAAAGATACGTGGTGTGAAAGTAATCAAGAACTAGATGAAGATGTTTACGGCACATCGATTGCAACAGGTCAGCCAGCCTTAACTACCTCAAATGTTCATGTGCCGACGGGGGATTCAAAATGGCACAATCGTCGTCGTTTCCAGTGTTGGGACGCAGATGTTTCTGATTTTTATGGTGGTGAGTTTACCACAGGTGCGTATTACCTGACTGGCTATGCGTATCCTGTATTGTTGGTTGGTGGTGGTTTTAGTTCTGCGTATGAAAATTTATACACCGGCGACTGCAAATCTAAATCTTCCCATGCGTACAGACTTAACCCGTCTAAACCATGTTGGAACACCGAAACTGATTCAGGACCACTTGCTGGTCCGAATTACGGGTGTCTTCAGACATGTCCAAAGGGATATTATTGCCCGCAGGATACGCCGTTGGGGGATTTTTTCTTTGATAGCAGGGTTTCTAGAACAGAAGTTATTAATGGTGTCCTGACAAGTTTTTATGAAAACGGTCGTAGACCATATGGTGGGGCGCTTCAATGCAAGCCTGGTTCGTACAACAGTACAGCTGGCAGTAGGTCATGCAAACCGTGCGCTGACGGTACGTATCAGTCTTTGTATGCGCAAAGTTCATGCAACACATGTCCATCGACCAGCCAGTATGACACATCGGGGAATGTTATGGACAGCATAACCGGCACAACTTCAGCTGGTGCAAAATCTGAAACAGATTGTTATTTGGTTTCAAATGGTAATCTGTTGGCGGGGGGAATTGGATTATTTACGTTTACGGGTGAGTGTTATTATTCCTAAAACCTGTAAAGCAAAAAATATAAATTTTTTCATAAAAAAAATATTGATTTATATCGGTGTGATATATTACAATCACACACAAAGGGATACAAAGGAACAAAAACATACATAAAAGACCGGAAATCCGGTATACGCAGTGGGGGGCGCCAAAAATATGAATCTTATTAAATTGAATCCATTCAAGAAATTAATGCTGGTTGTTCTGTCATGGTTTGTGCATTCGGTGTATAATGTTGATTGTTACGCATGGACGGCTAAGGCATGTGCTGCGGCATCAAATTGTGACGCGGCGGGTACTTGTAATCAGTACAGGGCATCATGTTGTGGTTCCGGTTATTATATAGCTCACAATGGCGCCGCGTTAAGCAAATATGGTTATTATGTATATCGTACAAATAATACTGCAAGTATCGCATATCCAAATACAACACTGGTTTGTTTGACTGAAACGGATTATAGTGATGCTGGTGGAAATAGTGGGACTCCCTGGTGTTGTGAGTTTTTTAGTCAGGACCTTTTGACTTTTGGTGGTTGCAATGCGTTCCTTAGTTCTGCACAATTATCAGGTGAGCTGCCTATGACTGGTGCTGTGTTACACGCAAGTACTCTTAAGGTTACAGCAGATAAGACGGGTGGTATTTATGTTGGTATGTGCCGTTTAACGCCAGGTTACTATGTGTCGGGGATTTCGTGGCCCAGTACTTCGACCGGTGCAAAAGCAACCATTGCTAAGTGTCCGGCGGGTTATTATTGTCCAGGCGGTTCGATTGGTACTTTTATTTTCAATGCAAGCGGCATCAGCGCCGGCAAGGGACGTAATCAATGTGGCGCGGGTTATTATTGTAATGGTACCGGGCGTTATTCACGTGTTCTCTGTCCAATTGGGTCTTATACATCTTCTGCAACGGCCAGTTTGTGTTCAACGTGTCCATCGCAATCTGGGGTGGCGGGTATAACGGAACAAGCGGGAGCACCATATTTAACAGCTTGTTATATTCCCGCGAATTCAGGTATGTCAACATCCGATGGTCATACAATCGCGTTCATAAGCAATTGTTATTATACGTAAAAAAATGGTGGTTTGATGAAACGAAAAAAACTGGAAAAAATAGCGTCTAATTTTTTATGGCAAAACGCTGGGCACAGTATCGGATGTTATGGCGGGGGGAAACGTGTCGGTGATAAAATGCCATGGAACAATATAAGTAAAAAAGGTTCGTAATGAAAAAAAATATTATTGCGCCCCCTGCAATTTCTATTATTGTTGCAAATTATAATAATGATATTTATTTGGATGATTGTCTGCGCAGTGTTGTGACACAATCAATGCCTGATTTTGAATGTATTGTAATTGATGATGGTTCAACGGATAATTCACGTGAAATTATTGAACGTTGGGCAAAACAAGACAAACGAATTATCCCTGTTTTCCAAGAAAACCGTGGCGCGTCCGCCGCACGTAATGTCGGGTTGAATATGGCGCGTGGACGTTGGATTGGTTTCTTGGATGCGGACGATTGTTTTTGCCCCGATGGATTGCGAATCTTGTTTGAAACAGGTGAACAAACACATGCCGATATTGTTGGCGGTGGTGGCGTGATGGTTCCCGATACATTCAAATTAGGAAACACCAATACCCAAAATTTTACCAATCCACCGTTTATTATGCTGAACTTTAATGTCCAAGATGTTATGAAAATGGAAATGTTGGGTGAAACGCACCGTTTGGTGTGGGTGTGGCGTCGATTGTTCCGTCGACATGTTCTGGAAAACGTACGTTTTGATGAAAAATTATACCCCGGCGAAGATACTTGTTTTATATATGAGGCATTACCCCACGCGCAACTTATTGTCGAAAGCCAAGGTATGGTTGTATACCATCGTTATGCAAATCGTTCTGTATCAAATGCGCCATTTAACCAGAAAACAACATCGTGGTTGCCACCAACATTAAAACGCCTGCGGTGGATTATGGACAAGTACTATCACAAAGTTTATCACAAGCATTTTTATAAATCATATTGTGATATGGTCGTATATGAAACGGTTGTTAAAACATTATACAATGGCCGCATGATGCACCAGGTTGCCGCGCAACTGGACGAAGTATATGGAACCCCAGCGTTACCAACAAAATATATGTCCATACGTCGTCGTTTCATTTTATGGTTGTTTATGAAAATTTTTAGGTAATTGTGATGAAAGTATCTGTTGTCGTGCCTTGTTATAACGTTGCTGCTTATGTTGGGCGTGCGTTATTAAGTTTGGCAAACCAAAGTTTACATGATATCGAAATTATTTGTGTTGATGATGCATCAACTGATAATACGGTGGCTGTATTAAAAGAATGTGCCAGACTGGATTTGCGTATTCGTATCATTGAAAATGACAAGAATATGGGGGTCGGTCCAACGCGTAATCGCGGTATTGATGCCGCACGTGGCGAATATGTCGCGTTTCTGGATGCGGATGATTGGATGGAAAGTACATTCTTGGAAAAATTGGTGCATGCCGCAGAAAAATATAAATTACCCGTGGTTTGCAGTGAAGTTGTTATTCATTCACCAGATGGTACAATATTAAAAAAAGACAGAAATGATATCACAAAGAATTTCCATTATTTTGCGTATGCATGGTCAGGGTTATACCATCGTGGTTTTTTGAACAGATATAATATACATTTCCCGGATTTATGCCTGGGCGAAGACAGCGTGTTCGAAAGTATTGTTAAATGTTATGTCGATAAACCTATTCGATTGGTTCGTGGTGCTGTTTATCACTATTGCAAGCGTCTTGGGTCACTTGAAACCCAGGTTTTTAATACCAAACAAATAAACGATTTTTGTTCTGCGTTTATACAAATAATGGATATTTATAATTCCGCACAAAATATCAGCATTAATGATTACAGGGCTGGACTTAACAGACATTGGTTTTATCTTTTCAAAAAGATTTATTTTTGTGACGCAGCCTGTCAAGAAAAGCTTGCGGAAACAGCTTGTAATGCCTTTGCGCGATTGGCGTATATGCCCGACGCTGTATATAAATCATATGCATTACAGGTGGCGTTAAGTTCTAAATCTGTATCTGGGGTCATTGACGTGTTGTTTTCAACACGTTGGTTTGAAAATGAATATAAACTATTTGGCGTGATTCCGTTTGCACGTGTTCGATACAATAAATTGAATAAACGTGTGTTCATTTTTGGAATTAAAGTGCTGGATCGTGTGATTAGCGCGCACGCGCATACAGACCAATAAAAAAATCCGCCCCACATCGGGGCGTTTTTTAATTGCACACAACAACAAATGGCGGATTGGATAATTCTGTGTTAATACCGGTTTCACCGCAATCGCGACAATTAAAACGCCGATTTTGTGAATATTCTGAACCCAATGGAACATCGGCACCATTATATCCAGATTGTTTTATATAATCTTGGTTTGGAAAACCGAAAAATAATCCACGTGTCGGACCGCTGCATTCAGCAATGCTGCCGTTATAGCATCGTGCATCATTAATCTTGGATTCGTCTGGCACACATTTTGCGATACATGTTTCATTGTCAACGACCATTTTTTCACAGTCTGTACATGACATGTGTGGTGCGCGCAACGTAGCACCCGCCGCCCCATATACAGTATTGTATCGAATATGTTCGCATTTTTTGATTGTCTGAATATTCGTTGGGTCGCCAACGCATTCCCATTCCAGTGTATTATAATTCAATTGCAACACCATATTTTTCGGACAACTTTTTTCTGGGAACGGGCTGACACATTCCCAAACATCGTCTACGATAACAGCGGTTTGGTTGTTTGCGCATAATGGTTTTCTGGATTCGTCTGCGACACATTCCATCAAATCAGAATCCCACATCATATCCCCGCCACAATTTGTTTTTGTATTATGTGTTACACATTGCCAACGTCCGAAACGATATATTTTTACCGTACCGGTTGGGCATCGTATGTCTTGGGCGATATTGATTTTGTATTCTGTCTGGGTTCCAGGTATTTCGTATTGTGTCATATAAACCAACTGACCCGGTGTTAATCCCATTTCCGTGATAATAGCCTGGGGGACGATGCGTTTAGTACTGGTGCCACCAGACATAATTACATTGTCGTAAAAAATGCCAAACGTCCCAGCATCGCTAAATTCAGATTCCAGAATTTCCATCATCTCGTTATATTCATCTGGGTCAACAGAATCAGACGCGGTTACAATATAACTGAACGCGGGTTTTTTGTTGCGAACAATTTCGCACTTAGTTACCGCCAATCGATTGTCCAGACATATATATTGGCTTTTTATATTATTCTGTTGAACACAAATATCATCAAATTCAGTGCCTTTTATTTGGGCGTTGTGAACCGCTGTGGCGCACTGAGCAATCATGCGCAGATCAGATTTTTCAATTGCGTATTCTGTTTCCTGTTCAGGGATTTTTTGATTAGGGCTGTCAATTATATAGTATCCCGCCATAAACACAGCCACTAAAATCATTATAAAAATATTCATCATTCTCCCTTGCGATTTATTAAAAGTGTAGCTAATATAAGTATAAACTGCAACAGGAAGTTTTCTTATGAAAAAAATTATTTTATTATCATTAATATTGTCGGGCTGTGGTTTTACACCAATGTACGTTGGGCGCGATTCAGATATATACGTTGCGCCAATTCGTGGCATTAACGGCATAGAATTACGTAATGCGTTAAATACTAAATTTGGTGGTGCACATGACGCCAATGCGAAATATACATTGTTCGTTGATTTAAGTGAACCTAAGACACAATACAAGGCGTTGGAACGAACCGGTGACGCCACATGGCAAGAAATATCAATGTCTGCGTCATATAAATTGACCGATACTGCGACTGGGGCTGTTCTTTCCACTGGTACAGAACGTGCTGCGGAATCATCAACATTTGTTCGATATTTGGTTGCGTCAAATGCGTCGTATAATAATGCTGTAAAAAATTCACTGACAGTATTGGCGGAAAAAATTGGTACACGTGCTATTACTGAAACACATACATTAAACACAAACACATCTGATAATAAATAATGAAATGGAAAGACGCTGATTTTAACACTGGTATAGAAAGCGTTCGCGCTGTGTTAATCTATGGTCCTGACGCAGGCCAGGTTGATGAATATTGTGATCGTGCGATTGCTAAATTGGGAATTGAAAAAGATAATCTGTTTGCATTGGATTCTGATGAACTGCGTGATAAACAAGACGCATTATTCGCAGAAAGTTGTACACCGTCTATGTTTGGCGGGCGTAAAATGGTTATAATTTCTAATGCTGGCGATGCATCTGCTAAACAGATTATGGAATTGATTGAACATCCAGGGCTTTGCGCAACAGTTATTGTGACTGGTAGCGATTTGCGCAGTGGTGGCGGTCTGCGTTCTTTGTTCGAAGGGGATGAAAAACTGGGGGCATTGGCATGCTATACCGATGATGCGCGCACCCTGGAACCGTTGATTCGTAATGAATTGGCGGCGGCTGGGATTGGTCGAATCCATCCAGACGCGATGGCGTATATGACCGCACATCTGGGGGGGGATCGCGGAATTACGCGTGGATTTTTGACCAAGATTGCATTATATGTAAATGATAAAAAGACTGTTGATTTGGACGACGTTGAAAAGTGTTTGCCTGATTCAGCCGCAGCAGATATGGATGATTTTCTGTATTCATTGACGGCGGGACATATTGCCCAGACAATGACTGCGCTGGATAGATTGCTGTATGATAATGCTGAGCCAAATATGTTAATTCGTATGCTGGATGGGCATTTCAAGAAATTACTGACAGCGGTTGTTGATGGCCAGTTACCACGTCTGTTTTGGAAGGTTGCAGAAAAATTTAATAATGCGGTAAAGATTTGGCCTGTATCTGAAATTACACTTGTGCTGGTTCGTTTGAACGAACTGGAAAAGCAGTTGCGTACCACAGGTATGCCCGGCGAAGTGTTATTACGTGACTTTGCGCTGAAACTGTCTGTGCGTGCGGCACGTCTTGCAATAAAAAGAAGGAATTAAAAATGTTGGCATCTGTTTATGCACCAAAAGATTTCAAACGTTTACGTGTGGTAGGCGATTTGGTTGCGCGTTGTTTTGATTTTATTTCACCGTATATCAAGGCTGGAATTTCCACTGGTGAAATAGACCGTATGGTTGCACAGTTTTTAAAGGAAAATGGTGCGCGTTCATCAGATTTAGGATACCAGGGATATCCAAAGCATATTTGTACATCGGTTAATGACGTTATTGTCCATGGTATCCCCAGTGATGACGTTATATTAAAAGATGGCGATATTGTAAATGTTGATTTGACCGCGGAATTCAAAGGGTTTCATGGCGACGCGTCACGTATGTATATGATTGGCAATGTCACCCCCCAAGCGCGTAAATTGGTTAACGTTTGCCAAGATGCATTAAATGCTGCGATTTCAATTTGCGCCCCTGGTGTACCATTATCTGAAATAGGCAAGGTTATCGAAGAAGTTGTAACACCACACGGTTTTTCTATATCGCGTGACTTTGTTGGTCATGGTATTGGCAAAGTTATGCATGATGAACCACAAATATATCATTTTTACGATAAACGTATGGACAAAATAAAAATGGTTCCTGGATTGGTATTTACCATTGAACCGATGATAAACACAGGTTCCCCTGAATGCAAAATAGATGATGATGGTTGGACGGCGCGTACGATTGATGGTGGTCTGTCGGCTCAATGGGAACACACAATCGGCATCACCGAAGATGGTGCGATAATATTTACTGAAAAATTAGCTTAGGTGATATATATGGCAAAATATGATCCATTGATGCGTGCGGGTCATCGGGAACGTCTGCGTAAGAAATTTGACGCAGGTAACGCCAGTGACAACGACGAAATGGAATTATTATTGACATATATTGTTGCGCGACGCGATGTTCGTATTCCTGCGCGGTTATTGATGGAAAAATTTGGTTCTGCATATAATGCGATGGTTGCCACCCCAGAAGATATTAAATCTGTGCCTGGGGTTGGTGATGGCGTTGCGACTTTTTTCAAATTATTACACAGTATTGTATCAAAAGGTTATCGCCAGCGTGACAGGCTAGAATCTGTTATAATAAATTCTGCCCGCTTACAAGAATATTGTCGTATGCACTTGGCAAACAAACCGACCGAAGAAATGCATGTTATGTATCTGGATAATATGGGCCGTTTGTTATGCACAGAATTAAATGATATTGGAACTGTAAATCGATCAAACGTATATCCAGACAAAATTTTAGCACGTGCGTTGATGTCTGGTGCGTCACGTGTTGTGTTATTTCATAATCATCCTGTGGGCGATTGTTCTGCATCCAATGCTGACGTTGATATGACGTTGGCACTGGGCAGGATATTATTGCAACACAACATTACAATCTATGATCATTTGATAATTGATTCATATGGTTTGATATACAGTATGCGCACCACAAACGTTCTTGATGAACTGGACAGGCTTGCGGCTGAATTACGCCTAGAACAAATCAGAAACATCACAAACGCTTTCTAATTGTGTTGTTTGGTGTTGTGATAATTTGTTGTTTTCCATTACGTATTCTGTTTTATTGGCCATCGATGGTGTATCCCATGTATCTGCAAAAGGTCGCGAAATAATCGTTGCACCAAACGTTGGTGCAAAGTGGAATTGTATTAATCGTAATGCACAATCTGCACCGTGGGTGGTACGAAATCCTTTTGGGGTAATGTTCTGCATTTTTCCATTGTTATTAATTTCAATTTTGTATTCATCATAATCGTGTGCATTACCTGTTGCAATATGCGTGCGTGTAATAAGATCAGGCGTACCGTCATTGTTAATATCGCGTGCAAATTCAGATATACTTTCGATACCTGCGCCAAATTCGTCCAGTAATCCGCGTGTTATTGTGTCTGGGGTCCCCAGTCCATCTGAAAAAGCCCCAGAATGTTTTTTTGATTTTGTTATATGGTTATTAATAGTTGGACTTTCGATTGCGGTATTTGTGCCACTTTTTTGGAAATCGCCATTTATCAGCATAAATAACAATGCGCAAACAGATGCTAACAAAATCATTAATAACACATTGACCGCGATTCCGCCTTGTTGAGATTTCATTTCATACACCTTTTGTTAAATTTTTTCAATTTGTCCTGGTTCCCAGCCTTCGATTTGTCGAATTGCATTTACGACCTTGTCTAATTCAGCATCGTTTAATTCAGATATTCTGCGATTAACAGACAGTCCTGTTAATCGTTCGATACTGCGTTGATATGCCACAGTATTGTTTTCTGATGGTGGTGCATATCGACTGACTGCGTTCGCAATAGTCAGGTTTTTATAACTGTTTCCTGTTAATAATTGTTTTACTGCGCGCGCACCGGTTTGTTCATCTGGAAATACAGCAAACCCGCCGGCTTCACCAATTGCGCCTGCGCGTCGTGAAAATTCAGACATTCTGATATTACCTGGGTTATTATTGCGCCATGCACGTGTTCCGCCGACATGTTTGTATTGTGTATTGTCTGTGGCAACATAAATAACATCTTTGCCAGACGCAATTGCACGCACCGGCGTCATATTCTGTGTGCTTTCTGTGCGCAGCACAGGCGTTGTGTTTATTGTGGTGTTCGTGCTGGGTTGTAATTGCCCAGATGTGTTGTTGTCTGTGTTTGGATTTATAACACCTGGGGTGCCGCTGGCACTTAATGACGCCACAGAATAGGGCATTTGTGCCATATTGACCCCAGAATCATAAATGTTTAATTCTTCGTACAGTTGAAATTCATCATATTTTTTCATTTTGTCATTACGCATATCTAACAGCGCATTAACTTTTTCCAGTGGTATTGCCACAGTTTTGCAACCTTGACCGATTAAATCGCCACCATATATTGTGTTCACAAATACAGGCACCGCACATATCGTCCCCAGTATCAGTATTAAATTTTTTACATTGTTCATAACAGACGCGGATTCGGCATTTTTTGAACCGCGTATCATTGCCCATGCCCATCCTGCTAACAAGATACCTGTTATAAATAACAGAACAGACCATGCGTATTCTAAAAATATTTGAAAACTGCGAACGACACAGCCCGGGTCTTCCATGTAAATATTTGCACTGTCCGCCCCCAGGTTATGAAAACCTGAATTATTAAGCAGTGCAAGTATCGTTTCAATTTCCATTCACGTGTGTTCTTTTATTTGTCTGTAAAGAATCCTGGAATTGAAAAATCATCGTCATTTGCAGCAATTCCAGCCCATCCGAACAAATCGCCCATCAACCCAGAATCATCACGTTTTGCCTTTTTGAATGGCAAAATATTTTTTAATTTACCGATTTTACCATTGCCTGCAGGCTTTACAGGTTCTGGGATTTTATCTTGTGCTTGTGCAAATTCACTGGCCAATTGTGCTAATGTTGCGTCCGTATCAGAAGTGTCGTCGGTCATAGAAATTGAAAAATCGGTATCTTCTTCTATATCTTCATTTGATTCGACATTTGATTCTGTTTCTGTGTCTGGGATAATATCTTCCCCCAGTGGCGTCATCGATTCCAGTAATTCTTCCAGTGTTTTCTTATGTTCTGGTGCTGGTGCTTCGTCTGCAATAATATCGTGAATAGACACAGCCATTGTATCTGTTGTGTTTTGTTGTGCGTCTGCCTCTGGAACAGGTTCTGCAACAATTGCGATATTTTCTTCGTGTTCTTCGTTTGTTACATCCTGTGTGTTTTCTGGTTCTGTAACAACAACATCGTCTTTTGTATACAGCACAGACAATATTGGAATAATCGTGTCTTGTTCTGGTTCTTGCTCTTGGTCGTTTTCAGATATTTCTTCTATGGGTGTGTCTGGGATTATTTCTGGTGTATATTGTTCTGTCTGTGGTGTTTCATCTATACTGTCTTCGCTGTATTCTATTTCGGTTGTAATATCTGACTCAATTTCTGGTATTTCTTCTGATACGCAAATTTCGGTTTCATTTTCAGTGGATTCATCATTGTTATTTTCTAGTGTTTCTTGGATAACATCTGGTGTATCTGGGACGCATACGTCTGAATCAATTGCCACATCTGCCAACGCGTTATCTTGGTCAACTGGCACACCAAACAACACAGTGTCGTTCCCCAGTCCTAATGCATTACGTACTTCTTCAAAAGCGGCACGAATTTGTGCCATTTCAAAAACTTCATTCCCCGAAATATAGATTATTTTTGTTTTCATCAGATACCATCCCCTACAATTTACCGACACATTATATCATATTTTAGTGTTGAACGCATATAAAAAATATCTTAAACTAGTAATATGGCTGATATAAAACAACAAATTTTTCAAGAACTGTCATCACTAGAAGAAGCGGCTGCGCGTCTGCGTGGCACGGCGGTTGCTGCTGGCAAGCAAACAGATTTAGAAGTTGCGATTTTAACCGAACAGGTTAAAAATCTGCGTGATAAAAACGCCCGTGCAACAGATATGATTGATAAATCCCTAGAAATATTAAAGAAGTTAGTATGAGTGTAGTTTCAATACCAATTGTTAATAAAAATTATCCGATGGGCTGCGAAGATGGCCAGGAAGCACGCCTGATTGAATTGGGGAAAATGGTTGACGCTCGTGCGCGCCAGATTCTGGAAAAAATTGGGCCGTTGCCAGAAAGTGCGCTTCTTGCGACACTGTGTATTGTTATGGCGGACGAATTGCGCACAAAAACATCGGCTGTCCCCAGTGTAACGGACGCAGACCTAAAAGAAATATTGGCGCGTATTCGTGAAATCAAACACAAAATTGCACAATAAAAATAATCACCCGCATGCAAATGTGGGTATTTTTATGTTGTTATTTTTTTTCAAATGTTCTAAATTTTGGATACTATGGTAAAAGAAATTATCGAAAGAATTGATTCACAACAGTTATCAGATGCGTTGTCTGAACGTTATCTGTCATACGCGGTCAGTACGATTGTATCCCGTGCGTTGCCGGACGTTCGCGACGGGTTAAAGCCGGTACATCGTCGCATTTTGTATTCTATGTTGCGCCAAAAATTGTCACCATCTGCGGCATTTAGAAAATGCGCAACGGTGGTTGGGGACGTGTTGGGGCATTATCATCCACATGGGGACGCGTCTGTTTATGATGCAATGGTTCGTCTGGCCCAGGATTTTTCTGTGCGTTATCCATTAATTGATGGCCAGGGCAACTTTGGTAACATTGACGGCGACCCCCAGGCTGCATATCGATACACTGAATCCAAGATGACCGATGCCGCCATGTTAATTATGGAAGGGTTGGATGAAAATAGCGTTGATATGATGCCGAACTTTGATGGCACGACGGTGGAGCCGGTTGTTATGCCGGGGGCGTTTCCAAACTTGCTGGCCAATGGTGGTATGGGAATTGCGGTTGGTATGGCGACGAATATCCCAACGCATAATGTGGCTGAGGTTTGCGATGCCTTGAACCTGGTGGTCGATAAACCAGATGCCACCACCGCCCAAATTATGAAGAAAATGATTGGGCCTGATTTTCCAACAGGCGGTGTTTTAATTGATTCATTTGAAACGATTGTCAAAAATTATGATACTGGTCGTGGTGCATTTCGTGTTCGTGCGCGCTGGGAAATCGAAGAATTAGAACGTGGCACGTACCAGGTTGTAATCACTGAAATCCCATACGGTATTGTGAAATCTAAATTGGTTGAACAAATCGGGGCGTTAATTGACGGTAAAAAATTGCCACTGGTTGATGATATTGTCGATGAATCAACAACAGATGTTCGCATTGTTATCACGCCAAAGTCCAAGAATATCCCAGCCGATAAAATGATGGCGCATTTGTTTGCGCTGACGGACTTGGAATCACGTTTTAATATGAACTTTAACGTGATTGATTCAAATGGTGCACCACGTGTAATGCCAATTGGTGATGTTTTGCGTGAATTTGTTGCGCACCAAAAAGATGTTTTGCTGCGTCGCACAACGTGGCGACTGAATAATATTGCGCGTCGTCTGGAAATCTTGGGCGGATTGTTGGTTGTGTATTTGAATTTAGATAGGGTTATTGAAATCATCAGAACCGAAGACGATGCCAAGGCTGTATTGACTGCTGAATTTAACCTGACCGATATTCAGGTAGAGGCAATTTTAAACACGCGCCTGCGTTCGCTGCGCAAACTGGAAGAAATGGAAATCAAACGCGAAGACGCCGCCCTGCGTGAAGAGCAACGTCAATTACAAGAGTTAATGGCCAGTCCAGATATGCAGAACGAGCAATTAAAGGCATGGTTCACAGATATTAAAAAGCGTTATGATAAAAAGACCGCGCTGGGTCGTCGTCGTACGGCCTGGGCGGAACAAACCGAAGATGTGGTTGTCAACACAGACGAATTTATTGAAAAAGAACCGTTGACGATTATTTTATCAACGATGGGATGGATTCGCGCGGCTAAGGGGCACTTGGATTTGAATGCGCTGGATATGAAATTCAAAGAAGGTGACGAATTACAATTTGCATTCCACGCAATGTCAACAGATAAAATCAACTTGTTTGCGTCTGGCGGAAAAATGTTCACGCTGTCCGCGAACGAATTGCCGTCGGCGCGTGGTTTTGGTGAATCTGTGCGTATGATGGCGGATATCGGTGCCGATGAAACAATCGTTCGTGCATTTGTTCTGGATATGAATGCAAAATATCTGGTTGTAGGGCGGCACGGTGTTGGTTTTATTGTGTCTGGTGAAAATTGCCTGGCCCAGACCCGCAATGGAAAACAGGTTATGAATGTCGATGCGCGTGATCCTGCGATTATGTGTGTGCGTGTTTCGGGCGATATGGTTGCACTGTCGGGTTCAAATGATAAATTACTGATATTTGCAACGTCTGAAATCCCAGAAATGTCACGGGGCAAAGGGGTAATCTTGCAAAAATATAATGCCGAACGCACCTATGTGTTGGACGTTATGTTCTTTGATGCCTCTGACGGGTTCAGTTGGACCACCGGTCGTGGCACAACACGGCTCGAAGATTGGAAACCATGGGTTGCGCGCCGTGCGTCCCAGGGTCGTACAATACCGGTTGGATTCCCGCGCAGTGGAAAGTTTGGAAAATAAAAATCCCCGCCATTTGGCGGGTATTTTTTTCTTATTCACTAATAAAAAATATACGTTATAATACGCTTATAACAATCAACAAGGAGAAAAACATATGTCTATCAAAACATTTGCAATTGGGCTGTGCGCATTGGCGTTGGCGGCATGCGATATGAATACACAAAACCCAGACATGTTAAAGGGTAAATACTTTGTCGCGAACCAACCGGGTGCGACGGTTGTACTGTCTTTTGCGCCGGATGAAATGCGCGTTAATGGCAAAGTGGTTAATTTATACAACGGCGCATATACCGCCGATGGCGACAATATTAAATTTGATGGTTTTGCATCAACGATGATGATGGGCGAACCAAATGCGATGCAGACAGAAACCGAATATTTCCAATTTATGCCAACGGTTGTATCATACGAACTGGACGGGGAAACATTGGTTTTGACATCTGACAATGGTTCAGAAATGGTATTCACAATGGTTGAATCAGATCCATTGGCGACGACGGAAACCGTCACAGAAACCGTGTCGGAATAAAAACTTGACATGGGGTAAAAATACATGTATAATTTGCCAGCGTTCGCATGAACACGGCAGTTTTGGCCCCATCGTCTAGAGGCCCAGGACACCGCCCTTTCAAGGCGAGAACACCGGTTCGAATCCGGTTGGGGCTGCCAAAATAAACAAAACCGCATTTTTGCGGTTTTTTCATTGGATTTTCAATACTTTCAGCAGTTCGTAAGTTGGGTATCAAAAATAGACATCGTTTTACCAATTTACGAACTTTTTATCTTTTTTCAATCTTTTGATAGCCGCGGAATTTGCCAATATCAAATCCACCGCCGGCACGCATTACATAATTGTAAAATGCCTTTATCGCATCCATTTTTGCCGTCTTGGATTTCGCATTCATACACGCCAACAGTTTATCTGTAAATGTCTTTGGTGGCATTGCTTGGATATGATATCTTTTTGCAAATTCTGGGTCAGTCAAAATCGGCTCAATCTTACTACGCGGCGGATGTGGCATATTCTTGAAATCATAGTATGCAGATATCAACGCATCCACCACAGACCAATATTGCATATCAATATGATATCCACGTGCATCTAGCGACAATAACTCATCGTATTTATCCCACAGATGATATTTTTTGAAATCCAAAGCATATTTTGAATAAGGTTTTATTGGCTTTTTCAAATCACGAATTGCACGTTGGCGTAATTTTTTTACCTCCCCATTTTTATCATACAAGACAACCCCATACACAAACATACTTTGGGTGATATAAGCGCGCCCAGCCATTTGCATATCCATATATTCTTGATATTTATAAATCGGATTGATTGTATATTCCATTAAAAAACCATCAACCCAACAATTAGATTTTTCCTGCCAACCGATATTATCAGATGCCACAATCGTCACATCTATATCCGAAAACTTTGTTTGATTGCCTGTGGTATAAGAACCGCACAATAAAGCCCCCTCAAACCATGGCTCGTTGATATATCTTACCAAGAATTTATTTAATGCGATTTCCCATTTTTGCATTTTTAACCCTTTTGTTATTTAAAATTATTATATCACAAAATGTGTAAAAATGCCTTAACATCTTTCCCTAACAACAATAACTCACGCATTTCATCGGTTCGTGAATTGCACAGATGTCCCTGCCAAAAATAACAAACGACCTTTGGGTCGTTTTTTATTTTTGCCAAACGCACCCCAACCGGATCGGTCAGAGCAACACAGTTGCGCATGACCAATACGCAGACAAACAATTAGCAAACCTGCAAAAACGGATATGGTTAATAGAGTTTTTGCGTCTAGGTTTGGTTATTGGTTATCAAGGGGCGATGTTGGGGCTGACAAGAATCAAAACCGACCTTTTGGGTCGGTTTTTTCTTTGTTTTCCAATACTTGCGCGAGTTCGTAAATCGGGTATCAAAAACAGCCACGATTTCACCCATTTACGGACTTTTTACAGTTTTTATACCGAACTAGACTATGCAGCGCGCTGATATTCACAACATTTCTGTTGGTACATGTTTGTATATTTTTGCATACGTAACAAGTTGTATTCACGTTCGCATTTTTCTTTATATGCCTGCGCCCGGATTTTGTTATTAACACATGCTGACCAAGTCATTTGTGCTTTGCTTAATTGCTGTTCCAACTTTCTTTTCTTTGGATCATTTGCCGGTGTTCTGGCGTATTCATTTTTGATTCTTTCTTTTTCTGCTGTGGCGGCTTTTAATCTGTCCACCGCACAATCGTAATCACGAATAGCTTGTTGCAATTTATTCCATGCCTGTTGTATCCGATTACCATATTCAGGACGAGGCTGACGTGGCTGCTCTGGACGAGATTGTCCCCCACGATTTCTGATGTATCGCGACATAACACTGTACGCCTCGTTTATTTGTTGCATCTTGCGTTTTGCTGCTTCTTCATTACCCTGGTTTCTGTCTGGGTGCCAGATTTTACACAGTTTACGATATGCCGCTTTTACTTCCTGTTCGGTTGCGTTCAAGGACACACCTAAAATGCTTGCTGCCTGTTGCGGCGTCATAACCGCCTTGGCAAACGATTTTATATTCTGGGTATTTTGTTTCGTTTTCTGGGCGGCTTTATATATATCCTGATAATTTTCTGTTCCTTGCTGGGTACTGCTTTGTGGTTTGCCCTGCTCATCATAGGTTACAGAAGACACAACCTTGCCGTCTTGGTAATTTGTTATTGTGCACAAATTTCCAGATGGATAATATGTTGTCTGAGACATGGTTTCCAGACTATCGCCTTTCTTAACACGTCTGGTGATACAGGCAACTTTATCGCCATTAAAACTTATCTCGTCATATTCACCTAATTGGGCCGATACTTGCAATTTGCCATTTTCGCTGTATTGCGTTATAGAAGCAATGTATGAGGCCGCTTCATCTTCTTGGTTTTCGGAATGCCACTGACCTGTGCGTTTTGTCTTTTGCTTATACGTGATATGACTGGCCATTTGTCCATTTGGATAGTATTGTTTGGTGTCTGTTGTCAGCCATTTTTCACGTCCTGGGCCAAACCAGTCCGTCATTTTCACCTTATGTGCAGAAGACACTATGTATCCAGCATCATTGAATGAAATTTCTTCGATTTCAGTTGTTTTGCCAAAATCATTGTATTCCGACAAATGTTTGATAACAGATCGAACATATCCCGATGGCGCAAAGTTCACAATATCGTTTTTGTTAGCGTTTATAGTCGCAACAATGTGGCCGTTTTCATCATATTGAGAAATGGCCCTGTTACCCCTAAAATCACGACGTGTAATTGATGCAACGCACCCATTATGATATGTTATGTCTTTTTCATTAAAGAAAAAATCGTCCATTTTTTCTTTGAACACAGCCTGACCCTGGGAATCGTATTGAATTAAATATTTATCGAATCCGATTTTTAATATCTGTGTAGCCAAAGAACCGTCCGGACGGCGTGTTTCAGAAATGATATTTTCTGCTTTGTTGATTGATGATGTTTCAGGAAGATTTGTTTTTACGTTTGTCATGATAGCACCTCTTGGTTATGCTGTTCATGATACGGCTTACTCTCCGTATCATGTATATATAGCACAACAATCGTGTTTGTCAAGTTATATTATAATAAATTTATACGTTTTTTATAAAGACTTCAAAAACGCCTTAACGTCTCTCCCAAACATCAACAAATCATGAATAAACCTTGTTCGTGAATTGCACGAGACGCCCTGCCAGAATAGAAAAAACCGCATTTTTGCGGTTTTTTCTTTGTTTTCCAATACTTGCGCGAGTTCGTAAGTCGGGTATCAAAAACCAATATCGCTTTGCAGATGTATGAATTTTTTTTATCTGTGTTTATAACGTGTAAAAGGTGTGGCCAAATAACTATATTGTCTGGAAATATCTTGATATGTTGTTCCTTCGCTCACATAAATTACACCACCAACGTCTGTCAATGTAATAGATATAATTTTGTTTGCCCGTTTTGCAGATGCAATCGCAATAGCAGAAATCATTTCTAGTGTCGATCGGTCCGCAATGAATCTGATATCTTTTTTTTGTAATACTTTTAAATATTCTGTTTTTGCTGAACTTACTTCGTGTAAAACTTGTTCTATACGACTGGACAAATTAATTGGCAAGAAAAACATATTATCATAATTTATAAAACCATCTTTGCCATTCTCCGAATTCAAAAAGAAAGCAATACAGTATTTAATATATTCTGTGGCATTTCTATCATCTTTTATAAAAAAATAATGTTTTCCTTCTTCTGTGACAAAATGCGAAACAGGTATAGGGTGTTTGAACTCTTTAATTTTTGGCATTTTTTACGCCTTTATATGTCATATTTATCGTTATTATATTATGCTTTGTAATAAAGTCAATATGATCATACTATTCGTATTTATTCAAAAATTTTTTATTTCTTTCCCGAACGACAATAAAATCTATTTGTTGCAATATTTATAATCACTCTGGCAAGTCGTTCGTTGAATTAAACAATACGGTTTGCATGCCTAAAGTTTTCGCAGATTGTATGTTTTTAGGGTCATCATCTATCAAACAAATTTCAGAAAAGGGGACTTTCAGTTTTTGTTGTATTTTTATAAAAAACACAGGGTCTGGTTTTGATGTTCCGATGTTGGAAGATATAAAAATATTTTCAAAAAACTCGTGTAATTCAGGTATGTGTTCCCAAATATATTTCATACGAACATTTGGTTGGTTAGAAGCAATATGAAAATGGTTTTCTGGATTATGATGTTTGCGTATCCAATCTAAAACATCTGGATTGATTCGCGAATCTCGGGACAACCAATATTCCAAAAATTCTTCCGCTGTTATTTTTAAATTATGTTTTTGCAAGAAAGTATTAACGTATGGCCGTAAATCATCATTGGTTAGCAACATAGTTAAAAATGGTTCACAAAATAAATCTTTTAAAATTCTTGGGGATTGTCCAAAATCGTTTTTAAAATTCTGTGACCAATAGAAGTTTACGTTGTTATCTTTATCAAAAAAGAAAGTTGTTAATAAAGTATTATCCAAATCTATTAAATAATGCATAGCGGTGCTCTTTTTGTTATTCATTATACCGCAATATACCATGATTTTTCAATAAGTACATCAAAAACACTTTAACATCTTTCCCAAACCACAACAAATCATGAACAAACTCTGTTCGCAAATTGCACGAGACGCCCTGCCAAATCTGATTTTCCGTCCGTTTGGGCGGATTTTTATTGAAAAAAATTGCGTTTTATGATATAATAAACACATTCAGCGGACGACATTGGTCGTCTATTTTTATTACCCGCCACGTGCGGGTATTTTTTTTACCAAAGGATTAAATATGTCAATCAAAGAATACACATCTATGCGAACCAAAGATTGGGTTCAGGCCGCAGGCACACTGGCCAACATATACGCAAAATTAAAAGGACAACAAGGCACTAATAATGGTCGTGATTCAACCGAACAATGCGATGGAATCGTTCAAGTGTCCGGATACACACGTGCCGATGGTACCGAAGTTGCACCATACGAGCGTATTTGCCCATATCACTATAACGGACAAAAACCAGAAAATAAGGATAAAAAAGAAGATAAGAATAAAGAAAAAGATTTTAGCCTGAATGGTACAGTGTCATCGAGTGAAACAACAAATGATGACGATGTTATAAAACTGAAAAAGAACCTGTATAAAATGAATTACTATAAGCCCAACGAGCGTAGCGAGCCTGACGGGCAGTTTCACAAATATGCAAATACAGAACTGATTACAGCGATTAAGGATTTTCAACGCGATAACAATTTACCCGAAACCGGGCGAATATCATCGGGCGACGAAACAGAACGTGTGTTGAATAAAATCTTACGGCAAACATATCCATATAACAGAAACTTTGAACGCGCATATAATAAATTACAAGAACCCGAAGGGGACTATACAGATGGCAAAGACCAAGTTCGAGATGAACCGACTAATATGGGCATAAAACAAAGCACGCTGGACAGATACGCTAACAAGCATCCAGACAAAAATTTCCCAGCAGATGTAAAATATCTAACCGCCACACAGGCCAAAGAAATCTATCGGCATGAATATTGGGATAATACAAAAATCCCAGAAATCAAAAACGACAGAATACGCGATGCGGTTTTCGATATGAATGTAATGGGACAATACAATGCAGGAAAAGTTGTTCAACGCACATTGAATGCATACAGTGATACAAACTTAGTCGTTGATGGCATTATTGGGTCAAAAACAATATCTGAGCTAAATAGTATCCCAAGCAATAAAATTAACGAGTTTATGAAAATTCTAATTGAGCAACGTATGAATAATTTACGAGGTATGACAAACTGGTCAACATCTAAAAACGGATGGACCAAGCGGACAAAAGCATATTAGTTTTTGACTGGTGGCATAGCATTCAAAACATCAACCGCCCCAGGTATTTTATATATCTCTGAGCAACCTGCCATCAGTCCGACATTTTTACCGTCTACATATGTATATGCAATATCCACAGGAGCATCATTTATATAAATTTCATAAATATCTTCGCCAGGTTGCATAAAAGAGATTTTCTGAACGGTATTCAACTTTGCTGTTGCATCATCACACAAGGGACAATATGCAATGTATTCGGTTGTGTTCAACAGGATATCGTATGCTTTATCAAATGCATTTTTATCAAGATATGCGCATAAATCTGCTTTTCCTGACAATGGAAAAAACAACAAGATAAACAATGTAAAAAAAATATAATTTTTTTTCATGCTTTGTAGTCATATTGTACCAATATACAAACAAAAATCAAGTTGCAGTATTTGATGGCAAGAAATTTACACTGTATGAAAATGACAAACCGATTATGTCATGGGATGCGGTGTCTGGCGCCAAGGGGTATCAAAGCCCAGAATATCAATATGTAAAAAAGAAAGGTACGATTCCAGAGGGCACATACGTTGCGAGACAATCAGGTTTGCAACACTACGATGATTATAGCTTTGTAAAAAAACTCGCAAACTGGAAAGGAGGCCCCTCAGATTGGGGGAGGCATCGAGTATGGCTAGAGCCTGCAAGAAGCACCATCCTAAAAGGAAGAGACGGATTTTCAATTCATGGAGGAAAAGAATTTGGCTCTGCAGGATGTATCGACCTTGAAAAAAAGATTGATGATTTTACTAAATGGTTTGAAAATAATAATAAGGATGTTATACTGCACGTAAGATATTAAGAATGAATAAATACACCAAATCTATATTCTATATCACACTGGCAATAATTACCGCTTGGAATATTTATATTTCAAGCGGTATTACGGAGCTAATATATGAAACAGCAATGTATGATTGCGGAGACGGTTGCCGTTGGGGTGCAGAATCTATGGGGTGGCTTTGGGCTAATCCATTCACATTTTTTATCTCTTTAGGGTTATTAGATGGAATATTTATCTGTATTACTATAATCGGCTTGTATAATACAATAAAGCGAAGATACCGCAAGGCGTTTTACTATCTTATACTGCCGACAATTATTGGATTAATGTTTGTACGCATATTATCTTGGTAACCATCATTATCATCTAGACAAAACACCTGACATGGTTGGAGCCATCAAAAGAAACCAATACATATAGCCGTGATGATTTTAGTATTGGTGGCCAGGTTCCGCCGGTTGTATTGATTTGACAGAAAATATGGCAGATTTTACACAGTGGCTAAAAAAACATGGACAAGATTTGATTGTCAAAGTATCATACAGATGATGAGTTTCATAGCAGGCGTTTTATCTTTTAGTATACTATTATTCTTTATGAATGATTTGCGTGGACTTTTAAGTGTCAGCAAATGGGATGGCTTGCTATATTTTCTTTGTAATCAAAGCTGTTTAATACTTATCGACCAGATTTGTATAATCTTATTCGGTATAACGTTTGTGCTGATTGCTAGTCACACAATCAAACGATATAAATGGAAATTCCTGTTTGTTCCAATATTAGGAATGATTGTGTGGCTTATTTTAACATTGGCATACATTCTGGTTATGGATACGTTTTTTATGTGACCACAATTGCTATGACACGAGGTTTCTTGGGGCATTTCGCGCGTTTGGTTGGAACCATCAAATAAAACAAATACATACGGTCGTGACAATTTTAGCATACATGGCGGGTGGTGGCCGGGTTCCGCCGGATGTATCGATTTAACAAATTATATCGATAACTTTACAAATTGGTTTGAAAATAATGGACTGGATTTGATTTTAAGTGTAAAATACAACCAATGAAACACATGAAGTCTATATTATATGTTTTGGCACTACTGATATTACTGGGCTTATCAGCTATTGCAATGCTAGTGCCAATCTCTGAACTTCACTATATTTCTGTTATGGCACCATACCCATATATACTAGATGGCGAATGTTGTAAATATATCGAATTTATGGGCTTAGAAATACGCACCATATATTATGTGGCCTTGTTGGTAATATATACAATTGCACAATTGGTATTTGTGTGTTTTGGGATATATAAAGCCCTCATGAAAAAGTACTTTGTTGCACTGACATATCTGTTTGCCCCTGTTGCGATGGAAATATTTATGAGTTTGCTGCACTTACTGATATATAGCTAAGCAAGACTTATCATTTGTTATTTTCAATCCATTCTGAAAGTTCGTTGATATTTCTGGCTATTTCGTCATAGTCGCACAGCAATAAAGTTCGAAAGTCGTCCAGCTGGCCCTGCCAAAAATCAAAATCACCCGTTTGGGCGATTTTTTATTTGTTTTCCAATACTTTCAGCAGTTCGTAAGTTGTGTATCAAAAACCACCACCGTTTCGCCAATTTACGAATTTTTAAAAAGAAAAGGTTAGAAATCTAACCTTTTTCATGGTTCATATATATTGTGGGTGTTTGAATTATTTTTCTAATATTTTTTCCAATATATATTCGTGGTGCCATTCACCGTCTATAAAAGCAGTGTCGTGTAAAATACCGACAATTTCATATCCTTGTTTTAACAAATTTCCCAAAGAACGAGTGTTTTTATGACGAACTTCGGTCTGTAATTTATGAACATTATTTTCAGACGCCCATTTACCAACAATCTGTTTGAATTTTGTTCCCAAACCATTCGATGTATATTTTTCCAGTATTGTTGTTCCTGATATTGCAACACGACCCGAATATGGGTGATCCGGCATTTTTTTCATTATATTTGCCGTACCAATCAATTTATCACCATCAAACGCACCTATAAATAAACTGTTTTTATCCGACCAATCTTTTTCTGCACGTTCACGTGGCACCAATGGACGCCCAGGATATTGCCAAGTCCATTTGGCACTTGGGCCTTTTCTAAATTCATTCATATATTTTACAAACGCATTATAATCATCTATCTTCAATGGACGAATTGTAATCTCTTTACCATTTTTTAATTTAAACTTTACCGCACGTTTCATCAGATATTCCTTTCTTTATTCACAAATAATTATATCACAAAAATTTGTAGGAACAATTCTATTTCTCTCCCAAACAACAACAAATCGTGCTGGGGGGTGGGGGCTATTTTTCAAACACAGCGAATAATTCCCAATGGGAGCTGCCTACAAATTGATCAACGGGTGTCAATGTTTTTAATTTATATCCGCCACGTTCCAGTGTTTGCATATCACGTTTGAACGTCTGGGGGTTACAAGACACATAAATTACCCGTTTAACGTTACTTTTTATCAGTTCACGACATTGGGCATCTGCGCCGGCGCGTGGGGGATCCATAACCACGCAATCATACGTGTTCAGCATTCCGACTGTTAATGGTTTTTTGAATAAATCGCGTTTTGCACCGGTGCCAACGACATCAAATCCATCGGCGTTCAGTGCGAATGTAAAATTCCCCAGACCGCAAAATAAATCCGCCACGCGTTTTGCGCCCATTGCAGCCCGAACAACCATATCGCGCAGTATATCTGCCCCATCGATGGTTGGTTGTAAAAATGCACCTGGTGAATATTTTATAGTTTTATTTCCAAAACTAACAACTGGTTCTGTTTTTGCAAATATAATGTTATCGTTCCACGTTATACGGATTACAGGTATATTGGCACACGCGCGCCTAAATTCTGGGGTGACATACGGGATAGACGAATTTATGTTAACATCTATGCCATTGTCGCACAGTGTAACCAAACATGCCCCAGACCCCGTCCATGGCAATTTTGATAATTCCGGTAATATGGCATTTATTTCAGGGGCCATATTAGGGCAGGTTGTTATTGGAATAATATTCTTGGTCCCAGATTCAAATAATCCAAATTCACCGCCTGCGAAACAGAAATCACCACGTCTGCGAATTCCTGGGGCAATCCAAATTGGCGAATCTGATAATGGTAATATCGGCAAAGTCTTGATTTTATTTTCGCGATAATCATCAGCGGCAAAATCAAATTTGCATCCACCACATCGACCAAGGAACGGGCATTTATTCATTGTGCATCACTAGAAATTTATACGCGCCCCTGCACGGAATTGATGTGCGATTGGGCTGAATCCAGAAATTACATCGATGCCTGGTTCAAACATGTACATATAGCGATATCCAAAATCCAACGCAAAATGTTCGCCTAATTCAAATGCGATGCCCGCCAATGCCGCGGCAACAGGACTGATTTTTTTATCCAGCGTCACATCGTCTGTGCTGTTCCATGATAAACCCGCGCCAAATCCGACATATGGCACAATAATTTGTGATCGGAACAGTCGATACATACTGTCAATTCTGGCATCAAATACAGCATTAACAAATGCGATATCACTTGTGATTTTGAATGCGTCCCATTCTGCATTATTGCGTACATAGTTGGCTTCTAATCTGAATGTATCGTATATTCGCACGCCTGCGACCGCTTCAAACGAAGATGTATTTTTGCCGTTTATCGCAATGTTTCCATCGTTTTCATCGGCCCACATAGAAAAATTATACGCGCCCCCGACATAGAAACGATGTTCACGCGCAAAAGATTCTGAATCGTTTCCAGATTCTGGGATTATAACCGGCATTTCCACCATTTCAACGCGGTATGGAATTGCTGCATTTGCCACCATTGGTGTTAATGCAAATAATGAAAATAAAATCTTGTTATTCATAATCCATATCCCTTGTTTTAGAAGTTTACACGAAATGCAGCCATAATATTACTGATACTGTCAACGCCACCGCGCGGTGCATCCCATCCAAAGCCGTTACCAATCATCATCTGGTATTGGTAATAAACGTCAACACCAATCAAGTCGTTAAACATAACATTAAATCCTAATGTTGCCCGTGGTACAGCGAACACAGCAGCATCAACACCATTTGCGCCATCAAATTGATACGCACCGAACGCCGCGCCAATTCCGATAAACGGAACAAACGTGCGACGATGTGTTATATCACCCAATTGAACATATCGACGTGCTAAATCAAAATACAGCGTTCCGCCCAGTGTTTGATAATCTGCATCCATATTTTTTATATCAGAAAATTTTAGTGTCGTTGTCTGGAAATCGATTTCAGAACGCACATACGAAGATAAATTCCATCCCAAACCAATCTGGGTCGTATATGATCCCGAAGATTCATATTTATTGCCATCAAATGATGCGCGTGATGTTGCAAACCCCAGATTCAGTCCACCCCCCATACGCATATACATTGACGTTGGAATAAACATACGTGTATCAATATTATTAATGATGCCGGCTGTTTCGTATACTTCCCCGCCCAGGGCACCCGGCGCATCATCAACAGCATATGGTGCAATTCGTGGTGCTGCAACGACGTCAACGCCGCGTTTAATTTCGCTTACAAATGTATTTGCGTCAATTTCCGCATATGACGGTGCCGCAACCAGTGCCACCAATAAAGCAAAAGATATTTTTTTATTCATAACATAAACCCAGGTTTTTATTTATATAAAATTTTAGCATAAATTGAAACTTGATTCCAGTGACTTTTATGCGTACCATTACACTTATGAAGAAAAATACAGATAAAAAAATAGCATTGGTTGCCGGGGCGCTGGATTTGCCGTTTTTTACACGTGACGCGTTAAAGCGCGCCGGTTGGGATGTTTTTATTGTCGGGTTAAAGAATTTTGTTAATCCTGAATTGAATCCTGATATGACGGTTCGCATTGGGGCCAGTGGTCGCGCAATTCGCGAATTTAAGCGTCGTGGTATAAAAAAAATCACATTTGTTGGTGCGTTGGGGCATCCGAATTTATCAGACATCCGACCAGATTGGTGGACGTTTTGGACATTGTTAAAAATATTAAAAAATCAACGGGGGTATGATTCTATGGCTGTTGCGTTAAATAGTGTTCTGGAAAAACAAGGGTTTGAAATCGTTGCTGCCCAAGATTTGGCACCTGAATTGACATTTGTATCGGCGGGGGTGCAAACGCGCACAAAACCAAGTTCCGCAGACGCTAAAAATATTGAACGCGCGATTGAAGTTTCGCATACGATTGGTGCGGCTGATATTGGTGCGTCTGTTGTGGTTGATAAACAAGTTATTGCCGTCGAAGCCGCCGAAGGAACGGCCCGCATGCTTAATCGTGTGGTTGAAATGCGTGCAAATCGCAAACGTAAAAGTGGTGTTTTTGCCAAAATGACTAAGCCTGGGCAAGATTTACGCATAGATATACCTGCAATCGGTGTTGATACTGTTAACGCCGTCGCGGATGCAAATTTGCGTGGGATTGTCGTAAATGCCAAGACATGTTTTGTTGTGAACAAACCTGCGGTTGTTGCCCAGGCTGACAAACGTGGAATATTTATTATTGCTTTGAATTAAAAGAGTTTTTGTTATTACTGCGTGTGCGATTGTCTATATACGACATTAATGCATAGTTTAATTTTATTGCACAATCAGACACCGTTTGTTTAACAGAAGGGTTCAGGTTGGCACAAATTTCCTCTTTTGTTGTAACGTCCATTGTTTTTGCGGATTCTAAATCTTTTTCTAATTGTTTGGCGGCATCGCGAACATTGCCTGCGGATACCGCATCCATTGCAATGCGAACATTAGATTGCAAACATGACAATGACGCGTCAACTGTACTCATTTTCATGCAATTTTGGGTTCCGGCCAACACTATATATTTATCGTTGTTTTTCAACGACGTGCTGTTCCCAGAATTGCCAGTGCTTGCGCCTGATTTTTCCAGACGTGTTTCCAATATCGCTTTTTCTAACTGGGTCTTGAAACGGCGTATCATCGATTCCAGATATTCGTATTGCTTGTTTACCTGTTGTGTCATCAGTGTTGTTTTCAACGCAATAACATCGCGCATTTTACTGCGTTGGTCTTCTGTTTCTGGATTTTTGTCTATGCCAATATTATACGCGTGAACAGAACATAACGCCAATGTTGGGTTTATGTATAAAACATCCTCGTCTTCACAGTTTGACGCGGTAAGTTTGTTGTTTTTGTTTTCTGCGCACACTTTTTCTGGTAATTTTTTCAACGATGTATATTTTTCCAAAGTGTCCCTATCGTCATCGTTTACATAACAGTACGATGATTTTTCTTTCTCTGCTGATGACGGTGCGTCTTGTTCAATAATACGTTCCAATATTTCGATATCGACGGATGCCTGTTTTTTGCGATTGCGGAAAAATGCAGAATTTTCCAACGCGCTGGATGCGCATCCGATGCGGATTGTACCACTGGCGCCGGCTTCTGCGTCCAACCATGTGTTTTGAACTTCTTCCATATCTGCTAATGTGCGGTTCAGTATACATGCAGGATTGTCCTCAACGCCAATCACATGGTTCTCTACACATGCGGCGCCCCCGCGTGTTGTTGCGGTTGGTTTTGAACGACCGTCAGAACCACAGTTGTCCTCGTTGTATGTAGGTGTTTTTAGGTCTGAACATAAATATTCGCCCCACACATTACACGACCCATTTAACATCATGTATATATCTGTAATGTCAACACCGACGGCCTGGGCAGTGATAAGTGCGTCATATAATTCGTCCAGTACATCATTGTACGGATCAAAGAATCCCATTGCTTTCTGTTTGAAAACCTTAACGCGTTTTGGGCCGGTGCAATTATCCCCATTGGAATCACAACCAGCGTACGTGAACGTGTCTTTCATTGTGTCGCGCAACGTCTTTAATGCTGTTTCTGCGTTTTCCAATTTAGACATAATTTCGCCAGAAATCTGTTCGCGAACCAATATATCTGAATCGATTCCGCGCATAGCCGCTTCTTCTTGGGCGGCGGTCAGCCCATTTGTTGTCGCGCTTGTTGTGTTTTGTGTGTTGTTAATCTGGTGTTGTTGGGCGGCGGCTGCGATTTGTTTTTGTTCTTCTAAGGCGGCCTGTAATTGTGCAACTGTTTCTTGATTTTGCATCTGCATTTGTTGTTGCATTTGCTGCATTTGCATATTCATCTGTTGTTGCATTTGTTGTTGCATTTGTGCGATTTGCTGGCTGGATTGTGCTGCCGCTGCTGCCGCTGCGTTTTGTGCGGCCTGGCTTGATTTAGCGTTTGAATTTGCAACAATCTGGGCAGCAATAGATTGAACCAAATCGTTTCCATATTGCTTGCACGTCGTGTTGTCCATAACACATCCGTTAACAATCGGAATTGTTACATCCATTGATGTACATCCCCCCGATGCACACTTTGGCTGTGCGCAACGCAGTATCAATGCATTACAATTGCCAAAATCCGCCACAGGTCCCGACCCCGTACCGGTGCGACCATTCATTAAACTGTTCCACTGGTTATTATTAATCGACCCTATATTGTTTGGGTTGTACGCCGTCAGATTGTTCCCAGCCGTCGTCGCCACAGGCGCACCCCCCGCCAATTCTGGGATTAAACACATCATACAAAACAAAATGCGATAAAGTGGTTTCATATTCTCTCTTAATACTGAATTCTAACACATACTGCAAAAAATTAAAAGACAAAAATATATCTGTGCGGATAAAAAAACACCGCCGTTGCCGGCGGTATTTCCGAATGCCCCGAAAGGAAGGAAAGGAGAAAAAGAAATTGGGCATTCTAAAAAATTATGCTGGGGTCCATGGTCCAGAGGAGAGAGAATGTAGGAGGGAGTCTGAATCCCTGGACCCCACAGATGTTTTTGCACCTGGTCATCGGCTTTGCTTCCTTTGACGAATCGAAATATAATACAGATAATTCAGTTTGTCAAGTGTTTTGTCAAAAAAATTTTTAGTATTGTGTTTTTGTGTGTAAAAATTCCTAAAATATCACAAAAAACCTAGGAAACACAACTTGTTGTGAGATTTGTCATCTTTACATAGAATTTATTTTGCACAGGGACGTTTTAACAGTTTCTAGTACAAAAAACCGAAAGGAGAAATAAAATGACACACGAAGATGTATGGTTGGCCATAGAACGTTTCGCAGTCGAACACGGAATGTCGTGTTCTGGTCTGGCGAAATGCAGTGGCTTGGATCCGACAACCTTTAATAAAAGTAAACGCTGGTCCAAAGAAGGGCAACCCAGATGGCCATCAACAAACAGTATTTCTAAGATTTTGTCGTCAACCGGCGCCAGAATCCAAGATTTTACCAAGTTTATCGAAGCCCAAGAATGCGAACGCGAATAACAAGAATTTCCGATATGTTGTTTTAACACCCAAAAGCCACGTGTTGATTATGCGTGGTTTTTTGTTGGACATCTTAGATTCTTTGGGGTATTGTAATCATATGTTGTCGGGAATACGTATTTTTTCCAAAGATAAAATTTGGCGGCATATTCTGTCTGAATTAAATGCTGTTGTCTTAGACGCGCCAACGGTAACCGATATAGATTTTTCTGATATGGACATTGTCGACACCATCAGTCCGCTGGAATTAAAGGCGCGAATCCTGTCACTATCCGATAATTCGCGTATATTATCTGTGGTTTTTGGTGCGCCAACATCGTTGCCCTATGTCCAAGGAAAATTGGTTGTCGCGCTTTACAAAAGTGGCGGTATGTCATCAACAGAACTTAAACGCGTGTTGGGGTATGCCTCAGACACGGCGACACATGCGGTTGATACCGCTATCTATCAGTTACGTCGTAAATTTGGTCGTGATTTCATTGTTACATGTAATGGGGTGTATAAACTTGGCCGGATATAAAGTATTTTCGTTTGATAAAATCCCCAGTACCCAAGATATGGCACACGAAATAATCGCAAATGGGACGGCATCTAATCGTACGGCTGTTGTGGCACTGGCACAAAGTGCGGGACGTGGTCGTCATCGTCGCAAATGGGTGTCTCATCATGGAAATTTGTACGCCAGTTTTATTTATGAATGTGAAACACGGGATGGAC
Organism: Candidatus Enterousia sp.; assembly: GCA_045645065.1. Lineage (GTDB taxonomy): Bacteria > Pseudomonadota > Alphaproteobacteria > Rs-D84 > Rs-D84 > Enterousia. Next base: position 52,149 of record JAZRIB010000012.1, read on the forward strand.
GTTTGGCATATGCAATAGCGGTTGCGGTTGCTGAAACGTTAATTTCATATGGGGTTACGCCGACGATAAAATGGCCAAATGATATTTTGATTGATGGTCAAAAAGTGTGTGGGATTTTGATTGAATATTCTGGGGCATATGTTGTTGTTGGTATCGGAATAAATATTAAGACAAATCCGACTGTTCGTGAATATAAAACAACTAAATTAAATAATTATGCACGCGCAATATCAGACAAAGAATTGTTGGGGGTGTTGATGCGTAATCTGGATAAGTGGCGCAGAATGGATTTTTCATCTGTGCGCACACGTTGGATGCAATTGGTTGAACATCTGAACCAAGATGTTTTATACCACGGATTGCCGGCAGAATTGATTGGTATAAATGAAAATGGTGCGCTGATACTGCGTCGTGACACACGTTATTTGTTGGTTTATGGTGATGAAATAACGATGTTGTGATGTCTGTATTGTGGCGATGTAAAATTATATGCTTGACTTTGATGTGAAAATATGATATACTGATGCACATCAACAGCAGAAATGATATCCACAACGAAGGTTGGGGATTTTTTTTGTCTGTTTTTTTACCCGTACAATTTTTGTGCGGGTTTTTTATTTATCAAAAATCTAAATGGGGGGATTGTCAGAAATGAAATTACAACTGATAAAAAATCCGGACGAAACAAAAAAATTATCATATCAAATTGCACGTGTTGTCTATGCAGAAACATCTGCGTCATCACTGCCCGCGGTCGAAGCAATGGTATCAATGATAAAAAACGCATCGCGTGCCACCGGGGTAAATATTGCACAAATAATATCTGATACCGATATGTTTGAATCATTAAATGATACATCAATGCGTCATGAAATGTTGTCGGTCCCCCCATCAGATCGTGGTTTTCAAATGTGCCTGCGTGTTGTGTCGCGTATGTTGGCGGGCGGGTTGCCGGATATGTGCCGTGGTGCGACACGTTTTCATCATGGTGACATATTACCAGATTGGGCGCGTACACGCGGCTATATACTAGATATTGATGAATTATTATTTTACTTGTAATGGAATAAATTAAATATGAACAAATTTTTTAATGGTGGATTCCTGAACGGTTATCGCACATACATTATGTCTGGCGTTGGAATATTATCTGCGATTGCAGCATATATTGTCGGGGATACAGATATATTTATAATGTTGCAAAATATTTTTACACTGGGTGGAATTTACTTCTTACGCAAATCAAATGAACCAAAGGAAAAAACAAATGGATAAAATTCCAGAAAAATTTTTGAATGACGATGGAACGTTAAACGCAACTGCGCTATTAAAATCATATTCTGAATTAGAAAAAAAGATTGGCACAATGATAACCGTACCAACAGATGACAGTGATGAAAATGTTCGCACACGTTTTAATCGCGCAATTGGTGTACCGCAATCAGCGAATGAATATCCAACAAATGAATTGTTTGATGATGAAAATCTAAAAAATAAATTTCACGAAATTGGATTAACAACACACCAAGTTGAAAAAATTTATTCTATTGCAAATGAAATTCTTGCGCCTGTGATATCAGAATTATATGCAATGCAAAATGAAAAAAACGCAATCACAGAATTAAAAAAATTTTTTGGTGACAATGAAAAAATGAATGATGCGTTGCGTGCCATTGAAGCGTTTGGTAAACAATATTTACCAGTCGATGCGTTTGATGAATTGTGTTCCTCGCCCCAGGGAATCCAAGGTGTTTATCGAATGATGCAATCAATGGAACCAAATGTTGAAACAGAAAAAAATGAAATAAAAAATTTATCAGATTCTGATTTGCGACGTATGATGCGTGACCCAAAATATTGGCGTGATGGTGATACAGAATACATTCGCAAAATAGAAAATGGATTTAAAAAATTATATTCATAAGAAAAAATATCACTTTCTTCTTTACTATTTTTTGATATTCATATAAAATACACAGTAAGAACAAAACAGATTTGTTCTATTTAAAAAATAGAAAGGAGAGGAATATGGCATTCAGCCTGTTTAAGAAATCTGCTAAGAAAGCAGTTGCAAAACCAGTTGCAAAAAAAGAACCAGCAAAAAAACCAGTTGCAAAAAAAGCGCCTGCAAAAAAAGTAGCAGCAAAACCAGTTGCAAAGAAAGCACCTGCGAAAAAAGTAGCGGCAAAACCAGTTGCAAAGAAAGCACCTGCGAAAAAAACAGCAGCAAAACCAGTTGCAAAGAAAGCACCTGCAAAAAAAGTAGCAGCAAAACCAGTTGCAAAGAAAGCACCTGCAAAAAAAGTAGTTGCAAAACCAGTTGCAAAGAAAGCACCTGCAAAAAAAGTAGCGGCAAAACCAGTTGCAAAGAAAGCACCTGCGAAAAAAGTAGCAGCAAAACCAGTTGCAAAGAAAGTACCTGCGCAAAAAGTAGCAGTAAAACCATGTGCAAAAAAAGCATGTGCAAAAAAATGCGCAAAAAAGAAATAATATAATTCATATTATTAATAAGCCCGGACAAACGTCCGGGTTTTGTTTTCTAAAAATTCAGTCAGATAAATTCCAGTCTGACTGAATTTTTATTGCGGACAAGTCTTGCCACCCCGCATTTATTTTTTATGTACACGGCGCAATTTGCATAACCGTTACATAAATTTATCGCGCGTATGCGCTTTTTTGTATTTTAATCAAACAAAGGAAATAAATATGTCCGTTTCAATTGACCAGGTTTTCGTAAAACAATTCGAAGCCGATGTTCATTTGGCCTATCAACAGATGGGTACAAAACTGCGTTCTACTGTTCGCAGCAAATCAGGTGTTGTTGGTGCGTCCACTACATTCCAAAAAGTTGGTCGTGGCACCGCCAGCACAAAATCACGTCACGGTATTGTTCCAGTGATGAATTTGAATCATGAACCTGTTGAATGTATGTTGACTGATTACTATGCCGGTGATTGGGTTGACGCATTAGATGAATTAAAAGTTAACATTGACGAACGTCGTGTTGTTGCGTCTGCGGGTGCGTATGCATTGGGACGCAAAACAGACGAATTAATCATTGATGCAATGAACGCATCAACATTATCTGTTGGTGATTATTCCACGGGCTTAACCAAAGATTTGATTTTGTCTGCGGTTGAAGTTTTGAATACAAACGATGTTCCTGATGATGGTCGTCGCTTTGCAGTTATTGGTGTGCACCAGTGGAATGAATTGCTGGCGATGGATGAATTTGTATCAGCGGATTATGTTGGTGATGCAAAAACATTGGTAAATGGTTTCGAAGCAAAAAAATGGTTGGGTATCACATGGGTATTGCATAATGGTTTACCTGTATCTGAATCAAATCGCGATTGCTTTATATATCACGCATCCAGCATCGGTCATGCATGCGGCCAAGAAGTCAAGACAGATATTTCATGGCACGGTGAACGTGCGGCGCACTTTATCAGCAACAGTATGTCCCAAGGTGCAGTTTTAATCGATAACGATGGTATTGTACGTGTCAAGTGCAGTGATGCGCCTGCTGCATAACGTGCCACAAATATATTTTTAACCAAAGGATAAAACTTATGGCATTTCAAAATAAAAATTTGTCGGTTATTGCATATGCGAATGGATTTACATTGTGGCACTATGCGTCCACAACAGAAAGCATTGCAACGATTTCATCGACGGGATACTTTAACGATGTCAAGACATTGATGAATATTGGTGACGTTGTAATTATTAACGCATCTGATAACACATCGATAAAGAAAATTAACATCACAGCCAGCAACGTTACAACCGGTGCATTGGCATAAATTTTTATTCAAACGGTGGTGTAATTTTACACCACCGCGAATTTATAAATAATTACAGTGGGGACAATTATGCTTACAAAAATAGACTTGTGTTCCATGGCGTTACTGAAACTAGGCGAAGCGCCTATTCAATCATTCAGTGATGATACAGCCACTGCACAATTGGCACGAACACTATTTGAACCCGTTACAGATGCATTAATTGCATTGCATCCATGGCGTTTTGCAACCCGACACATTGATTTAGTCCGCAACACGGATGGTGATTTTTTAATACCATCTGATGTATTGCGCGTATTGACCCCAGGGGGTGATGTTGTTGGTAACAAAATTATTGCATCAACAGATAAAATCACGATATCAGCATGCACGCGTGTCGGTATAGATTCTTATCCGGGATATTTTGTTTCATTGGTGGCAACTAAACTGGCAATGGAATTTTGTATTCCGTTATTGGGCGACCAGACCGTGTTCAGAATGTTAGCAGCATTGTATGAAACAGAATTGCAATCTGCTAAATTTATCGACAGTACAACCGCCCCCAGTACAAAAATAGATAATTTTTCATTGATTAATGCACGGTTTTAACGGGGGGGTAAAATGGCAAATTTTATAAACACACAAAGTTCTTTTGCATATGGTGCTGTGTCACCTGAATTTTTTTGCCGTGATAATATTGATGGGTTATCAAAACTAGAAAATATGGACGTATTATCAGGTGGTGGTTTAACACGTCGATGCGGTCTGGAACATATTGCCACATTACAAGACAATGCGCGTCTGGTTTCGTTTTCTGTATCAGAACACGAAAATTATATTCTGGCGATAATGTCGGGGCATATGCTTATTTATTCTGGCAACAAACTTGTTGGGGATTTATTTGTACCGTGGTCTGGGGGCGATTTAATGCGCCTGCAATATGCTCAACGTTTTGATACGATAATATTTGTTCATCCAGACTATCCGCCACAAATCCTGACCAAGTCGCCCAGTGGTTTTGAAATAACAGATTTTATATTTGCACGTAACGATTCTGATATGTCTGTGAATATACCGTTTATGCGGTTCGAAGACAGTCGTGACATAAAAATATCAGTTTCAACCAGTGACCGTGGCAATAATTATGCTAAATTTACCACAGATACTGATTTTTGGACGCCGGCGTATGTTGGAAATCGTTTGCTGTTATTGGATAAACAATGGCAGATAGAAGAATTTATCAGCCCAACCGAAGTAATTGGATACATCAATGGTACATACAGTGTGCCAAGTAATTATGTGTCTGATTGGTACGAATCCGCGTTCAGTAAGGCTCGCGGTTGGCCATGCAGTATCACATTTCACCAAGACAGACTGGTATTTGGTGGTTCGCGATCATATCCGTCTGGGGTATGGATGTCCCGTGTCGGACAACATAATAATTTTGATGTTGGAACCGGTCTGGATGACGAAGCGATATTTATAACGCTGCTTTCACAACAGCGTCAGCAAATTTGTACCGTGGTCAGTGGTGATAACCTGCAAATTCTGACCACTGATGGGGAATGGGCGATTTCCAGTAAGCCATTAACACCGTCATTGGTCGATATAAAACAGCACACATCAGTCGGCAGTAACGCTACACGATATCTGCCACCGCAAAAGATAGAAGGTGCAACTGTATTCGTATCAAAAACAATGCGCGATATTCGGGAATTATCCTTGGATGATTTAGGTCAAAACTATAATGCGACTGATTTATGTGCATTTGCAAAACACTTGATAACAAATCCTGTTGATATTGCATATAACGACGCAACGAACCAGTTATTTGTGGTTACAGATGATGGCAATATGTCGGTGTTAAATCAGAACAGTGCGCTGGGGATTTCTGCATGGGGTCAATACAAAACATATGGAAAATTTATGTCAGTTGTGGTGACTGATGGCATAACATACGTTGTGACAATGCGCGATGGTGCATATAATCTGGAATGTTTTTCGCGTGCTGTATTAAACGATGCAAATAAATATGATTTTGCATTTTGCGCCCAATCTTTGCCATTTCGCGTATCGAATCACAATGTGTCACGCTTGCGCATACGCAAAGTTTCCGTGCGCCTATTAAATACGAAATCAGTATTTATAAACGGCACACGTGTTTCATTGCCAGATTCGATATATTCTGAAAATCATACGGGGTATTCAGGGGACGTGTCCATAAATTTACTGGGCACATCGGAATCGTGCATCACACCATATTGGACTATACACGGAAATGAACCGTATCCAATTACAGTGTTGTCGGTGTCTGTTTCTGGTGGATACAGTATTTAATCAACAAACTAAACACAAAAAAGGAAATTTATTATGGGACAACTTGTATCAGATGTCAGTGAAATCTTGGTTTATCAAGACGAAAAAAAACAGGCAAAAAACGCTCGCCAAGAAATATTGCGACAAATGGCGACAGACCAAGCCGAAAAAACAAATCTGGTTAAAAAGGTTTTGGCAACCCAGCGTGCAAAATATGGCGCATCTGGCGTGTCATCGCGTGGCATGACCCAGGGGGCTGTACTGGCGCGGTTAAAATCAGAAACCGAACAGCCGTATACTGAAAAACGTAACGCGAATTTGAAAAAATTAAAATCAACACGTGCCAAGAAACCTAATTTATTAAAAACAATATTGTCGCGTTTTGATGACTTAGTCGGCTAGGAATAGGGGGGATTTATGTATAAAATATCTTATATCGCAGATGGTGCAACAACTGAATTTGAATTTGCGTTCCCTTTTTTCCAGTCGGCTGATATTCATGTTGCGATAAACGAACGTGTATTGACCCCAGACGAATATTCTGTTGTCGAAAATACAACTTTTGATGGTGGGCGTGTTGTGTTTAATGACGCGCCAATCTTGGACAGTCGCATAGATATTTATCGTATTGTTGCATTGTCGCGTGTTGTCGATTACCAGCCAACCGCAAAAATAGACCCAGAACATCTGAATGCGGATTTTAATTTTTTAATTGAAGCCTTAAAAGATATACACGCCCCAAATGTTGACATAGAAGCATGGCGTAATGTTCATACGAATACAGTTGCGTTCTTGGAATATACCAATGATTTAATCCAAGATAAATTAACCGGTGGCGGCACATTAGGGATTTTCAAGAATCTGCTATCTGTACTGGATAATGCATTACCAAAATTGATTAATGATTATGGATATATAACCGATGATGCCCCAATCAATACGCGCGATGATTACGGTTTACTGTAATTTTATGGACGAATGGAATCGTGTTCTGGGACAGACGACACCGGCGCATCATCGACAAATAATGAATTTTTTAGTAGATGTTATAAACGATGATATGCATCGTGGATTGTTGATGGCGTTTCGTCATTCTGGCAAATCCACGGTCGTTGGAATTTTTGCAGCCTGTACGTTATATATGTTTCCCAGCACCAGAATATTGATTTTATCTGCGCACAATACATTGGCGACACGTATGGTTGGGCACATCCGTCATATTTTGGAAAACCATCCGTGGTGTTCTGAATTAATTCCTGTATCACGACGTGATTGGGCCACTGGCCATATAACAATAAACAGACCAATTGGGATTCGTGAACCGTCTGTTATATGCCAGGGTATCCATGGCAATATTACCGGTATGCGCGCAGACCTTATCATATGTGATGATATAGAAGTTCCAAATACATCAAACACTCCACAAAAGCGGGAAAATCTGCGTGAAAGATTACGCGAATTGGATTTTATCTTGTCGCCCAGTGGCACGATGATTTACATTGGTACACCGCATACCATGGATACAATATATCGCACAGACAGAACAGACTAGGCAACGTCTTCGCTTTTTATAGAACTGATAAATGTGCGCAGGCGCGTCAACAAATCGTCTCCGGCATTTCCAAACATCGGCAGGTACGTTTCATATTCTGGCATATCTGCTTGGATTTCTGCACGTGTACGTTCATCCAATGGTGTATTAATAATTTTATTTGCCGTATCCCATAACTGATATGCGCGATATGTTTGTTTAACAATAAACCATTTTTTCTGCATATCTGGATAACTGCCCAGTGCATCATGAATTGCATTCGCCCATTCTTCACCGAAACGACGAACGATATTCAAACGTTCGATTTTTTCTAATCCGGCCTGATCGGGGGTAAATTCTGCCAACACAGATTGTAATTCGTTCAAATCTTTTTGTGACAATGTCGTATTTGTTAAATTTGATTGGGTCATCAAACCGCCATACGGTATCAAATCAGGTTCAATAGAATCCATAGGTGTTTTGCCGCTGCGCAGATTTTCAATATGTCTGATAAGCATTTTGCCTGTTGGCATTTCGCGCAATTCTTTGATAACGTCATCTGTTGCTTCTGATACCAACACAGGGTTAACTGTTGCCCAACCACCGATGATAACATGTTCTTGTCGGTACAGATTTAATAATCTTTGTGCGGTTGCCGCAATTCGTGCTTTCATATTATGCCTCTCTCACTCTGGTACGGAATCTGTTGCGTTATTCCATAACAATCATAATAATTTTATGCATTGTTTGTGCGCTAATTTTTTCTTCTGGGCTGACCATTTGTCCGTATATTTTCCCTTTAGAATCTTGGCGTACAGTTGCGATTTGTGCGCTAAGATTTGTTTCAGAATCCAACGCATTGAAATCAGTATCAATAAATACCGCCAAATCCCCCACCGCCACAGGTGCGTCAATGTCTGCAAACAGGTATGATTTTTCAGGGATAAAACCACCCAAACGTTTAGAATTCGGTATCACTGCGTATATGCCACTGCGTCCTTCCAGTGAACTTGGCGCAACAATCATTGTTTTGTCAGATTTTTTGAATGTGATTGATTTGCCAGATGGTGTTCCAAACACAGGCACTAATTTTTTACGCGCGCTATCATACAGTTTTGCACCGTATAACCCACCACTCATATCAATACTTGATAACGGGTTTCCGGGTTCCAGAACAGATTTCACACGTTCTTTGACTTTGTTAATATGTTTGTTCAAATCACCGCTTTTATACAGCATTGCGATTTTATCAAACATACTTTCCACCGTCATTGCGAACGATTTTGCCAACGGTTCGATTTCATTTTCATATATTTCGCGTTGTCCAACTTCGATTTTATGATACACAGACAACGTCATACCTGCATCTTTGGCGGCGCGTGCAATTGTTTTTCCAGTTTGTTGACGAATACGGCGCAAACCACTGCCGAAAATTTTCAGACCACCATCTTCGTTATCGTTCAGACGGCGTTTAATTTCTGTTTGCCATTGTTCAGCTACTTCATCAGATTCTTTGATGAAAATATCAGATAATTTACAACCCAAAATATTACAGATATTTAACAACTGTTTCTGGTTCAGACGACGAACGCCCTTTTCAATTTTGGAAACAGCTGACAAAGACAACCCAGCACGACGTGCCAATTCTGTCATTTTCATGCCGTTTTTCAATCGAATATTTCTGATATTATTTGGAAAAATAATTTCTTCTTGGGCCATTGTGCAACTCCTTAAAAACAATCTTGACAAAATAATAGTCAATTTTTAAGACTTGCGCAAGTAAATAATCACTTACAATGGCATATCGTCTGGAATTGCATCAATATCAATTGGTGTTGGTGAAAATTCAGAACCATCCAGCGGAACACTGGTTGCAGGTTGTGGTGCGATATTTTCGCCACGTGTATCAAATTCATCTGGCAAATTATCGAACAAACTATAATCACCAAAGAACGCCGTGCGTACTGTTTCTGGGCGACCGTGACGGTTTTTCCCGATGATAATATCAGCCTTGCCACGTGATTGTTCGTATCGTTTTTGCCATGATTCAACCATCGAAGAATTTGTCGTGTTTGAAATACGTTCTGACGGGTTACGGTTCGCCAGATAGTATTCTTCACGGTACGTGAACATAACGATGTCAGCGTCTTGTTCAATAGACCCTGATTCACGCAAGTCTGCCAACTGTGGGCGTTTGTCATCACGTTGTTCAACGCTACGTGACAACTGGGACAGTGCGATAACAGGTACGTCTAATTCTTTGGCTAACATTTTTAGCCCTCGTGTGATTTCAGAAATTTCCTGAACACGATTGTCGTTACGTTTTCCCCCCGGCGACGTCATCAGCTGCAGATAGTCCACCACAATCAATGACACGCCACCATATTTACGTGCCAAACGACGTGCGCGTGTACGCATCATTGGAACCGACATACCTGGTGTATCGTCGATACACAATGGAATTTTGCTGATTGCATCGGCATATTGTTGCATTTTCAACATGTCTTCATCCGTCAGGCTACCTTCACGCATCGCCGATGCTGGAACTTTGGACTGGGATGACAGAACACGTGCTGCCAATTGTGAATGTGACATTTCAAGGCTGAAAAATATAACCGCACCTTTGTAATTTTTATTTGCCATACCATAATGGATTGCGTTGGCGGCATTAAATGCGATATTCATAGCCAGTGTTGTTTTACCCATTGCTGGACGACCTGCAACGATGATTAAATCAGAATGATGTAAACCACTTATTGATTTATCCAGTGCGGTCAGTCCTGTTGTCAAACCAGACAACTGTCCATCGGCCTTGTATGCTGTTTCTGCTTCCTGTAAGGCTGCCTTTAATGCGGTTTCAATTGAAACGGCATCGCGTTCAGACGAACCAGTGGTCGCCATATCAAATAATTTTTGTTCTGCAACTTCTATCTGGCGGTTAACAGGATTATCCAGGTCTTCGACAAATGCGTTATCCATAATATCCTGGGCCAGGTTAATTAATTGTCGTCTTTGTGCGTTTTCATATACGATACGCCCGTATTGTTCAACATTAACGACGGTTGCGCCCGCCCCAGACAACTGGGTTAAATAATCCACCCCACCAACGGATTCTAATACCCCCTGTTGTTCAAGGTATGTTTTTGCTGTAATGATGTCAAATGGGATGCCTGCGGCAAATTGACGTTCCGCCAGTTTATAAATCTCTTGGTGGGCGGGGTGCGAAAAATGTTCCGCGGTCAAGAATTCAGACACACGTTCCAATGCGCGATTGTTCATTAATACAGCGGCCAGTACTGCCTGTTCTGCTTCCAGATTGGTTGGCAAAGTCTTAGGGGTAAAATCCATGTCAAAATCCTTTTCCTTAACGCCAATGGTATATGAAAAAAATGCTTTTTCAATGCCTTTTTTATCGGGATATAAATTGCTGAAAATTCCGATTGTTAGCGCCGATGGCACACCCGCATGGCCTGAACTTTTTCCGATTGCCAAGATTAATCAGATGCGTCAAATTGTGGGCCCCAGACATTTTTCAGCACAAATGATGCTGGAATTTGTGCCGACTGAACGTATACGACTGGACCCGGGGCAAATACACTTTTACGAAGATGTACTGGATATCCATAACGTGCGCCTGGGGACGCATTTGATAACGGGCGCGTCTGTATATTGGGATCCGTCCAGTGGTCGTCGCAAATCAGACCACAGCGTATGTGTTTTGATATATCGCGATGATAAAAATCACAATGTCTTTATCCACGATGTAATGTATATGACGGTTGCGGATAATGAAACGCATCCATTGAATACCCAATGTGAAATGGTTATCGAATTTATGCACCGATACGGTATGCGCCGAATAGCCATTGAAACAAACGGATTGGGGAATGCGTTGCCAGAAATTATGTGTGATACCGCGGCGCGTTGTGGTCAAAACATCTATGTAAATAAAATTACAAATAATAAAAACAAGTCCGACCGAATTTTAGATGCGATTGAACCATTATTGACATCGGGGCATCTGTATGCGCATACGCGTGTGCAATACACGCCATTACTGTCTGAAATGTTAGGCTGGTCGCCGGTGGGCGGGGTGGGGCACGATGACGGTCTGGATGCGGTGGCGGGCGCAATAAGCACAACACCAATTGTAATTCATCGTGCGGGTGCGGGCGTTCGCCCAATATACGCAAATACGAATTTCAAGATTTAACACAATCAAACAACAACCAAAAGGATAAAAAATGCAATCAAACCTGCAACAATTATATAAACGTGCGCTGGATATGCGTGAACCGTGGTTGCGCCGCTGGTCGGATGCGCGTAAATATACAATGCCTGAAACAGACGAAGATATGGCAAACCTGTTTGACGCAACAGCATCCGATGCGGCCGATAATCTGGCGGCGTCACTGTACACGTTATTAACGCCCCCAGAATCATTGTGGCTGACCCTGGTGCCGGAAAGTGATTTATCACCCGATGCAAATTCTGCAACAAATGCATTGCGTGCAAATTTGAATGATTCTAATTTTTATACAACCGTACACCAGTGTTATTTAGATTTGGTAACATTGGGGACGGCGTGCCTGTTTATGTCTGAAAATCCGATTGGCGCAGCGTCTGCTTTTTCATTCACATCGATTCCGATGTCAGATATTGCAATTTTACCAAACGCGGTATTCCATACAACATCAATGCCATTGTCCGACGCGGTTAAAAAGTATCCAACATGGTGCATGCCAAAAAATCTGCGTGACGCATTGGCGGAAAACCCAGATATGCCAATAAAATTGGTACAAAGTCTGGTTGGTACGGAATTTACAGCATGGTTGGATGCTGGTGGCGACATAGAAAACAATATTGTCGCAACAGGTACATTTGAAACGAATCCATATTTGATATTCCGTTGGTCGGTATTGTCTGGCGAAATCTATGGGCGGGGGCCGATTTTGCGTGCATTGCCAGATATTAAAACTGCAAACAAAGTGGTTGAATTAGTTCTGAAAAACGCGACTATTTCAGTATCTGGTATCTGGATGGCGGACGATGACGGTGTAATTAATTTGAATAACATCAACCTAACCCCGGGCGCGATTATTCCTAAGGCGGTTGGTTCATCGGGTCTGACCCCATTGACCAGTGGTGCAAACTTTGACGTATCCCAGATTATATTAAAAGATTTGCGCGAACGTATTCGTCACGCATTACTGGCAGACAGACTGGGGTTATTATCCGAAAAAGAAATGACCGCCACCGAAATTATGGCGCGTAACAGTGATATGATGCGAATTTTGGGTGCGACATACGGACGTTTACTGCACGAATTTATACGTCCATTGTGTGAACGTGGTCTGCAAATCTTGGGGCGTCGCGGTGTGATTGAACCGATTACATTGAACGGGGATGCAGAATTAAAATATATCGCGCCAATTGCCCAAATGGTTGCAATGGAAAGTGTTATGGGGGTATAAAAAATGGCGGATAATATCGAGCGCGATTTTGCACGTACGTTTTGCACCCCATCTGGTGCGCGGGTGCTGGCGCATTTGCGTAAAATAACGATTGAACGTGTGCTGGGGGCTAATGCAACAGATGCGGTATTACGCGGGTTGGAAGCCCAGCGGTCGTTAATCCATCAAATTGAAAATTTAACAAAGCGGGGGAAATAGCCATGACAACGCAACCCAGTGCCGCGGGGCTTCTGGATTTTTTACGCGACAGTTGGTTTTTAATCGCCTTTATTGCGGGTGTAATCTACTGGGTTGCGCGCCAAGATTCATCTCTGGCGGAAATCCAGCGTGCTGATGCGCGCATAACATCACTTGAAAATCGTACAACGGTCTTGGAAACGGGAATAGGGCAGATTCAAATAAAAATAGACGATATCAAAGAAGACCTGAACCTTATCAAAAGCGCCGTTATAAAGTGAAAAAATCCCCTGCTTGTACCAGTAGGGGAATCACTGCGTTGTGCTTTTATTAGTCGCGCAGGGGGCTAAATTTTGAATCATATTATCCTGTGCTAATTCTAATTTTTGCTTGCATTCATGATATTGTGCTTCGCGTTCATAGATATGTTTCAAACGATTATAAATTTGTTCTAAATGCGAATACGCTATAAAAATTTCTGTAATCAAATCAGAATAATTTGGACGGCAAATTTCCGCTGTTTTCAAATCGTCTTCCAGTTCTGCCAGAATTTCTTTTGTGATTTTCATATGTTGCCCCCATTTGTGTACAAAAAAACCGCATCTGAAAAACGAAAGCGGTTGGAGGTTAACAACTATTCAAGAATGATAGCGCTGTTTATTGATTATTCACAGCCCTCCAACCCCTGGTTGGAGATAGTTTCGTCATCTCAGACGTTCTTGAACGGGTTGTTAAGCCCCATACTGACCAAACATCAGCACCACAAAATTATAAAGCATAAAATTCAATATTGCAAACACTAATCATCAAAAAATCCCGCACAGGGCGGGACTTTTTTGCTTTTCCTTTCTCTATTAACGAGAATAGAATTCGACAACCAATTCTGGGAACATCTGAACTGGATATGGAACATCTTCGAACGCAGGTACGCGTACGAATGTTGCTGTAAAGTTCGCGCTGTCCACAGAAACATAATCTGCAAAATTGCGTTCCCCAGATTCCAGGGCCAAAACAACCAATGGCATCTGTTTTGCTTTTTCGCTGACTGTGATAACATCACCTGGTTTTACACGGTATGATGCAACTTTTACACGTTGACCATTTACATAGATGTGACCGTGGCTGATTAACTGACGTGAGCTAAATACAGTTGGTGCCAATTTTGCACGATATACAACTGCATCCAAACGACGTTCCAACAAACCGATTAAGTTTTCTGGTGTGTCGCCCTTCATGTTGGCTGCTTCCAGATAGTATGCACGGAACTTCTTTTCACCAACGTTACCATAGTAACCCTTCAAAGTCTGTTTTGCGCGCATCTGTTTTGCGTAATCAGATGAATTGCCACCGCGTGATGTTGGACCATGCTGACCCGGTTTGTATTTACGTTTGTTAAATGGGGATTTTGCCTGGCCCCACAGATTAACGCCCAATGAACGTCCAATCTTTAATTTACGAGTGTTGCGCTTTGCGCCTGCTCTTGCCATAATTTATATCCTTTTTTGGTTTTGTTAATGTGCCAGATATTTCACAGAATCCTTATCACAGATGGGACCAAAAATGCACCATTGTTTAATCAGTTCTGATTACCCAGCGCCGTTACTTTATAAACTTTTTCTACGAAAATCAAGTATTTTCTGCAGTGTTAGAAAGTTTTTTATGCCATTTTTACGTGCCATTGTGTATGCACGACCAAAATCAGTACCAATGCGCCCAATGTCGTGCGCATCATCTGTTAATATCACAGGAACATTATATTCGGCCAATAACTGTAAAATTTTTAGGCCTGGATATGGTTCATCTGTACCAATTTTGAATCCACTGGTGTTGATTTCAACAAGGGTTCGTGTTTCTGCAATTACCGCAACCGTTTCACGTTTTATCGCATCCCATTTTTCATCTATTCCCAAATTTAGTTTCTTGGGCAAATCCAGATGTGCCATCCAATTAAAAATTCCACTTTTTGCAGATTCTTGGGCGTTTTTCCAGTATGTTTTCAGCATTTCATCGCGTGCATTTGGATTCGCCGCTGATATATCATGCATGTTGCATACTGTTCCGTTATATTCAACAAAATGAGCCGACCCAATCAAATAATCCGGTTTCAATATTTCGCATGCGTGTGCAAATCCATCTGACCATTGTGTGGTTGGGAAACGGTCTACTTCCATCCCGCGCAGAATACGAATGTCTGGGTTTTTGTCTTGCAGGCGTGCCAATTCATCATAATGTGGCTGAAACTTGGCCAGTGCCTCATCGAAACTGGCGTTATACATTGTTGCATATCCACGTAAAGCCGCCGCCGCATACATTTTTGTGTTTTTTATATCTGGGTGTACAATAAAGTGATTTGATATTCCAATCGCCTTGAATCCTGCGGCGCGTGCGGTCGCAATCATTTGTTCTGGGGTATTGATGCCGTCAAATCCAATTGTATGTGTATGTAACGTGAAATCTTGTGTCATTATATAATTCTTTTCTTAATTGCACCGAACAGTGCAAATCCGACCAATAAAACCATTATCGCGATAAATATAGACACTGCTGCGCCTGGATGTTCTGCGAACGGCAATTGCATATTCATGCCATAGTATCCGACAATCACCGTCGGAATCACCAAAACAATATTCCACATCGTCAAGCGGTTAATGTTGGTATTAGAATCCATATTGATAACACTTTCAAAAGTTTCTTTAATCGCTTTCAGCATTTTCCCATACGAAGTTACAACTTCGGTTGCCTGGGCTAATTCGATGCGTGCATCCTCGGCCAGTTCTTTGGCCTCGTCCGTTTTGACAAAACCACGAACTTTTTCCAATTTGTCCAGCACCGCGACATTTCCCTTAATCCCCGCCATATAAAGGGTATAGCTGTTTTCAACCTCTAATAAATCCATTAATTCTTTTTTGCGGATGCGTTCCAACAACACGCGTTTTGACGCCAGAACACGCTTGTTTAATTCCTTTAACATACGCAGATATGATTCCGCGATATAGTACATAATGTTCAAGATAAATTCTTCGCGTGATGTTTTTTCAGACCGCTTGATTTTATCTAACAAATCACAACGCTTGCGACAGACGGTTATAACGCGGTTAGACGTGTAAATAATAGACAATGGCTCTGTATGCCACAGGGTGTCGTTTTCACGGTTAATAATTGGGAAACGAACGATTATAACCTTGTAATCATCTTCGACTTCGAAACGTGGCTGTTCATCTGGGTCCAGAATGTCGGAAATAGTATCTTCGTCAATTTTGTATTCGTTTTGCAGTCTTTCAAAATCTTTATGATCGGGATTGCCAACATTTACCCACGAAAAATTTTCCAGTTTTTCTGTCACAAACATCCGCGCCCCCTTTGATTATGATATCCGTCATATTTTACCCGAATTTTTCAGAAATGCAAGATTTTCCCACGGAATAAAAACCCGTATTTTATCTGAATGTAATGTGTTATTGTTGTAAATATCGGGGGACAGAAATGGCAAAAAAATCAGAATTTCAAACCACACCATTTACAATTGCGCACTATATTTTATTGTTTATGGTTACTGTTGTCTGTGCCAGTATTGTTACGTGGCTTATCATTGCGCGCCATAATGCCACAGTCGCAGACAGTGCAAATATTACAAAAATTATGAATAATAACCCGTGTGTACACCAAACACGTTCTGCTGTTTCGCGTATGTGGGCATATAACCAAGAATTAATACCGACGCGTTATAAAACCGTTGCAGATACATATGCAAACAATGCGGTTTTAACCCGTGTCAGTGGATATTGTAACGATGTGCCTTTTACGTGTCGCGCGGGTCAGTTGCGCCGAACCTGTGATCCGTGTGCGGTTGGGGCGGGGCGGGACAAAGCAATGGAAATACATATCGCCGATATGGTTCGCGCTAATTGCGGTATAAATATTAATTGATTTTTATTTGACTGATTATATAATAACGTACGCTTAACAAATTTTCGGGGGTATATACATGCGTACTATATTGGTTACTGGCGGAACTGGTTTCCTTGGTTCTAATCTTTGTCATCGTTTAATATCGATGGGCGAACGTGTTTTGTGCATGGATAATAATTACACAGGTCGTATGGCAAACATTGAAACGCTGATGACACACCCGAATTTCACGTTTATTCATCATGATGTTTGTGACCCTATTGTCATACCTGATGAACATATCGACCAGATTTACAATCTGGCGTGTCCTGCATCACCGGTTGCGTACCAGGGTAAATATTCAATCAAAACGACAAAAACGTGTGTGTTGGGCGCATTGAATGTGTTGGAATTGGCGAAATTACATAACGCCACTGTGTTACAGACATCTACATCTGAAATATATGGCGAACCATTAATTCACCCCCAACCAGAAACATATTGTGGTAATGTCAATCCGAATGGCATTCGTTCGTGTTATGACGAAGGCAAACGTTGCGCGGAAAGTTTATTTCTGGATTATCATCGTCATTGTGGTGTTGATGTCAAAATTGTTCGCATATTCAATGTATATGGTCCCAATATGGATCCGAATGATGGACGTGTAATTTCTAATTTTATATGCCAAGCATTATCGAACCAGCCAATTACAGTATACGGAAACGGTACACAAACACGTTCATTGTGTTATGTTGATGATTTAATTGACGGTTTAATTCGTATGATGAATTCAGACGCTGGGTTTACTGGGCCTGTAAATCTGGGCAATCCCAACGAACGCAGCATAAATGAATTGGCGGATATGATTGCAAACAAACTGGGGCAGTGTAAAAATATTGTGAACAAACCATTACCGTGTGATGATCCAACCCGTCGTCGTCCAGATATCAGTTTGGCAAAAAATGTTCTTGGTTGGGAACCGACAACAGATATCGAAACTGGGCTGGACAAAACCATAGAATACTTCAAAACCCAGATTCATTTGTTTAAGTAACCAGATTTATTATCAGATGGTTATGGAATTTTGGGCTAACCATCTTTTATAATTGCGTTCTATTTTCAAGATATGCAGGCGAATATTTATCCTGTCTTTATAAAACAAAAATCCAAATGTATATTTGTATATATTGTATAACACGAATTCTGAACACAAACGAAACCACGTTTTGTTATGGATAATAATAATATATCTTATTCCTATACCAGCAAGAATGTCGTATGAGTGCAGTTCGGTCAAAATCATCGAATCTATATACTGTATAAATTGATTTGATTGTTCAGAAGACAAAGTTGGATTAATATTAGAAAACAGTATTGAAAAGAAATATATAATATGTTTCTTATGCGAAACTGATAATTGATTTGTTTTTGCAAAGGTTAACATATGTTGCGTTGCACAAAATCCATCAAATTTATTTGTGGGATTATTATTAATGACATTACTGATCAATGAGTTTTGTCGTACAAAGTAGTTATACAATGGGTGTTGAATAAAATATACACTGTTTATGACAAGCATATACATAAAAACAAAAGTCAAATCTTCGTTATTGAAACAATCTGGAAATCTAATCGCATAATGTTCAATTATGTCACGCTTAAAAATCTTGTTCCAAACGGGTGAATTTATTGCACCGATTGTTTTGTTTGTTATTTTATGTCGACCATACCAATTATTGTTAAAATGTTTATCAGTAGAACGCCCCTTATCAGAATTGGGCAGATTTTCTTCAAATCCCCATTTGTTATGACACGTCACCAAATCAGTTTTTTGTTTTTCGATTGTGTCAAACATAACCTGACACATGTTTGGTTCGTACCAATCATCAGAATCACAGAACATTAAATATTTACCGGTTGCTGCGTCCAAACCCTTGTTACGGGCGGTTGCCGGCCCTGAATTTTTTTGCGTAATAACCACCACGCGTGAATCACGTTCTGCGTATTCGTTC
>JAZRIB010000013.1:0-68341 GCA_045645065.1 Candidatus Enterousia sp.
TTCGCCCATTTGTTTTATAAACATTTGTGCGTGACCAAGCGGAACGCGTGATGCTTGTTTCAGAAATTCATTATGGTCGTGAAAAATAGAGTTAGCATCACCAATAAGTGTAATCATATATGGTTGGTGTCTTTGGCCAACCAGATGAAAAACTTTATTCCCTGCTGCAAACTCTTTTTCAGGAATAGTAAATCCAAAATGACCGTTTGCGGTCTTTTGTGGGTCAACCGCAAACCATGTTCCGTCAGGCATTTTTACGCATGGGATTACATGGCCAGATTTACCGTTTAACAGGTGGTCAAACTTTGTGCTGTTCAAAATACTGATGTCTTCTTCGGGTATTGCTGACAGGGTTTTATTTACTGCCAAAAACGCATCCGCGGCATTTGCACAAGATGTAAAAAAGCGATATTTTATAATGTCATCACCAGTCAGCTCAAAACGCATATTATCAAGATTTCTCAGGTCGGGTTCTTGTGTTTTTTTGTATTGTTTGAATTGCTCTTCATCTAGTGATAGCATTGTTTTAAGTTCGTTCAAAACAGATTGTTCAAATTCTTGTTGGTTGTATTCTTTTTTACCAGATTTAAAATCTTTAATATTTTTCAATATAAAGACGGTTAGAATATCGTTATAATCTTCGTTGGATTTATATTTTTCGTTTTCTTCTTTTGATAACTTTTTTTTGACATTGTTTAGCAGCCCCCTGAAACCATTTTTATTATTGTGTAATATTTTCAGTATTTCTTGAATCTTGGCTTGTTTTTCTCGTGCCTCTGGA
The DNA here is from genome assembly GCA_045645065.1 of Candidatus Enterousia sp. Classification (GTDB taxonomy): domain Bacteria; phylum Pseudomonadota; class Alphaproteobacteria; order Rs-D84; family Rs-D84; genus Enterousia. The sequence goes on from JAZRIB010000013.1 coordinate 782, forward strand.
TTTATTTGTGGATTTTTATATACCTGGGCTAATTTTTCCTGACTGTCAATCTGGGCATGTTCAATAGGTGTTAAGATTGCTGTGATTTCATAATCCGTACGACCATCCCTGCGATTATAAGAAATCTTTTCGCCAACGTTGCATTTGCCGTTTATAACTGCTTTTTCGTATGTTTCACGACCGCGCCCTGGGTCAATCAGTTGTTGGTGGCCATCTGGGAATTTTACAGCAATAATTTGATGGCCGTTTGGCTTATCTTTGTCTTTTTCGGCAATATCAACCATTGCCACAATATTGACATATAAGCCCATTTCGCTGGCATATTTGGCAAACACATCTGCACGACCAGAGCAACCAACAACCTGTGATGGGATTTTAAGTTTTATGATTTCTTCGGCATCAGAAGAAAACATGTTTATATGTTTGTTGCCAGTTTGTTGACGGTACATATCCAACAACCAGTTGCGCAAACCATGACGGTCTTGTTTATACTTTTCTGGGGCATTCTCGTCAAACTTATCCTGCCAGAATCTATCAGCATCTTCAAAATGCTTATGCACTTTGGCCAGCACACCGTTAATTTTTGCGATTATTTCTTCGTTGGTCATAATCTTTCCTTTGCATTGATTATACCATACTGCATCACAGTTTGCATCACAGTTTTTGGCGTTTTGGGGTCGTGGGGCAGGTTTGGGTTGGAATTGCATACCCCGAATAAAATAAAAACAGCCCGCCCCGCACAGGTGGCACACCAAACATAAAAATCAAAAAAGCAGGAAAATCCAAAGAAAAAACGCACCGTTTGGTGCGTTTTAAACGGGTAGCCATTGTCGGACCAACACCTGTTGGTTCTTGCGTCCACCACCGCAATCCATAAAAAAAACACCGGCATTTACCGGTGTTTTTTATTATTTCTGGTGGGTGGTATTGGACTCGAACCAACGACCTTTACGATGTCAACGTAACGCTCTAACCAACTGAGCTAACCACCCTTTTAGCCACCTGATTATATCAGACATTTTTCTAATTGCAAATAATAAATGTTTGGATATTTATTAGTACAACTATTCTTCTTTTTTCAAGAATTTTTCCAACCATTTATTATCAAAGTTTAATTGTTTTACGTCTTTGTTCGCCAATAATTTTTGTTGTAATGGGATTGTTGTTTTTACCCCTTCGATAACAAATTCATCCAACGCACGTGTTGCACGCATAATGCATGCTGGACGATTTGGCGCATGAACAATTAACTTTGCAATCATAGAATCATATGTTGCTGGGATTGTATATCCAGTGTATGCCGCACTATCCACGCGAACCCCCATACCACCCGATGGTGCATAAAGTTTTATTGTACCTGGGTTTGGGATAAATGTTTCTGGGTCTTCGGCATTGATACGGAATTCGATTGCGTGTCCATTTGGAATAACGTTTGATTGAGTGTATCCTAATTTTTCACCGCTGGCGATACGAATTTGTTCACGCACCAAATCAACCCCATAAACCATTTCAGTCACCGGATGTTCAACCTGCAGGCGTGTGTTCATTTCCAGGAAATAGAACTTTCCATCTTCGAACATAAATTCAAAAGTACCCGCATTTGTGTATCCCATTTTCTTAGCCGCCGATTTGCATATTTCTATCATATCATCGCGTTGTTTTTGTGTTAAAACTGCGGCGGGACATTCTTCCATAACCTTTTGATTTCTGCGTTGCAATGAACAATCACGTTCGCCAAATATGACAACGTTTCCGTGCTTGTCCCCCAGGACTTGGAATTCAATATGTCTTGGGTGTGTTAATAATTTTTCCATATAAAGTGTATCGTCACCAAACGCAGACAGTGATTCATTTTTTGTTAACTGATACGCTTCGGCCAATTCAGATTCATCCAAAACTGCGCGCATGCCACGTCCACCACCACCGGCCGCAGCCTTTAACATAACAGGATAACCGATTTTTTGCGCACATTCGATTGCGTGTTCCAGACTTGTAATTGCACCATCTGATCCAGGCACAACAGGCAAACCACATTCCACAGCGGTACGTTTAGCATTAACCTTGTCGCCCATTTTTTCAATCATGTCTGGTGACGGGCCAATCCAAATCATTTTATGTTGTTCAACCTTGCGTGCAAAGTCAGCACGTTCAGACAAAAATCCATACCCTGGATGAATTGCATCAGAATTAGTTAACAATGCAGCAGTTAAAATAGCAGATTCGTTCAAATAAGAATCACGAACGGCTGCGGGTCCGATACATACGGATTCATCCGCCAACTGTACATGCATTGCGTCTTTGTCTGCGGTTGAATATACCGCAACGGTACGTATTCCCATATCGCGACATGCGCGAATAATGCGCAATGCTATTTCTCCGCGATTGGCGATTAAAACTTTTTTTATTTGTGGCATTTTATTCAATAACTACTAATGGTTGGTCAAATTCAACCGCTGCGCCGTCAGTTACCAAAATTTCTTTGACGACACCATCTTTGTCAGATTTAATTGGGTTAAATGTTTTCATGGCTTCGACCAAGGCAACTGTATCGCCGGCTTTAACAGATGCGCCAACAGAAACAAAAGTTTTTGCGCCTGGTTCTGGGGCTAAATAAACAACCCCTACCATTGGTGATTTTAATGCATATCCGTTAATTTTTGCATCGGCTGTATTTTGTGTGTTTGTTTCTTGAATATTTGGTGCAGACACAGCAACGGTCGCAGCCTGTTGTTTTGATAAATGAATATGTTTACGATATAAACCGAACAAGAACTGACGTTCCAGGTTTAATTCTGTAATCCCCATGTCATCCATGATTTTTGACATAGATTCCACGGTTGCACGAAATGACATTTTATAAATCCTTTTAATATTTTTCTTATCGCATTTATAAATTTTATCACAATGTACTGCATTGTCAAGTATATCAGGGTACCGGGTCATATCCAAACCCACCACCTGGGCGACATCGCGAAATACGTTTTATTCCCATCCATGTACCACGAATTGTGCCATATTTTTCAATTGCTTGCCGTGTATATTCACTGCATGTTGGTGTAAAACGACACGCAGCGCGTCCGCCAATAAACGGCGAAATGCACGTTTGGTACATTTTAACCAATCGAATTGCAATTCGTTTTATTAAATCGTGATTATTTTTCGGATTTTCCATTTTTATATGTTTTTTGAATCCAGTGTAATGCCTTACGCATGGCTGTGCGCCCTTCTTCGCGTGATGCTTTTAGTATTGGTGCGCGCGCAACAAAAACATAGTCCATATCAGGCAGCATCATATCAGCATGAAAACGAATCCAGTCGCGCAATAAACGTTTTGCACGATTTCTGTCTACGGCGTGTCTAAAAGTGCGCTTGGTCGCGACCAGTCCATATCGTGCATCGTTTGGAAAAAGTGTATGTTTTGCGCGCACGATAAAAAATGATGACAACCCCGACAAATCATCGGGTGTAATAGCGAAATCTGCATGATTTTTAATAGTCTTGCGCATACTCCTTATAATATCATATAAAAAAAATAGTCAAACTTTTTTTGTGTCCGCGCCTTGATTTTTAGCAATCCCCGTTTTATAGTGGTGTGAACGTATTTATTAATCATGATTTTAGGGGCAAAAGATGTATAATTGGCTGATGAAATTTTTTTCCGCAGATATGGCAATTGATTTAGGTACCGCGAACACATTAATTTATGTTAAGGGGCGTGGGATTGTATTAAATGAACCGTCGGTTGTTGCAGTGGCTGAAAACCGCCTGTTGGGGCGCAAAGAGATTCTGGCTGTTGGAACTGAGGCGAAACAGATGTTTGGTCGTACACCGGGTACGATTTCTGCGGTGCGCCCACTGCGTGATGGTGTTATTGCCGACTTTGAAGTTGCCGAAGAAATGATTAAATATTTCATTCGCAAGGTGCATCATAAAAACCCGTTGGCTGCACCATTGATTATTATCTGTGTACCATCGTGCGCGACCCAGGTGGAACGTCGTGCTATCCAAGAAGCGGCTGATGCCGCCGGCGCCCGCAAGGTGTTTATTGTCGAAGAATCAACTGCGGCTGCGATTGGTGCGGGTCTGCCGGTGGAAAAACCTGTGGGGTCTATGGTTTTGGATATTGGTGGCGGCACGACAGAGGTTGCAGTTATGTCCCTGGGGGGGATTGTTTATTCGAACGCGGTCCGTACAGCCGGTGACCAGATGGATATCGATATTATCGATTTTGTAAGAAAGAACAAGAATCTGTTAATTGGTGAAAATACTGCCGAAGAAATCAAAAAGAAAATCGGTACAGCCCTGATGCCAAAAGACAAAGCGAATGAATTAACCATGAAGATTAAGGGGCGCGATTTGTTATCTGGCACACCACGTGAAACGGTTATCACAGAATCCCAGATTGCGTCTGCCCTGGCCCAGACGGTTTCAAAAATCGTTGACACTGTACGCCAGGCACTTGAATTAACACCACCAGAATTATCGGCCGATATTGCAGATCTTGGTATTGCGATGACCGGTGGTGGGTCTATGTTGCGCGGGCTTGACGCGGCAATTCGCGCGGCGACGGGTTTGCCTGTGTTCTTGGTGGACAATCCCTTGGCGTGTGTCGCCTGTGGCAGTGGTAAAATGTTATCCAGTTTGGACAAAAACCGTCACATCTTGCAAACAATGTATTAAAAAATTCCGCCATGTGGCGGATTTTTTTTTATAAAAAAACACCGGCAATTGCCGGCATTTTTTTATTATTTACGCAGACCTAATTTCTTAATCAGTTCTTCGTATTCAGCAACATCGTTTTTCTTGATGTATGCCAATAATTTTTTACGACGGTTAACCATCAGCAACAAACCACGTTTTGAATGGTTATCTTTGTGATTAGCCTTCATGTGTTCTGTCAAATTGCGAATGCGCAATGTCAAACCTGCAACCTGGGCCGCAGCAGAACCACCATTGTCTTTTTCAGTCGTTTTGAAATTTGCCACTACTTCGGCAATTTGTTCTTTTGTTACGGACATTTGTTTTTCCTTTTGTTTTTTTTATATTGTTCGTTTTGGGTGCAATTTTCCGTCCACGACCGTACCAATTCCAATGAACACGTCATCTGAATATACGCGGCGCAGACCGTCCGCACCCCCTGTCGCGACAAAGCCGCCATTTTTATACAAAGTGGCCGCCGTGCCGTCAAGATTCACAACCGGAATGTCCCCCAGTCCTGAATCAATTGGTTCCAAGTATTTCTTGAAATCGCCACCATTATTAACCAGATTTTCTAAAAAATCAAGTTTTACTGCATTTTTTATTGTAAAACCATTGGTTTGGGTGCGCCTTATCATATCAACCGTTGCAACGCATCCACACATTTTTGCAATATCGCGGGCAATACTGCGCACGTATGTGCCGCGACTGCACCGCACGCGAAAATGCCAAGATTCATTGCGTACAGATAAAAATTCCAGTTCAAAAATTTCAACCTCTCGTGCTGGTATTTCAATTTCACGTCCCCGACGCGCCGCATCATATGCACGCACACCATCAACATGAACAGCCGAATAAATTGGTGGCGTTTGCATAATTTTACCAATCATTTTTGGTATAACAGACAAAACCATATCTGTTGTCGGCACAATATTATCACGTGCAATTTCGTGGCCAGTTATATCCAGTGTGTCTGTTTCAAATCCAAATTGGCACGAAAAAAGATATTCTTTGATATTTGAATTTACGGCCTCGATAAACGGTATCATTTTGGTGGCGTTACCAATTGCAATTGGCAACACCCCAGATGCCATTGGGTCCAGTGTGCCAATATGTCCGAATTTTTTTGTATCAAACATACGCGCAATACGTCCCCCTGCTGTTCGTGAAAACAGTCCAGAATCTTTGTCCAAGATAATAAATCCATCCGCCATTATTTTTCTTTTTGTATTGAAAATTTAAAACCCTTTGACTTGGTCAACAATTTGTAAAAATCCGAATCCTGTTTATTGCATTGCGGATATATTTGTTTCATTTTTTTTGTATCAAAGAACAATTTTTTTGTATCTTTGTCACCAACATATATTCCATGAAAATCAGATAAATTATTTGGTGTTGGCAAACGTGGTACGCTTGCAATTAACTCATCGTTTTCTTGATTATAAACAACATGTTTGGCAACCGTATACAATGGTGTTGATTCAGAATACAATTCAGTTTTTTTACCCGAAATAACACATTCACAATAAAAACCGATTTTAAACCATTGGTCATTTATACATGCTGTATATTTTTTTCCGTTATCATCAGTAGATACCCTGAAATCAAAATTTTTTATAAAATTCAACAGTGCAGATTGCGATTGAAATTCATATTTATTTGAATCAAGTCCTGATCTAAAAAAATACCTAGGTTTTATAATTTGTTTTTTATTGTTCATTTTGTTTCCTTAGTCAAATAAATTCAATTGTGGTCGCGCCCCAGATTCGATTTGAATCGTATTTGTATTTATTTTTTTCACGATTGATTTTTTTTCTGTTTGTAAAGAATTTGTTTCGCATATTTGTGTGTGCGATTCCAGGGCCGCCAACACACTTTCTGCGCGTGCAATTACCGATGTTGGCATACCTGCCATTCGTGCAACATGAATCCCGTATGAACGATTTGCAACACCTGATATAATTTTATGCATAAACACAATTTCATTGTTATGTTCACGAACATCAATCGTCAGACATGATACATTTCCTAAACATCCATTTGATACCAAATGTGTTAATTCATGATAATGTGTTGCAAACAATGTTCGTGGTTGCATCGTGTTCAAAAATTCCAGCACAGCCTGGGCGATTGCCATTCCGTCATATGTGGCTGTTCCACGTCCAATTTCATCAAATATAATAAATGATTTATCTGTTGTACGGTTCAATATGTTGGCGGTTTCACTCATTTCAACCATAAACGTAGATTGCCCCGCCGCCAGATTATCAGATGCGCCCACACGACTAAATAATTGATCGCAAACACCAATTATTGCACGCGTGGCCGGCACAAAAGACCCCAGATGTGCCAACACAACTATGATTGCATTCTGGCGCAGATATGTTGATTTACCTGCCATGTTTGGTCCAGTTAACAATGCAATTGCCTTTGCATTCAGATTACAATCATTTTTAACAAAATTATCACCGCGTGCCCGCAAAACAGATTCTATAACTGGATGTCGGCCCCCAACAATATCAAACGCGCGGTCATTTGTAATACTTGGACATGTCCAGTTATATAAATCCGCAACATATGACAAAGAACACCAAACATCCGCATCTGCTAATAAATCAGCAGTTGCCAGTAAATCATCGGCGTTTTTACGGATGTCTTCTATCAGCGATGATATAATTTGTGCCTCTATTCCGGCGGATTTTTCTGCGGCACTTCGTACATCATTGTCTAAATCAATCAAACGCGCGGTTGTAAAACGCATATTGCCCGCCATTGTTTGACGATGGATAAATCCAGATTCTGGGTTCAACATAACTTCTGCCCGTGCAGATGGAATCTCGATAAAATAGCCCAGTATATTGTTGTATTTTATTTTAAGTGTATTGATACCGGTTTTTGCCACGTATTCAGATTGTAATGATGCAATTGTTTCTTTTGCGCCATTTGCTAAACGACGCATGTTATCCAGACTGGCATCAAAACCATCACGAATTACATTTCCATCGCGGAAAAAAGTTGGCAATTCATCAGATAACGCATTACGCAATTTAAGTGATAATTCATCATGTGTGTTAATTGACGCAAACCGTGTGCCAAGTCCCAAATCCAGTTGTGACGACAATAATTGCGCCCCCGGCAAAGAAGCAATAAAATCAGAAATATTACGCATATCACGTGGTGTGCCACGACCAGATAACAAACGTGACAAACAGCGTCCTACATCTGGCACAGATGCCAATAATTTTTGCAAAGACAACAAAACGTTTTGGTTTGTAATCAGATGTGCAATGTGCGCTTGACGTGAACGTATTTCATCTGCGTCTGCTGACAAAGCACGTAAATATGCACGCAATTTTCGCGCCCCTGCGGCTGTTTTTGTGTTGTCCAAAACATCAATCAGACATGTTCCACCGTCATTAATCGGGGCGTCAATTTCTAAACTTTTCCATGTTGCAGAATCAATCAATAATTGTGCCCCAGACTTAAATTGATGTGGTGCACGAAATGTAATTGTTGCGTCACGTTGTGTGTTGAATAAATATCCTGCCAACAAGCAAATTGCGTTATCGATATTTGTTGAAATCGTATCCATACGGACTACGCCACCGAAAACACGAGAAACAATTTGATCTATGTCTGTACGATGATAAAGTTTTTCAAACACAGCAGTTGTTTTGAATATATCACGAATCTGCATAATCTTGTCGTTTTCAGCCGCAGAAGATGGATATATAACTTCGGCGGGGTTTAATCGGACTAAATCATCAATAATATCTGTTGTTTTTCCAACAAAGAATTCGCCGGTTGAAATGTCACATCCAGCAATATCAAATTCGCCATTATTAATTGGCATGACAGACACCAAGAAATTAGAATTTTTTGGTGTTAATAAATTTTCATCTGTTAACGTTCCAGGGGTTAATACACGGACAACCTTACGTTCTATATATTTGTGTCCACGTGCTTTTGCTTCGGCTGGTGTTTCCATTTGTTCGACCAGTGCCACAGAAAAACCAGCACGCACCAATCGTCCAAAATAGTTGTCTGCTGCATGCCATGGGATTCCACACATTGGTATACTTTCGCCATCACCGTCTGTACCACGTGCGGTCAAAACCAATCCCAGATTTGAACTTATTGTTTTTGCATCTTCAAAAAAAGATTCATAAAAATCCCCCAAACGAAACATTAATAAAGCGTCTGGGTTTTCCGCCTTCATATCAACATACTGTTGCATCACAGGGGTTAATTTATTTTTTTCTGCCACAACAAAATCCGTTTACTAAGATAATTATTGATTTGTAACTTTTAGTGTTTCTATTTTTAATTCTGCTTCTTTTAACATTTGTTCACAATATGCTTTTAATTTTACACCTTGTTCATACGCAGCCACAGAATCAGCCAATGGTAATTCCCCTGATTCCATTTTTTTTACCAATTCCATCAGTTGTTTATATGCTTCTTCGAATGTAGGTTTATTTTCATCCATAATATGCCCCCATAATTTTACAGGCAAATGGTACAAAAAGATAATTGAATTTGCAAATAAAAATCCGGCATTTGCCGGATTTTTATTGTTGTTTTACATTTATTCAGTTATATCTGCATTTGGTTCGTTTTGTGTTTCGACATTATTCATGTCTGCTAATAATTGATTCAAACGTTCAACTGTTTCTTCGTCACCCAACGCAGAACCAATTGTGCGTGCAGATTCCAAATCAGAACGCGCCGCATCCATATTCCCCAGGTTAACATTCAACGCGGCTGATTTTTCAAAATATTCCATTGCACGTGTTGATTGATTTTCACGTTCTTCACGTGTTGTTGCCCCTTGGATTTGTTCTGATATTACACGAACCGCAGAAGAATAATCATCAATCGCGTTTGCGTAATCGCCCAATGCGGTGTATGCTTCGGCACGTTCTGCGTACACAGATGGGTTAACGATACCTTCTGGGCGTGCTAATGAATTTGTATAGTCTGCAATTGCCCCTTCCCAGTTTTTCAACCATAAATTTAATTGACCGCGTTTTGCATACAAATCACGCAGTGATAAAATTGGTGTTGGGTTGGTTGTATTTGCAGCCATTGCATTGTTGATATCATTTAATGCCGCGTTGTAATCTTCCAGACGCATGTTCAATAAAGCGCGGTCATAGTATGCGACAGCATTCTGGGTGTCTTTTTCCAATGCTGTATCAAAATCAGCCATCGCGTTGCGATAATCACCTGATTGCATATATGCTTCACCACGCAGGATATATGTATCGATTGATGCTGCGCCACTGTCAATTGCAGTTGTTAAATCAGCCAACGCTTCGTCCATGTTTCCAGCCAACAATTTTGTTTTGCCGTTTTCATAGTAATCGTTTGCCTGTAATAATGCTTCTTCGCTAATTGTCGTTGGTGTGTAAATCACATCATGACTGCGTCCTAAAATATAAAACGTTGCTGCGATAAAGAACAAAATTATAAACCAATAAACATAAATTGACAACGACCATGGGTTGTTACAATTCTTTTTTGCAACTGGTTTGATTGCAGTGTTTGCCTTAATATTCTGGGCTTTTTTTGCTGGTTTTGATTTTTTTGTTGATGTTTTTTTCATAAAAATCTCCCTTCCGTTTAATGGAATATTAGAGAGTTTTTATCATTTCGTCAATTGTTTTCTGTGAAATCTGTTTAATTTGTCCCGGGGTTAATTTTCCCAAATCTATTTGTCCATATGACGTACGATGCAGTTTTATAACCGGACATCCGCATGCGCGCATAACAATACGGATTTCGTTTTTTTTACCTTCGCATATTTCTATACGTAAAACATTTGGTTCTGTTTCGTCGATTTTCATCGGGGCGTATTGAATATTGTCAACTGTTATACCACGACGTGCGCGGTCAATGTTTTTTGTGTTGCCTGATACATGTGCAATATAAACACGTGGTATTTTCGAAGATGGCAATGTTAAACGACGCGCGAAATCACCATCGTTTGTTAATAACAATAATCCAGTTGTTTTATAGTCCAAACGACCAACATATTTCAGGTGTTGGTATTTTTTTGGCAACACGTCATATATAGTTTTGCGATTCAACGGGTCAGACGATGTTGTCATTGTATTAATCGGCTTATAAAAGGCATATAATTCGGTTTCTGATTTATTATTAACTGTTTTGCCATTGACTGTGACAACATCCCCATCATTAACAAAATTAACAGGCGTGTCTATTATTTTTCCATTAATCGCAACCGCGCCAATGGAAATTAATTTTTCCGCCCCGCGCCGTGATGCCACGCCGTTGTCTGATAAAAACTTTGCAATTCGTACAGTCATTTTTTATTTTATTATCTTAGCCAATGCAACAATTGCCGCTGTTTCAGCGCGCAGTATCGTTTTACCCAACCCTATGCCACGTGCACCCGCCGCGTCCAGTGCAGAAAATTCTTCATCTGAAAAACCACCTTCGGGACCAATCAAGATTTTATCAGTATTAAAATCATCAGATGTACTTTCGCCGTATGCGGCACGTTCATCTGCAAATACGACGTTGGATAAATCCAGTTCACTAAATTTAACTGCCGGCATAATTTCAGGAACAGAATTTCGATTTGATTGTTCTGCGCTTTCTGCTGCTATTTTACGCATACGGTCCCAGTTTATATGATGTGCAACCGTGCGTGCTGTTATAACCGGCAATAACCGCGCAACCCCCATCTGGGTCGCCATATTGATTAAAGTATCGGTGTGTTTAATCGGTGCAAACATTAATGTAATATTATTCGATGGGTCAATGTGTGATGTTTTGTCGCCGATAATCAGATTTTTATCATCATCTGAAATGTGCGCAGCGTATTCATTACCGTTGCCAAACACCAAACAACCACGTGTACGCATAACGCGTGTTAAATAATGCATTGTTTCACGTGGTAACGGTATTTGGATACCTGATTTTATTTTGTTATCAACAAAAATTCTTGGAATATTTTTCATAAAATTGTATTTCCTGATTTATCCGATTGTTTTTTTCTGATATAATCATAACACAATGGCCAAGAAGTTCAACTTTTTATCAGCGTCCGGCAAAGGCAAAGGCCTGGGGATTTTCAAATCTACATCTTACAAAGAGCATGAAAAGACCCCAATGGCGCAAATATTCTGGCGAATCCGCTGGGGGTGTGGCATATGGATTGTGTGTGCGCTGGCGTTTGCAACTACTTTTGCGATTGAACATGTCTGGCGTTATGGCTGGTCCCCGGCCAGTTCGGTTTGGGTAAAAACATATTTTATGAATCTGGTGCACAGTGGCGGATTGTCCGCATTGGCTGAATTGCCATCTTGGGTATGGCGTTGTGTATATCGGACCGACATGGCATGTATGGTACCGCTGTTACCGATAATCGCATACTATTTCTTGGCAGACGGAACGTTTACAGATGAATTTAACCCACACGGCAAAGATAAATTTGATGAAAAATCTTCAAACAAAGCAACTGCCGCTGATATAAAACAAATGAACCAGGACTTCCGAAACAAAGATGGTTTATTCAAAGGGTTTATGATGGTTTTGGGATACTTTAAAAACAAAGGTAAAAGTGTTCCATTAATGTTTGACGAATGTTTATCCGCATTGTGTGTTGCGCCCCCCGGAACCGGTAAAACAAAGGGGTTTGTTGAACCGACGATTTTAGAATGTGATACTGTATCAATGATTATTAATGACCCAAAACCCGAATTAAAGCAGGAAACCAGCGGTTATCGTGCAACGGTTGGGCCGGTGTTTATTATGAACTGGGCGGGTCAAGATGACCCTGCACGTGGTATATATTACCCGTCATGGAATCCGTTATCTCCGGAACACGTACCGTTTAATACCGAACAACGTGATTTGTATATTGATTCAATTTGTAACACATTAATCCCAGACCGTTCGGGATCATCCGCCGACCCACACTGGACAATCACGGGTCGTGCGGCATTGACCGGATTTGTTCAATATATAGTGTCCAAGGTTGAACGTGCCAAGGCAGACGATTACTTCTATGCACGCATGGCAAACGGCACATTTAATGCCGAAGATGCAGCGGTACTTTCTGATTACTATTTGTCTATGATGACCGATCCAAACGCATATGCCGCACACGCAATGTTGCAACGTGGGGAATTAAACGCAATGAACTATGTCCATGTTGGAACATGGGCGCATATCCCAGACGTTTGGCGTGGCAAAGAAGCATCTTTTCCAATGATTCTGGACTGGTTAACCACCAGCCAGATTGATATCGCACGTCAAATGGACGAACGTCGTCGCGCGGGCGATCAAATGGTTATGATGGCCGACCCGCTAAAAGATATGTTACAAGAAGCGGTTGCAGAAGCGCAACAATACGCATATTCACATCGTGCAGTCCAAGAATTAACCCAGCTTGCCAACACCCCAGACAAAGAACGTGGTTCTATTATGTCGACAGCGTTGTCGGGTCTGACTATTTTCCGTAATGCGGCGGTACGCAATCGTACATCACATTCTGATTTTCATTTTTCAGATTTGCGCGGAATGCGCGATCCACGCGATGGCAAGGTCAAGCCCGTTACGGTCTATTTATCCATAAATATGGTTGATGCCCAGGCATTAAATCCAATTACCGCGATATTTATTGAATTAATGTCGAACTTCTTGTTGGCAAATAAACCAGGCGACACGCATAATGGCGAAGAATTGGGGCCGTATCCGGTACTGTTTGTATTGGACGAAATGCCCAAAATGCAAAAAATGCAGGCCGTTATCCAGGGGCCAGATTTGGGACGTGGACAAAAAATATCATACCTGTTAATTGGCCAGGATTTAAACCAGATTGCCGAAAAATATGGGCGTGAAGCCGCTGATACAATCATTTCAACAACTGCTGCAAAAATTGTAATGCGTCAAAACGACCCGAAAAGTGCGGAACGGTTTTCCGAAATGATGGGTAAAAAAATGAAAAAAGAAAAAGGTGCCGATGGCAAGGAAGTCACCAACGAATCATTGCTTTATACCCCAATGGATATTATGAAATTACCAGAAGCGAAACAGTTGGTTATTATTCAGGGACATTATAATCGTCCAATCGAAGCAGACCAAGAAAGATGGTTCTTGAACAAAACACCTGTTCAAAAAGAATTGTATAAAAAAGTCCAAATGGGCGAAGCACCACCATTACCAGAATTCTTGGTGCCGTCGCATCATCGTGCGCTGGGGTTTGCAGGGACGCCGAAAATTTATTATCCCGCGACCAAGGAAATCAAGGTTTTATCCGAATAAAAATCCCGCAAATTGCGGGGTTTTATTTTTGTATAAATAAACAATAATATCGCGAAATATATGTTGTATATAAACAACTGTATTCTGACGCAAAATATAGAAAAAACACCGGCAAATGCCGGCGTTTTTATTCGTGTTTTATTCATATCTTAAACTGTCAATCGGGTTTAATTTTGCAGCCTTCATTGCCGGCATAACCCCCGACGCCAGACCCACCACAACCGCAACCGATACCGATAACACAACCGGCCAAATACTAAATGGTACATTATACCCCAGTATCCCGCGCCCTACCCCCTGGGCCAGACCAACGCCGATTATCAATCCAATCATCGACCCCAGGAAAGAAATCATAATAGATTCAGCCAAGAATTGAATAATAATGTGAATTTCGCGTGCGCCGATTGCCTTGCGAATACCGATTTCACGGGTGCGTTCTGCCACAGATACCAGCATCATATTCATAATCCCAATCGCACCAACCAACAACGACACTGCTGCAATCGCAATCAGCAATAATTTCATATATCCAGTCACAGTGTTCATTGTTTCCATAATCTGTTTCATATCCATGATTTGGAAATCGTCTGCAACATCGTCTTTTAATCTGTGGCGTTGCCGCAACAGGGTTGTAATTTGTTCAATCGCCAATGCATTATCAGATTCGGGATACAGTTTAAGTGCAATCATATTGACCGAATTTGGAAAGCGTGACCCCTGCAGACGTTTTTTTAGGGTTGTAATTGGAACCAGAATCATATCGTCTTGGCTGCCCATGGCGGAATCGCCCTTAGCTTTTGTAACACCAATAATTGTCATTGGTGTATTCTGAATACGAATAACTTCGCCAACTGGATTTTCTGGCAATTCTAATTCTTCGGCTGTTTCTGGTCCAATAACTGCGTATGTCGAAGAATTGCGTACCGCCGACATATCAAAGAAAGTTCCATATTCCATTTCGATATTTTGTACGGTTGTATAATCTGGATACACACCTATCATCGATGTTCCCCAGTTTTTGTTGCCGTAAATCACCTGGGCAGAACCGTTTTGTACCGGCGAAACCGCCATAACATCCGGTAATTTTGCGATAAATTGTGCGTCATCAATGGTCAATGTCTGGCGGTTGCCGGTACGCACCCCAGCGGTCTGGGCGGCGCCCGCACGTATCATAATTGTGTTTGTCCCCAGTGATGAAAACTGGTCTGTGATTTGATGCTGAACGGTTTCACCAACCGCCACCATAATCACCACCGCCATAACACCGATAATAATCCCTAATACCGTCAAAAAAGACCGAATTTTATTTCCGCTGATTGAAAGCCAAGATTCTTTTAGTATGTCATTTATGCTCATGTTTATGCCCTGCCCCGATATTATAAATTATTGTCGTTCTTTGGTATTTTTCCGTCATAGTTTATTTTACCATCACGAATATGGATAAGCCTATCTGCGTACTTTGCAATATCAAATTCGTGTGTAATCATAACGATTGTGATGCCTAAATCGCGATTAAGTTCTTTGAAAAATTTCAATATTTCGTTACCCATTTTACTGTCCAGCGCGCCCGTTGGTTCGTCTGCTAGAATTAATTTAGGTTCGCCTGCCAACGCGCGTGCGATTGCAACACGTTGCTTCATACCGCCCGACAATTGTGTTGGTAAATAAGATGCAAAATTTTCCAATCCCACACGGCGTAACATTTCCATTGCGCGTCTTTCGCGTTCTTCGTGTGTCATCCCGCGATACATCAACGGCAACATTACATTGTCAAGTACACTGCGCTTTGGTAATAAATTGAATTGTTGAAAAACAAAACCGATGTATTCGTTTCGTACCAACGCTAATTCGTCTGTTGTCATACCGGTAATATCACGGCCGTATAATTCATAAACACCGCTGGTTGGTGTATCCAACGCCCCGATAATATTCATGCACGTTGATTTTCCCGAACCCGATGGCCCCATAATTGCAACAAATTCACCGGCTTTGACCGTGAAATTAATATCGAATAAAACCTGTTGTTCGCCCCCCAGTTCCATCGGGAAGCTTTTATTTATCTCTTTTAGTGAAATAATTATCTCGGATGATTTTTTCATAACTCTCTGTCCCTGTAATTCCCGCATATTATATCATAAAAAAACCAAGCAAATAAATTGATTTATATTCTATGTGTTGACATGTGTGCAATATATAGAAAAACTTCTTATAATCGTAAATTGCCATATAAATTATCTTTGTTACTGGATAAATATTATTCAAATGTGCTTAATATAAAGAATTGCGAAGTTGTGTTCTTGGTTTTAAGATGTTTTTTTTGTTAAATAAAAAGCCGGCATTTGCCGGCCTTTTTATGATATTTTTGAAATTAATTCTTCTAATTGAATGCGGGTTGCAAATGATATGACTATCTGCCCTGCTCCGCCCCGTCTTTCAATGATTTTTACCGGTGCGCCCAGTTTTTTTGATGCGCCCGATTCCATTTCGTGAACAATTTTTGGGTCAATTGTTTTGCTAAATTTTTCCCGGCCTTTACCGGTCTTTTTTTTATGATTTACCATACGCTGGGTGTCGGCAACCGACATTTTTTCGCCGATGATTTTGTGGGCTAATTCTTCTGGATTGTCAGCGACCGCAATTGTGCGTGCGTGTGATGCAGAAATTTCCCCCGATTCCACCAATGCTTTAACAGATTCTGGCAGTGTTGTAATACGCATAATGTTACGAATATAACTTTCAGATTTGCCAATCAGACGTACAACGTCCGCTATTTCGTATCCACATTCTGTCATTAAATTCTGATATGCATTTGCTTCTTCGACCGGGTTCAGGTTTTCGCGCTGAACATTTTCAATCAGTGCGATTTCCATCGCATTTTCATTACTAAGCGTTTTAACTAAGGCTGGTATTTCGTTCAATCCGGCCAATTTACTGGCGCGATAACGACGTTCACCTGCAACAATTTCATACGTATATGGTCGACCTGTAACAGTGCGCAATAATATTGGCTGTAAAACACCTTTTTCACGAATAGATTGTGCCAAATCGTTTAATTCAGCTTCGTTAAATGTTTTTCGTGGCTGGTCTGGGTTTGTGCCAATTTGTGCCAATGGGATTTGTTTTACGATAACGCGTTCAGTGCCGGCCAATACAGAAATATCTGGTATAGTTCCTTTGGCTAATTGCAGGTCGGCCAAACCGCGCCCCAGTCCAAATTTATTCGCTGACATTTTCAATTCCTTCGGTTTTTTGGATTACTTCGGTTGCAACGCGCAGATATGCCTGGGCGCCAGGTGATTTGAAATCATAGAATAGGGCAGGTTTGCCGTGACTTGGGGCCTCAGACACACGTACATTTCGTGGTACAACTGTTTTGAACACAGTTGTGCCAAATGCGTTTCGTACATCGTCTTCGACTGCACGGGTTAAGCCGTATTGTTTCGCATACATTGTTAACAATACGCCCAAGATTTCCAGATTAGGATTCCATTTCTCGCGCACAGCTGCAATTGTGTCGGTTAATTGGGTCAATCCTTCCAGTGCATAGAATTCGCATTGCAGGGGGATTATAACGCTGTTCGCGGCGGTTAATGCGTTGACGGTTAGATACCCCAGTGCCGGTGGACAGTCCAACAAGATATAATCATAATGTTCGGCAATTGTATTCAGTGCATCGCGCAGGCGAAATTCCGGATTTTCCATTCCTAATAAATCAATTTCCAATCCGGCCAAAGCCTGGGAAGAGGGCAGTAAATGCAATCCTGGTACCGCGGTTGATAAGATGTTGTCTGCGATGTTGGCTGTGCCCATAATAACGCCGTATGCGCTTTGGCGATGGTCTGCGCGCACAAACCCCAGTCCCGTGCCGGCGTTTCCCTGGGGGTCTAAATCAATTAATAAAACCCGTCGTTTAATAGCGGCCAATGAAGCGCCGATGTTTATTGCGGTGGTTGTTTTGCCGACACCGCCTTTTTGATTTGCGAATGCGATAATTTGTACCATAATTCCTTTCCTAAGAATCTAGTTTAACTTGTTTTAAGGTTATAAAAAAACGCCGATTCAGTCAAGGTTATAAATATGTGTGTAAAAAAACAGTAAAATCATATTGTTGTTTTTGATTTCATGTGAAATGTGTGGTTTTTGTGTATGTGTGAAAAAAGTATAAAAATACCGGCATTTACCGGCAAAAAATGTAAAAACAACTAAAAACAATAAATTGTTAATAATTTCATATGAAATTACCGGTTAAAACGCACAGAAATGATAAAACCGTCGCCTGTTTTTGATGGTGTCAGGTCGTAATTAAATTTGTATTTGCGTTTTGCGTCGTTGATTTCAGATTCGATTTCCCGGCCTTTTAGTAAAAAAAGCCGGTATTTTGTGTGTGCGACATAGTCCATAATCTTTGTTAATGATGCAAATGCGCGTGCAGTGAATACAAAATTATTCGAATTTGCCGGTAAATGCCGGACAAAATCTTCGACACGACCATGGTAAATTTCCAGGTTGTTTAGCCCTAAGTCTTCTTTGACGGCGCGCAGGAATGAAACTTTTTTGCCAATCGATTCGATGCATGTTACGTTCCAGCCTAAAATAGCCAGTACGACGCCTGGAAATCCTGCGCCACTGCCTAAATCAATAATATTTACGTCACTTGGTAAAATGTCGGCCAATTGTGCCGAATCGGCGATATGGCGTGTTTGAATGTCGTTTAGCGTGCTGGGCGCAACCAGATTCATACGCGTTGACCAATCGCGCAACATTTTTTCGTATTGTTCAAATTTGACTTTATTGCTCATAAGCGTTATTCTAACACAATTATGAGGAAAGTCGAAAAAATATTTACAGGTGTTGCACTGGTTGCCGTTGTTGCGGTTGTTGCTGGCGCGATGTTTTTGCATATAAACACAACTGAACAATCGGGGGGTGGGGCGTTTCCAACAACCCAATATGGCGCGTTCTTGGCAGCACAGCATGCGATTTATGTGAATGATTTTGAAAATGCTGCTAGATTTTCAGATGTGCTTAAAAACACAGAATACACAACGGTTCAAAACACTAAATTTTTATCAGAATTTTTAAGTGGTAAAATGCCTGTGGATGCCAAATTATTAAAGTCTGAAAAGACTCCTGCGGCTAAGATTATTTATGATGCGTATTTGGTAACCCAGGATGAATGGAAGGCGTTTCATAATCGTCATAAAACAGATGAATCTGCATTGTCTGCACCGTTTCGTGTATGGTCTGCGATTCCGAACGATTGGCGTACAAACACGTTCAAGTTTATAGACAGATTACCAACCAATGATTCATGGAAATCGTTTGTTCGTGGGCAAATTTACACGGAACTGGGCGACATAGATAAAGCAAACATAGAATTTGCTAAGGTGCACCCAGACTTTATGAATATAAACGATTATATGTATTTGATGTCGTTTTATAATCATCATGGTTTGCTTGAAGATGCGCGTGTTTTGCATGATGATTTTGTTGCGCGCCCGGGTGGTATGTTCTTGGTTGATTTTGATGATTATCCAGCGTGGGAAACGTTCAGTGGATATAAAAATCAACTGGCGTTCAGTTTGGTTCAATCTGTATCGCATACACAGATTATGATGTATTCAGATTTAGCGATGTTGTTCTTGCGTTTTGCGCAAATAACTGCGCCTGAATTTGCAGAAAATAATGATGCTGTAAACTATTATCTGGGCCAGTATTTTTACACAAACAAAGGCAATTATAAGGCGTATTTTGATAAAATTTCTTCGTCTTCGCCATTTAAGTTGTTTGCAACGCATCGCATAGCCGAACGTACAGGCGATACTAAATTATTAATGTCTGTGTTGGAACAAAACCCATTGTTTGTACCTGCGATAAACACAGTTGTTTCAAAATCGATAAAACAAGGTGACAAACGTACTGCATTGCGTGTGGTTAATCGTGCATTAAAAAGTGAAAATATAAGCGAAATAGGGCGGTCTTTTTTATACAAAACACGCGCCCAGATATATTATGTTTTTGGCAATCTTGGTGATGCGCAATCTGATTTACACACGGCATCCAGTGTATTGGGTATGGATGCGGATATTTTATCGTTACAGGCAAAAATTTGGGCGGCCCAGAATCGTGAAATTGAAAATGCATACGAATATGCGATGGGGTTGGTTCGCCAAAATCCCTCTGATGTGTTTGCGTGGGACACATTGGGGCGTGTTGTTGCCACGCGTGAAGGAACAGAATCTGCGCTTGAATTAATATCCAGGGTAGGTGATGTTTCGAACACCTGTTCTTCGTTGTTTGAATTTATGGGTGATTTATATGAACGGGCCGGGGACTGTGATCGTGCGCGTCAATCATATATGCGTGCAATTGATTTATCTGATGATGGTATGGTCATTGTTCCTAATATCGAAAGAAAACTAAGGGAATTAAAATGAAAGTATCTGTGATTGGGGCTGGTGCCTGGGGCACCGCATTGGCTATTATTACATCACGTGGTGGTTCAGATGTTGTATTGTGGTCATACGATAACGAATACAAACATTTTGACAATGTTGAAATACCAAACAATATCAAACTGGTAACAGATATGTCGAATGTCCAAGATAGTGACATTTGGTTAATCGCAACACCTGCGGCATTTTTTCGTGAAACATTGCGTTCCGCACATTCGTTTTATAAGGGGCAACCTATAATCATTTGCACCAAGGGCGCAGAAAGTTCGACAGGTGCATTTACATATGAAATGTTGCGTGATGAATTGCCAGAATGTAAATCGTATGCAGTATTATCTGGTCCGCAATTTGCAGTCGAAGTTGCCCAAGGTGTTCCCACAGGTTCAACACTTGCGGGTACAGTGGATGCGATTTCAATTGGCAAACAGGTATTAAACAAACTTTACATCGAAGAATCTGATGATGTTATTGGTGCTGAATTATGCGGAATGGGCAAGAATGCAGTTGCGTTAATATGTGGTTATAATTCTGTTGCGTGTCGTGGCGAAAATGATCGTGCAATGTTGTTTACGCGTGCCTGGAACGAGATAGTAGAACTTGGTCTTGCATCTGGTGCGAAAACGCGCACATTTTTAGGTTTGTGTGGCATAGGGGATTTGTTTTTATCTGCGACATCACCGACCAGTCGAAATTATTCAGGCGGTGTATCGATTGCACGTGGGTGTGCACCGGTTGGCACGGTTGAAGGATTGTTTGCGTTGGGTGGGTTAATTGCGCGTGCGCGTGCATTGAATGTACCAACACCTGTGCTGTGTGAAATGCGCGACAAGATGGGACTATAAAAAATCCCGCCATTTGGCGGGATTTTTATCTATGTCAGTCAAATGGATTATCAGACTTTTCGTATTCAATTACAATAGGCAGGTGTTCCCACTTTAACGCTGTCGCAATTCCGCGCCGCAGATATCGTGTATATGATTCTGGAATATCGGATGCCCCACCAACATTAATTGTTATACGCATTGGATGTCGTCCCGTTTGGCGTGCGAATTTAATTTTCATCGGGCGTTTCAGGCGCGACATTGGTGGTTGACGTTCTGCAACTAATTTTTCGACAATTCTGTTCACCAAACTGGTTGGTGCCTGGGCAGATGAAATATCCCACTGTTCATATACGCGTTTGAAAAGATTTTGAACGCCTGTTCCTTTTTCTGCCGAAATAGCCAGAATCAAAGGTTTGATAATCTGGTGAAAAGAATTTGAGAACTGATGTTTTAGTTTTAATAATTTTTCATCACGTTCGGCTGGGTCGATTAAATCCCATTTATTCAGTGCAACGCATAAAATTTTACCAGCGTCATATACGCGCCCCGCAATCCCCAGTGCCTGATTTTCAATATTCTTTGTTGCATCCACAACCAATATAATCACATCGGCTTTGCCAATAGCGTCCAGTGATTTTAACGCAGACAATGTTTCTACATCGTCTTTGACCCCGGCCTTACGGCGCAATCCAGCAGTGTCCATCAAAACAATATCACGACCATAGAATTTTGTTGGAATTTTAACAGTGTCGCGTGTAATACCTGGTGCGTCCATAACAATCTGGCGTTGTTGTCCCAACACCCGATTAACCAGTGTTGATTTACCAACATTTGGTTGACCCATAATTGCAATTTTAACGCGTGTATCGGGGGCTTTTTCTGTGACGGGCACATCTGTTGTGTCATCGCCGGCTATTTTATCCAGAAATTCAAAAATCGCATCAAATCCACGTTTGTGTTCCGCAGAAATCATTTGTGGTTCGCCAAAGCCCAGTTTGTAAAAGTCGTGTACATCGGCCATACGTTTGCCAGATTCAGATTTGTTAACCAACAACAGTACAGGCGCTTTTGTTTTTCTGCGAACCAAACGCGCCCAATCCAGATCTTCGTTTGTTAAACCGACGCGACCATCAACAACGAACAGAACGGCATCTGCTGCAACAATTGCGTCAATCGCCATATTTGTAGAATCCAGTGCAATGCCACTTTTTGCGTTTTCTAAACCTGCTGTATCCATTACTGTGTATGGACGATTACAGAACGTGCCATCGATACAATCACGCGTGACACCTGGGCGATCATGTACCAATGCGTCGCGTGTGCCTGTTAATGCGTTAAATAATGTGGACTTGCCGGTATTTGGGCGTCCAGCTATGGTTACTTTTATCATATTTTTTCCATTGATTTTTTATAATTATAAAGCAAAAATATAAATAATCAAATCTGGGGGTAAAAAATGATAAAAAAATTTAAGCGCGCTTTTAAGCATGTACGCGATATTGTCGTTAACCCACGTCATTATTTTACAAAAATAGTAGCAGATGGTAATATGGAAGAAGCCATGTTTAAGGCGTTCTTGTGGGGATTACTGGGTGGTGTATTGGTTTTTGCAATAAATATGCTGACTGGGGCATCGTTTACAATTGGCTCTTTATTTAATGCATTGATAATCACCCCTGTCATAGCGGTTGGTATATTGTTTGTCATGGGTGGTTTATTGATGCTTGTGTCTGAAATCACAGGTGGTGAACGTGATTGGGAAATTGCAATTAAAGCATTAGCGTCTGTATTTTTTATGTATCCAGTAATATTGGGTGTAAATGCATTGGCTTTTAATTGTACGTCTATATGGATAATCAGTATATTGGTCGATATATACATATTGTTTTTGTTTTATAATATTGCGCTGTACGCAATGCGTGGCAATCGCAGCAATGTTATTATGGTGTTTGCGATAATTGCGTTGTTTTTGCTTACTGTATATGCCACAGATTATAGAATGGGTTGGTTTGTATTAAAAAATAACAGTGCTGCATTTGCATGCTTATAAATCCCCCGCCACATGGCGGGATTTTTTTATGGTTATATTAGAAAGTAAGATAACTTTCCCTTTTCATTTATAAAATTTATTGCTATAGTGCAATTGCTAAAACAATAAAAACAAAAAAGGATGGAAAAATGGCAACAAAATCAAACGTAAATCCAGTTGCAAAAAATTATGCAAAAATTGGAATTATTGCCGCAATTGTTATCGCAGTTGCAGCATGTGGCACATGGCTGGTGGCCAGTTTGAATAGTAATTCTGGTGCATCTGTCGAAGAATCGATGGAAATGGTATCTGGCGATGCTGCAAATGCGTCAAATCTGCGTATTGCTGTAATTCGTATGGATGCGATTCAAACAGACGCTGCGGCATTAAAAGATTTGCGTAAACAGAAAGAAAACTATGAATCTAAATTGCGTGATGAATTAACAAAACGCCAGAAAGAACTTGAAAAAGAAAAGACAGAAATCGAAAAATCCCAAGACGTTTTGTCACGCGAAGCATTGCAACGTCGTGTCGTTGATTACCAAGGACGTGTTAATGATTTGCAACGTGATTTAACAGAACGTGCACAAAGTATTGAAAAATCATACCAGAAAGCATTAAGCGAAGTTCAAACAAAACATTTGGACCCAATCATCGAAGGTACAATTGCAAAAAAGAAATTGTCATTGGTTGTTGATGGTCGTTTTGCACGTGTTGGTGCCGATGCAGAAAATCTGGATATAACAGAAGAAATCGTAAAAGCTTTGGACAAGAAAGTATCAAAAGTTAAAATGGATACACCAAAGGGTTTCTAAAAAAACAAAAACAAAAGATTCCCGCCAAATGGCGGGTTTTTTATCGCACAGGCGCAATACGTAATTCAACGCGTCGATTGGTTAAACGTCCGATATCGTCTTGGGCTGCAATAGGGCGGGTTGCGCCACGTCCTATGATAAACAAACGTGTTGTATTTATGTCATGCTGACTAAAATAAACACCGACCCGTTGTGCCATATCCGCCGACAGCGCATTTGACGCAACTGTATTTTGCATTGCGTCTGTATATCCAGCGATTTCAATAAACGTGGCATCGTACTGTTTTAATATTTTACTGATTGTGTTAAGTGTATCGTCGCCTGTTGCAGATATTTGCGCGGCATTTAATTCCATAATTGCATCACGCACCAGTACGACAACAACGTCTGTCCCTGCGCGTTGTACGGAAATTCCTGGTTTTCGCAAACTGTCATAAAGTGCAAATTCCAATTCAGACATATATTTTATAATTCGTGCGTTATCATTTGCTAATTTGTCCCCATATTCTGATACAGGTTTTGTTACATTTTCATCCAGAATAACACGTCCGCCCGCCCCCAGATATACAGGTCGCTTAGCAATGCGTGCAGTATCAGTCATGTCTGAAAAACTTGCCCCGTTCAAATAATGCGTCCATGTTGTGCGTTCCGGACTGGCGTACGGTGCACAAGCACTTAAAACGATTGAAAAAAAACAAAGTGCTAAATTTTTATGCATTTACTCTATGATAAACGATATTTGATTTGTCGGTGTTGAAAAACAGTTGTCTGACCCTGGACGCAATTCGTATCCATTAACAACGATACTGTTTGTCCAATCTGGAATTGCTGTTGAAAAATAAGCGCATTCACCCTGTGTTAAATCGGTCAAGTTGATTGAAAAATATTGTCCGTCTGCGCTGGGGGTCACAGACCATTGTTCGCCACCCAGTGGTGACTTGTCAGATTTTAATGCGCCCGCCTTAATCAAATAGTCAACAGAAAGCCCATAATAATCGCCACGCATTTCCATCAATAGTTTTACATCGTTTGCAATCTGTTTCAATTGTGATGATGCGATTGAACGTGCGTTGTTGTCGCGCATCATGCCGTACATACCGATTGCAGCCGCAACCATAACAGTCCCCACAGCGATAACGCCAACAATTTCAATCAAAGAACGCCCTGATTCTGCTTTCATTATTTTACTCCTACGATTTCTGCGTTTTCAAACAAACTCATTGCACTGGCAATCATTGGGTCTGCGGCTAATTCTTCTTGTTTTTGTTCTGTGATTGTATGTGTATGCACAGATTCAACCATTCGTTCCATTTGCCATTGTTTGCCCGTTTTATCCATTAACCAAGCGGCAAGACGTGGTGCAAAATCTGCATCACCTTTGCGATCAAAGTATTTGATTTTATTATCTGCGATTTCTGCAACTTCTATATTGCTGGAATAATACGAATATAACAGTATTTCTTTTGATTCCTGTAACAATTTTGCCAATTCAATTGCCGATGTGATTTGTGGGTATGCCGGTGTGGCGGGTTGTGTTACCTCTTGTACAGGGGCGCGATTGTTAAGTGCATCACGTACCGCATTTGCATTTGGGCGCGCGTTTGTATCGTTTTGCTTCATTAATTCAGCCACCGTTGGCATATCTGCGATATGCATCATACGAATAATTAACATATCAAAGCATTGTTTTTGATTTCCGCTGGCTTGCATTTCTGGGACGGCTGCTACCATAACCTGCCAGATACGGGACAGTGTGTTCAGTGTCGCAGTCTTGTTAATTTCACGAATTTGATTTCGTTGGTCGGCGGTATATGGTGAATTTGTAACTTCGCCTGCGTGCAGACTTGGGTGCATACGCGTTGCCCAATGTGTCCATTCCATCATATCCAGCAACAACATTGATAAATCTGCGCCATTGTTGTAAATCGCGTCAACTTTTTCCAATGCGGCGGCGGTGTTTCCAGATAACACTGTTTTCATAAAATCTACAACAACCCCGCGGTCGGCGCGCTTTAACATGTCCAGTACAGACGCTTCGTCAACGTGACCGCCAGTTTGTGCGATTGCCTGGTCTAGCAAAGATAACCCATCACGCACAGAACCGTCCGCGGCACGTGCTAATAATTCATTTGCCCCATCAGACAGTTCGATTTGTTCTTGTTCTGCAATCCATGCAAAATGTTTTTTTAATGTATCAACCGGTACACGCATCAAATCAAAACGCTGACAACGTGATAAAATAGTTACAGGCACTTTTCTAATTTCTGTCGTAGCCAGAATAAAAATAACATGTGCAGGTGGTTCTTCTAATGTTTTCAACAGCGCATTAAATGCACTGGTTGACAGCATATGTACTTCGTCGATGATATAAACTTTATAGCGACCATTTGTCGGGCGGTATTGTGCCGCATCCAGAATATCGCGCATATTATCAACACCGGTGTGTGATGCGGCGTCAATTTCCATAACGTCGATATGTTGACCGGCTGCAATTGTGCGACAATTTTCACACGTGCCACATGGTGTTGCGGTCGCGGTGTCCGATGACAGACAATTTAATGCCTTGGCTAAAATACGTGCTGTACTGGTTTTTCCAGTTCCGCGAATTCCAGTAAAAATATATGCGTGTGCAATACGTCCTGTATTAATTGCGGTGGTTAATGTTTTAACCAAAACGTCTTGCCCGATAAGTGTTTGAA
Organism: Candidatus Enterousia sp.; assembly: GCA_045645065.1. Lineage (GTDB taxonomy): Bacteria > Pseudomonadota > Alphaproteobacteria > Rs-D84 > Rs-D84 > Enterousia. The sequence goes on from JAZRIB010000013.1 coordinate 27,599, forward strand.
AATCTTGACTGCGATATTTTCGTGCTAAAACTGTATAGTTGCTATCCATGCTAAAACTTCCTTTTGACATACAATAGCAAACCAACACTAAATTTCAACAAATAAAGTGTATAAAAGTACGATTTTTATCAGTTCAAGTTTGTAATAAAATCAGGAAATGGACTTTCTTCGTCTTCTTCTTTGTCGGTTGTATTATTGGCTTCGGCCTCTGCGATTGCTTTTTCGGCGGCGGGTTTTTCTTTGCTGTCACGGCTGGAATCAATCTTGCCTTGTTCTGCGTTTACAATACGCCCATAGTGTTCAGCGGCCTGTAACAAACGTTCACGTTCGATTTCATCTGCGGTTTGGCGCGCTAAGTCTATATATTGTTTTCTTTTCTGACGCCATTTATGACAACGTTGAATCATTTGTCCGACATTGGATTGATTTTTTTTGTTTTGCATATTATTTCTTTTGTTGTATGGAAAGTTTTTCTCTATTAATTTCACATAAATACTGAAATCAACGAAACAGATGTTAATCTATCTGAAAACTGATTGCAATATTTTTTTTCTGTTGCTATTCTTGGAATTAAGTAGGGGGGGATATCAAACAATTGCGTAAACAATCTGGTAATTTTCTTGTCCAGGCATTATTAGCATTAACGCTGATATTTGCATTTATACCATTTGTTGCGACGCAACTTGCTGCGCGCAATGTTGATGCGCAAATGTATTCTGCCACGCGCCAGATAAACAATGCATCGGCTGCGGCGCGTATATTTATCCGTGAAAACGTCCGTCATATTTCTTATGGGCAAACAATTGTAGCGGGCGATGATTTTGCAGATGTTCTGGAACCTTATGGGCTGCCATTGGGGTTTGTGCCGCGTACCGCCCTTGGCCAGGATATTGTTCTGGTTATGAATAAAACCCCGATGGGGATTTCTGCGCATCTTGATATAACAGGTGGTGGGTTATCTGAATTAGAATTGGCTGAATTAATACGACGTGTTGGTTTTTATGCATCATCTATTGAAAATGGTATTCGTGTTGGTGTTGTGTTAACTGATGATTATTCAGACGTTGTTCGTCGTAATGAACTTGATTTAGATAACAGTGGATTTTTAACCAATATTGATTTGGGGAACAATTCTTTCTTGAATGCAGGTAACGTGTTTGCTTTGCGTGGCGATTTTGTATCGGGCCAGTTTACAACGTTGTCTATTGTTGGTACAGAATCAGGTCGCAAGGCGCAAAATGATATAAAAAATATTACAGCCAATAAATCAGTATTTCAAAGTCGTACCGGCGAAGCAGCATTGGCCTTGTTGCGTGGCACATTAAAACTGGGGACGATGGACGCGCGCACTGTGTCCAAGTTTGGCGAAGGTTCAAACTTTACTGCAAATTCAGCCGCGGTTTCTGATTTTTCAATGACTGCTGGTCGTACAGCGTTTACAGGCCCTGCAAAATGGAATGTTCATGGCAATGTTGCAACCAGTAACATCAGTCTTAGTACAGAACGTCTGGATATAGATTCGTATCTAAATGTTGCGCGCGGTCAAGATGTGTTTGTTGATGCGGACACGTTGGAATACAGTACAAAAAGTGGAATCGAAGCAGGGACAGTATACGCATCAAATATAACAGTTCGTGATCAAACGTCCCAGGGTTTAATTGGTGGGGCAGGTGGGGCGACAATCCTTGAAATTCGTCCTGCTGGTGCGTCATTGTTGCCAGATGTTTTAGTTGATTCTATAAACAATGATAAATTTGCTATTTTGAAAAACCCATCTGCTGATAATGGCGACGTTATCACGTGCAAGGATATTATTATTGATTTTGGTGGTGTGTATAATTCCAAATCATTGGCGCAAAATTTAATATGCCAATACGTTTTCTGGCAGCGTCTGGAACACAGAATACAAATCAAACAATGTTTAATGGCGGGTGGCAATGATTGTATTTAATACAAAAATCTTTGCGAACGAAATGCGTGGTGCCAGTGTTATGGAAGTACTATTGGCGCTTGGTATTGTTGCGTTGGCAACCCCGTTTGTATACAGTCAAATTTCGCGCAGCACCCAAACAGTACGTGATATGGCGTATGCGCACCAGATTATAGATGTTCGTGACAGTGTTTTGAATTTTGTTCGCATGAACCAAGATAAATGGCCAGATGTTGCACAAATTCGTCTTGATTCAGAAGAATTGCGTGCGATATCAGATATGCCTGTGGCGGGTCTGATTGATAAATATTCTGTACGTGGTGCAACGATAACAGATGTGTATTTAGCGTATGAAATAGGCGATGATTTAATGGCAACTGCACGAATTGCGTCACATATTGGTTCTGATGCGGCGGTTGTGTCTGATGATGGGGTGGCGTATGGCCCGTCATGGGCGGCATCTGCCCCAGATTTTAAGCCTGGGGATTTAGTGTATCGTATAACACGTGATGTATCCGGTTCAGATACATCGCAATATTTGCATCGTGCAACATCGGGCGAAGACGAATTAAATGTAATGTTTCGTGATTTGAATATGGGCGGATACAATGTTTATAATGTTGCGTCTGTTGATGCTGATTCCGTACGTGCCAAAGAAGCAACGGCGTTTTTTGTAAATGCAAATGATATAACGGCTGAAAACGTATATTTTTCATCTGGCGCAAACATGGAAGGGGGCGATGTTTTTATTGGAAGTATGCGTGTATCTGGCGATATAACAGGTTTCAGGGATATTTATGCAGATAAAATGAATGGCACGACATATACAACATCGGGTCGTATTATTGCAGACAAAGCAACTGTAACCAAATCGATAAACATTTCACGGGATTTGGTGTTAAAATCGGATACATCAAAAACAATCAGTGGTTTTGCAGGTTTGTCGACTGGGACTGTTGTTGCGCCTTTTTTATCAACCGAAGAAATTGTTTTTTATGAAGATTTTGGTTTAACTGTATCTGGTGAATTATTGGTATCGACTGTTGCGCCGATTCAGATTGGTCGCTGGGTTTTTCCATCGACAACGCCACCGCGCTTTTCTAAATTTACAATATCGCGTACTACAAATCCATCAATGCCAGACAAACAAGAATTTGATGCCATAATGAAATCTGGCTGGATGCAGTCCGATGTGATAAAACCAACGGAATAACATGAAGCAACAAAACAGATTTTTTTCTGACATTATAAACAATTCTGTACGCGGCAGTATGCTGGTTGAATTGCTTTTAAGTGTGGCGTTGGCGGCATTGGTCATACCGTTTATATTTCAGTATCATCAAAATGCGGCCGTGCGCGCCCAGAATATTGCAATTACACAAAATATGAACGCTGTTCAAAAAGTTCTGGAACGTTATATTGTTGAAAACCGTTCTGATTTGTTGCGCACAGTTGGTAAAAATATAACACGTGTAAATCCCGAAGAATTATCAGAATACGGTCTGTCCCCTGTGATATTAGAAAACGCAGACAAATATCAATTGCGGATTCTAAAATCCACAGACGCCACCGGCAGTGCGACCTTGCAAGGGGTTGTTGTTTATACATCGCCTGATATAACGCCAATTCGTACACGTGAAATTGTAAATATTGGTGGTACGAATATGGGGTTTGTAGATGGCACACGTGCGTATGGTGCGTACGGTGCGTGGCGTAATGATATGGCTGATATTGGAATTAATGCCACAGATGGTATTGTTGGCACAACGTCTGTTAAGCGTGATGCTGCGCTGTATTTGGTACGATTACCATCAGATAACTTAGATGATGCAACAATGATGTCGCCGCTTAATCTGGGGGGGCATGATATAGTCAATGCAAAATTCTTTGATGCGACATCGGTCCAGTTTAATGAAGATTTGAATTTGAAAACAGGTGTTGCGCGCGACCTTATCTTTCAAAATCGTACCGCCATAGATACCACTTATACATCCCAGACCGCAACGGTTGCCGGTGGTTTGTCTGCGGATGGTCGCACGATGGATGTTTCTGGTAAATTCTTGTTGGCAGACATTGGGAAATTTGCATCGTTTACTGTTGGTGATTTATGGACTACGACAATGACATTGTCTGGGCTGTCGATTGATGCCTATGATGACAGTTATCGTGAACAGCCTGCGATATTAAAGGTTGCAGGTGCGCTGGATATGATTTCTGGTCGTATAGAAGCGATTTATACGACGGTTGGTTTTGCGGGTTCAATTACACCGCGTTTGGTTGTGTATGACAGAATCGAAGATTCTCGTAATAAAAACTATTATTGGGATGTTGCGTCGTCTACTGCAAACTTTGCAGATGTAACGCTGGCGGAACTTAATCGTTTGGCGACACTTGCATCACGTTTTGAACGTGTATCCGGCACAGACAGTACGCAATTGTTTGGTGGTGTTGTCGCAAACAAGAATGCGACAGCAGGCGATTTTATGAATGCGCTTCGTGAAATTCAGGTGCGTGTTCGTGCGAAATATAGCCTGTTGAAATTATAATAATTTGTGGTATAAGTGGGTTGATATGAAAATAACATGTGATTTTTGCAAGACAGAATATAACGTTCAGTCACGTCCAGGTTCGTCTGTTCGTTGTGCGATTTGTGGCAACACTTGGACTGTGCCGGCCCCAGCGCGTAAAAATGCATTTTTAATGTTTTTTGCATCGTTGTGCGCACTGTTGTCGGTAATTGTATTTGCGGTTGCGATTGTTGTTACACATAAACCAGACCCAGACCGTGATGCACCATTGATTGCACGTGTATCTGGGCATGAAATCATAACAAATGACGATGGTGTTCGTCATTTGGTTGTTTCGGGTACTGTTACCAACAAAACGTCTGATATTTACGGTATGCCAGACGTTATGATTGTGTTGCGTGATGCAGATGGTCGTGTCATATCGCACCAGAAATTTATGCCGTCTGCGACATTGATTGATGCGGGTGCGACATCGGATTTTAAGTACACTTTGTCTGCACCTGTATCATCAAATATAAAAAGTATAGATGCGCGTTTGATTGTAGATGGGGGGAAAAATGATAAATAAAATACTAGCGTGTTTGTTTGGTTGTTTTTTTGCTGTATCTGCGTTTGGTGCGTCGTCTGAAAGTCTTGCGCCACGCGTATCGATTTTTTCAACCAGTACTGATTGGGAAGCGGTCACAGGTCGTATGTTAAATGAATATCATGGTACGTTTCGTGGTAAATCATCATTGATTGGCCGTGGTTTGATGGTGTATTATCTGGACGGTTTTCCGTGTTATGGTCTGGGCGACAGTGTTCAAGCATGGATAAGCCCCAATGGTGAATCATCACATCGTCTACGCTTGGCGTGTATTGCTGCGCCCCAGACAATAAATTTTGCATGGATTCATGCGTCACGTGATGCGGACGACCAGACAACAACAGGTATCATGACGTGCAAGATTCATAGTGACGGTGGACGTGATTTTGAAATAGATTTGGCTGATTGCACGCGTGGGCCCGATTGGGATGATTATGAATAAAGGAATTTTTTTATATGTCAGATGTTCGTGAATTTGTTGTAGATAGCGAAAATGTTGGTGTTCGTATTGATAAGTTTTTGTCCAACCAAATGCCTGAATTTTCACGCAGTGAAATCCAAAAATTCAACGTAACGCGTTCTGGGACACCGATTAAGTTTTCTGAAAAAACGCGTGTTGGCGATGTGTTTTCTGTGGTTATGCCGACACCTGTGACAGATGTGGCAACTGAAAACATTTCGTCTGATTTTGATTTGGAAATCTTGTTCGAAGACGATGATATTATCGTGATTAACAAACCGCGTGGTGTGGTTATGTATCCGTCTGCGGGGAACAAGACTGGGACATTGGTTCAAAATATTTTAGCGCATACCCATTTGTCGATGTTGGGTGGTGATGCACGTCCCGGGGTTGTTCATCGTCTGGACAAAGATACCAGTGGCGTCATGGTGTTTGCTAAATCAGATGTGGCGTATCGCGCGCTTGTCAAAATGTTTTCAGAACACGATTTAACCCGTAAATATGTATGTTTTGTATGGGGAATTCCAAATTGGGAAAGTGCGACAATCACTGGCAACATTGCCCGTTCATCGCGCAATCGTCAAAAAATGACAATGGTTAAAACTGGGGGCAAACCTGCGCATACAGATGTTGCTGTGATAAATGTGTTTCCGCGTTCAGGTATCAGCCAGTTTCGTTGTACTTTAATGACGGGGCGCACACATCAAATACGTGTTCATTTGTCGTCGCACGGATTTCCAGTTGTTTGTGATCCAATTTATGGTCGTGGTTCTGCGCGTTTAGGTTCGGTTCGTGATGCAGATTTATTGGAATTCATACGCACACATGACGGACAAATGTTGCATGCCGAATTATTGGAATTTGTGCATCCGACGACTGGCGAACTTATGCGTTTCAAAACGCACATACCAGACGATATGTCTGAATTAAAATATCTGGTCGAAGAAATCGGATAAATGTATTTGTTTTATCCCTAATTACCAACCAAAGCGCCAATTTTTTACTTTCCAAATTGTTGGTTTTATGTTAAAATAAAACAAAAGTATATGGAGTATGGGAATGTCATTCTTTAAAAAATCGGTAAGTGTTTTGGCTGTTTTTGCTGTAATTCCTGCGGCTTTTGCGGTAACTGCGCGCCCCAGTGTAACGGCGGTTGCAAACACGGCGTCGCGTCGTTTGCCAACGCTGACGGCATATGTAAATTCAGGTACATCCACAACGGTTGGTACAACATCGTCTGGGATATCTGATTCTGAATGTGTCGAAGCATACACCGAATGTATGAAATCAGACGAAGTTTGTGGTTCTGATTTTCAGGAATGCACAACCCGTAAATTGTTCCACGGTCAAATGCCAAAGTGTTTGAACGTTTTGTCCCAGTGTTCATCATCTGGAATATCTAATTTGTTTGGGACATCTGCGGTTGCGTCTTTGGGCGCAATCAAGACCCAAGATTCCAAGACTGGTGAAATTCTAGATTATACATACCCAACCGATGGCAGTGTAATGGGTCAATGGGTATCTGCGGCGGCGATTAATAACCAGTATGATACATCAACATGCGTAAAACGTTATACATCATGTTTGCAAAAAGACAGTGTTTGCGGTGCAGATTTTGAATTGTGCACCACAACCAAAGATTTCAAAAAGCAGGCATTGTTCTGTGATTCAACATTGGCGCGTTGTCAAAGTGCCGGGGTCAAAGAATTGTTTGGTGTGTATCCATGGACACCGTCCAGTGCAACAATTAATGGTCGTGTATCATCTATGATAGAAGATGGTGCAAAACTGGCGGCGTTAAATGCTGTTTCTACATGTTACAAGGTTGTAGAACAGTGTTTCTTGGGTGCATGTGCAGCCAACCCATTCCGTTGTATCGAAGGGTCAACATTGGATATGGTTGTTGCTGCGAATTTGGCATCTGAAACCCCAGAAAACACTACATACATAGAAGAGGGCGCTACATCCACAGGAACTGTTTCAAAAACAGATGTAAATCGTTTCTTGAAAACGTCTTGTTTGGATACAATTGGTTCAAACAAGTATTGTCATATGACATTCCGTGAAAAAACACCGACTAAGGGTGAATTAGCCGATATCGACACCCAAGAAGAAGTTTTTGATGCGGCAATCGACCAGCGTAAAAAATACGTAGATTCCAAGATTCAAGATATTATGCAGAAATTTGACACCCGTGCTAAGGATAAATGTGCCGACACAATCCGTACATGCGCAATGCGTACCTGTGGCGAAGGAATTGGTTCGGTCTGTTATACATCTGTGTTTGATGGTAAAAACGAATCTATTAACAAAGAATCTGTACGTGAACAAATTAAACGTGGATGTGAATCAATTGTGAATACAGACACGAATTGTCAATATGCGTATTCTGCGGTTAAAAATGAAGCGTATTCATATTCATACTTAAACGATGGTGTATTTGATACATTGTTCCCAGAATATGACGAAACAAATAAACAAGACCCAATCGGTGTTGTTGCGTCATTGAATTCAACATTGGCGAATAATTACAGTATGTCTGCTATTGCAGAAATGAAGAAACAATGCCAATCCGTCGCAAAAAGTTGTGTCAAGACAATGTGTGGCATCGATTACGTAAATTGCTATCGCAATCGTACAGATATTTTATCTGATTTGACTAAATCTGGTGATGATGCGTTTGACAAATCAATGAACAAGGTTGGCGGTGTACTGGATTACACAATCGTATTAGGGCTATGTATGGAAACCGTCAAAGGGGCTGATGTTTGTGATGAACACCTGAAAATAGAACAGGCGCGTCTGGCCCAGGGTGCAAATTTAACAAACAATTGGGGCGCATCATCGTCTGTTCGTGATGGCTGGATTGATGCGGGTGGTTCTAAATCTGTAACAGTTGATACAGAAACCGTACAAAAGGTTGATGCCAACGGTAATCAAATTTGTGCTAATTCCAAAGGGGACGAAGGAATCTGTTATCAAATGGACGCTGATGCGGACGTATATGATGAACCTGTATATCAATCATATAAAACATATCTGACGACCCAGGCGGCGACATCTTTGTTCCGTGAACTGATTTCGGACATTGAATACGAAGCCCAGGCAAAATATAATGCGAAACTGACGAAACAGCAAAATATGTGTATGTCGGCAAATTCTGGCGGAATCATGGGTCAGAATGATTTGGCATCAACATTTATGTGGGCAAAACTGAAAAATAACAAAGTTCCAACCAATTATGCATCGGCTGGGTTGAAACCGAACCAGTTTGTGGCCAGCAATGATTTGTATGGTTCGTTCTGTCGTGTACGTGTAAATGTTCAGTCTGATAACAAAGATATCCAGGATGCTATTAACAAAGGTGCAGATTGGGCAACGGCATACTTTGCCGCCGGCGACAGTTTCACCTGTGGCAGTTGGATAAGCAGTTCAGATCTTGAAAAAATTGCAAAAATCGTTGGCGAAGATGCACGTAATAATGCGGAATTGTCCCAGAAAGAAAATCTGAAATGGTGGTTGGCGCCATTGGGTGCGGTTGCATCTGGTGTTGGCGGTGCTTATCTGGGGGCGGGTATTGCAAACGGTGACGTATTTGGCAAATTATCCGGCCTGAACCCGAACAGAAAAGCAGGCAACACAGAAAGGGCGATTAATCTTTGTAAGAATCATGTGGCAGATGTGCAGAAATATACAGGAACGGATTTAGTTTCGTCTGCTTATAATGCAATTAAAGTTGCAAGAGAATTAGATGTGGTTTCAACAGTCATTCAAAAAGCAGTAGAAGAAACAGACGACTATGAATCCAAATATAAAGAATATGAAGATTGTATCGAAAAAAATAAAAAGGAATCGGGTAGTTGTACAAAATCAAATCCGTCTGTACAAGTTGTTAGAGATAGATTGCTTTCATTAGGTGAGGCATGCGAAGCTGTTAAAGGTGAAGAAAAAGATAAAGCAGATACAATAAAAGGTACCAAAATTGCGGCGGGTGTAACCGGTGGCGTGTCTGCGGTTGCAGGTGGCGTGTTGACGTACTTTGCTACAAAATCAATCCAGCAAGAAAATCTGGATAAAACACAACAGGCTGCATATCAAAAGTTTATGGATGAAATTGGCAACCATATCTATTGCTATATCGGTGGCGAAGAAGCCGGTCAATACGGTGACGTCATCACCACCAGTATGGAATAAATAAATTAAAATAAAAAATCCCCCGCATGGGGGATTTTATTTTTTCTTGGCATTATTTAATCGCAATTGTCCACACGCAGAACCAATATCTGTACCACGTTCACGACGAATACGTGTGTGAATTCCGTTTTTTATCAGAATGTCTTGGAATCTGTGTACTGCATTACCAGATGGTGATGCAAAATCACGCTCATCAACTGCGTTCCATGGTATCAAATTGACCATACAATTTTTACCCTTTAATAATTCAGACAGTTTTTCTGCGTATTCTGGCGTTGCGTTATAAAGTTCGATTTCGCCATTATCTGTGCGCCGTCCCAACAGTATATATTCAATCATTAATTGGCGGTTGTGTGTGTCTGTGAAACGCCACGCTGCGTCTAAAACATCGCTTAATTTATATTTATTATTTATCGGCATTATTTGCGAGCGTAATTCATCTGATGGTGCATGCAATGATATTGCCAGATTGATTGGCCGCCCCCATTCGATTAACCGTTCAATACCAGGTACAATCCCGCACGTAGATACTGTTATCCGGCGCCAGCCAATTCCCATATCGTGATTTGCACGTTCTATAAAATCAATTACGTTTTCTGTGTTTTGCAGTGGTTCACCCGTTCCCATAATAACAATATGAGAAACATCGTTATTATTTGCGTCACCGTTTGGTCGAATTGGTTTGTCGCTGAATTTATCATTTCGCAATTCCCACTGTGCAACCAATATTTGTGCAAATATTTCGTTTGCGGTTAAATTACGTTTAAGACCTAATAAAGTACTGGCACAGAAACGACATCCCATTGCACATCCGGCCTGGGAACTGACACAAACGCTGTTGCCGTATGTTGTGCGCATTAACACACATTCAATCGTTTCGCCATCATGTAATTCCAGCAAAAATTTTGTTGTTTCACCGTCTGCTGATTCTAATTTTTTAATAATTTTAACAGGTAATGTTTGTGCCACCGCATCTAAATCATTTCTTAATGTTTCTGGTATGTTTTTCATAGACGCCGCATCTGGCGCGCCACGTAACAACCATTCGCGAATTTGTTTAGCACGGAATTTTGGTTGCCCCAATGATTCTACAAACTGGGTTAATTCTGAATCTGATAAATTAAATAATATTTTCTTGGTCATAATTTATAACTTGTATCTGTCGTCGTTAATAACAATTACCGCCTTGCGACGTAATTGTTTAAGTTGCTGGTCTGCCTGAAACATTGCAGCCTTAAACACAGCGTTTTGTTTTATCACATTATCTAAATCGCCGTATTCTTTGGTTTTTTTCGCACTGCATACAAGCAATATATTTCCATCAACACGTGAAGACCATGTTAATTTTTTCAATCCTGCTATGCGTTCACGAACATCCGCCGCCAGTTCATATTGCATTGCTGTAAATTTTTGTGGTGCACCACCTAAATCTTGTGCCATCTTAATCGCATCGTCGCATGATTTTGGTGTTGTTAATTTTTTTGCAACAGAATCTGGAATATCAACCAAACGAACAATCGTCATTTCTATGGGCAAACCGTGTTCAGATGACAAAGATATTTTTTCTGCATTTATTTCGTCATCTGTTACATCAATATTTGGCACGATTGTACGCGCAACCATAACCTGCCAGGCGATTTCAGATTTTAATGCACTGCGCGCCATATCACGTTCAGCCGCTGTTAAGTCACCCAGTTTCATTTTTTTCAGTTCTTTATCAACATCCGCATCACTGGGTACAACACCATAATTTGATGCGTGTGCCAATTTTACAGCATCATCAATAATTGCGTTCAATGCAACGCGACGATTATCAGATGATGTTTTTCCCTGTTTTGCCATCAATGTTGTGCGCGATGTTATATCTGTATCTGTGATTGGGGTACCGTTTACGGTTGCAACCACAGACGCAGCATATGTTGGCATTGATATAATCATTGATAAAAATACCAATATTTTTTTCATTGTGTCCTGTCCTTTGCTTTTTAATATCTTTGACCATCAATACTCATTCCAAAACGGAATTGGAAAGTAGTCGTTCCTTCATAGTCTTCTTTGACGGCGTTATCACGACGATATTGTAAAGATAAATAATAACACGGATGCTCATAGAATACACCGCCGGTGTGTCGTTGAAAATCACCAAATGTCATATTATATATGCCGTTCCAGCGCAACGCCCAACGATTAGACAACTGAATTCCGGCCCCAACAACCATTTCGTTTATATTATCTTCGCTTACCATCACGCCTTCGAATTGCTGTGACCAGATGTGACCAATATTCAAAAAGTTTTTACTTCCACCAACGTGCAAAGATGTTTCCATATGACGCAAAGATAAATCTGCCTTGTCGATACGGAAACGCGACGCAATATCAAGCCATTTATTGTTGTTATAACCAACACGCCCAACATAGTCCGATGCACCATGATGGTATCCGCTGTTTATGTCTAATGTATCTGCACGGTCTGTGAAATCATATGCTTGGCCAAAAAACAGTTCTGCATTTGTTCCATCAATGTTGTTAAATGCAGCATATCGTACCCCATAGTCCGCAAATGTGCCATTTTCCCATAAATCATATCCAGAAAAACGATTGTCTGAAAACAATGTTGAATCTGACAAAAATGTTCCAGCAGAATCATTGTTCAAACCGAACAATTCTTCATCTGTACGGCGCATAACTGTAAGTCTGGCACGTGGTTCAATAACCTGGGTCCATGTTTGCGATGGTCGAAACAAAGGCAATCCCCATTCAACATATCCGCTGGGCAAGAATCGGTTTTTATATCCTGAAAAAATTTGATTATCATCCATTTCTGTTTTGTCAAAATGATAAAAATCATATCGTGCATCAAGGCTTAACGTTACACGATTGCCCCCCCACAGTGTCCATGGCGATGTTAGGCGAACATCACCCGTTAAACGCTGTGACGACATTTTATCCCCCGACACCCCCAGCACGTCTGTGATAAATGTCATATATGTTTCTTGGAACAAGGGTTGCGTTTGATAAACACCGCGAATGTTTGGTAAAATATTACCACTGGTAATAGTTGTATTGTTATTTTCATTTAATGTGTCTTCGCTACGTAATTCTTGGAATATGTGCATATCAGCAACAGCATACGCAGACTGACTAAACAATTCTAACTTGGCCCCAGAATCCAAATATGGCTGGTCATTGTAAAATCCATATTTCTGCAAATATGTTTTATCAGATGCACGTTCCAAAAATATTGTCGCACGTGCATTGTCCCCTAATTCAATAACATCATCATTAAATATATGCCAACGACTTTCACCAGCCTTGTTATATGTGTACGACGCCTGGGTTTCGTATTCAGAATACATCGCATTCAATCGATGTTCTATCTGAAACAATGGGTTTTCACGTGTCAAATACGACAATATGAACGTCATATCATGTGTATCTGAAAAATTAACGTATAATGGGATGTTTATTTGGGTACCCATTTTATTCGTAGATTCAAAATCAGGGGTTAGAAATCCAGTCTTGTATTTAACGGCCGGGTCTGGCATTTCAAAGTACGGCAACCATAATACAGGAATATTATATGCCCACATCACAGGGTTATAAAACTGCAACATACGGTCGTTCATTTCATAGACAATTTTGTATGTTGATATTTTCCATGCGTCACCGAACCTATCACAGTTATCACACGCAGTAAACAACGCATCGCGCGCCACAGTTACATCACCAGAACGTTCAATATTAGCAGATTCAATATAAACATGATCACCCAACCAGAATTTAATATCATCGCCAGTTAAACTTTCACCGTTTTGAGAAATATATGAATCAACCAACGTCATCCGTTGCCCAGATTGATTTACAATCTCAGTCTGGCCAGATGTTTTCAATGTCGCATTTTTTAAGTCGTATTCTATTTTATCAGCCGTTATGGTTTTTGCATCGTTTGCATCAACAGACAACCCTGCAACCGCAGACAGCGCAGACAAGCAATACAACGAAAAAAACGCAGTTAATGTTCTCATTTTTTTGCCAATATAAATAGTAAAACACCCAATAATGCAAATTCAAGCCCCGCCAACACGAACAAACCACTTATACTTGCAATCATATTTGTACCTGTCATAAACAACGCCATAACAACCGCCATCAAACCAACCGCAACAGCAGGTGCCATACTTGCGCGACGACGCAATAGTGACGAACGCAACAATACACACACACATAGCGCAGCCAATATTAGATTCATAAACGGCATCAAAATACGATTTGCTAATTCTGTTAACACCGTCTTGTGTCTTTTGACACTGGGGGAATCAATAACAGATTGAATTAATGTCAATGTCGGCACGCGACGAACGCGGAATGCGGTATTGCCACCTTTGTCTACAACGTTCAAATCCATATCAAATGTATCAAACGTCCCTGTTACCATGGCGTTTCCAGTTGCTTGTAATGCGCCATTGGTCATAACAATAGACAAACCGCGCGCAGTTGAAACCAATTTTCCTTTTTCTGCAAATATTGTTTGCCATGCGTTTGCATCACGACGATCAGACAACATAACGTGCGCTAAATCATGACCTGAAACCTTGTCAACGTAAACAACCAAACCGTTGTTTAATTCTGTAAACGCCCCTTCTTGTAATTTCATGTGCGCCATACCGTATCGCAAATTCCATTGTGTATCATAGAATTTAGATTGACTGATTGGAACCAACCAAACACTTAAAATCAAATGCAACACAGTTAACACACCCGCAATCCACAAGGCTGGTTTCGCAATTTGTTTTGGTGAAAACCCAGAAGCCGCCATAACGGTCACTTCGTTATCTGCAATCATTTTATTATAGATAAAAATAACCGCAATAAAGGTCACAAATGGAATGATAATAGACATTATAAACGGTATCATCAATGCTGTTAATCCTAAGAAACTGCTAAGATTAACACCATAATTCAACAAGAATTTCATCATAGACATAATCTGAACCATCCATGACAATCCTGTTAACACCATAAGCAACATAACAAATATTGCAATCAGTTGTCGCAAAAAATACTTATTAATAATCTTCATGCCCACTAGTATAAAACCCAAAAGCCCAACCGTCAAATAATATTCTACTTTTTCCTTGCATTTGTTCGATTCGGTGTTAAAATACAGGTGTTCTTAAAACAGTTTTTAAGGGCGGGGTTGCAAGAACCCCGCCTTTTAATAAAAACAGATAAACAAACAGCAAGGAGTAAAACAAATGTCTTTTGTTTCAATGCCGCGCCAGGATTTACTGCTAGCCATCGATTCTCTGGCCCAGGAAAAAATGATTGAACGTGAAATTGTTATTGAATCGTTAGAGGCGGCAATCGCAAAAATCGCAAAACATAAATATGGCGAAGAATTTGATATTGTTGCAAATATTGATCGTAAAAATGGTGCAATTTATGTTAAACGCTTGTTTACTGTTATAGAATCCCCAGAAAGCGCGGGCGAAGATTACAATCCAAACACAATGTTGACGGTTGCCCAGGCAAAAAAATATGCAAAATCACCCGTTGTTGGCGACGTTGTCGAAGACCAATTGCCAGAACCTGAATTCGGACGTATGGCATTCCAGACAGCAAAACAGATTATGACTGCACGTGTTCGTGATGCTGAAAAAGGACGCCAATTCGAAGAATTCAAAGACAATATTGGCGATATCGTTAACGGTGTTGTTAAACGTATCGAATTCGGTAACATATTTGTTGATATTAACGGCAAAGCAGAAGGCTATATTAAAAGTTCTGAATTAATCCCAGGCGAACGTTTAACAGTTGGTGATCGTGTTCGTGCATTAATTATGGATGTTTCACGTTCTAATTCAGGTCCACAAATCTTCTTAACCCGTACACATCCTATGTTTATGGAAAAACTGTTTGTTCAAGAAGTGCCTGAAATCTATGAAGGGATTATTAAAATCAAATCTGTGGCACGTGCACCTGGTTCACACGCAAAAATCGCTGTTGAAACGGCTGATCCATCAATTGATGCAGTTGGTATGACGGTTGGTATTAAGGGTACACGTATTCAGCCGGTTATTAACGAATGTCATGGTGAAAAAATTGACGTTATTTTATATTCCGAAGACCCAGCGGTGTTTATCGTTAATGCAATGCAGCCTGCAAAAGTTGCAAAAATCATCGTTGACGAAGATACACGTACCGCCGCCGTTGTCGTTACCGAAGATCAACAATCGTTGGCAATCGGTCGCCGCGGTCAAAATGTTCGCTTGGCTTCACAATTGACAGGCTGGAATATCGATGTTATGAACGAAACCGAAGAACAAGAACGTCGCGCCAAAGAATTCAAAGAAAAAACCGAATTGTTTATCAGTGGTCTGGACGTTGATGAAATGATTGCACATCTGTTGATTACAGAAGGTTTCCGTACAATCGAAGAAATCGCATTCGTAGACAGTGCTGAATTGGAATCAATCGAAGGATTTAATTCTGAATTGGCGGCTGAATTACAGAAACGCGCAAAAGATTATCTGGACAAAATCGAACAAGATTATCTGGTTGCGGGTCATAAATTGGGTATGTCTGATGATTTGTTAACATTTACGTTTATCAAACGCCCAACAATTATGCAATTAGGTGCAGCAGGTATCAAATCACTGGACGATTTGGCGGATTTAGCATCTGATGAATTGGTTGAAATCTTGGGCGAAGACAATATGTCTAACCGTTTGGCAGGTCGCATCATTATGAAGGCACGCGAAGTTGCATACGGCATAACCCAGGACGAAGAATAATCTTTTATTTAGTGGAGTAGTTTAATGGCAACACTGACACTTGGAAAATCTGTTACAATTGACGCAGTACACAGCAAAAAGGGCGACGCGGTGTTCGTAGAACGCCGTCGTCGTGTCGTTGCACCAAATAATAACGAATTGCGCGACGAACCTAAAACACCATCTGCTACACCTAAAAATGCAGCAGATGAAAAACTGCGTGCTGTACTGGCTGCGGCTAAGGCTCGCGAAGAAGAACGCAAGGCACGCGAAGCAGCAGAACGTGAGGCCGCAGCAAAACGCGCCGCCGAAATCGAACGCGAAGAACGCGAATATGAACATGTACGCGAACAGTTGGCTGCACGTGAAAATACATCAACTGTGCCAGATGCCGAAGAAGATGTCAAAACACGTGAAAAACAAACGCATTCCGCACAAAAAACATTTACAAATAATGCGGTGGCTGGTGCAAATCGTCGTGTACGAAACAATTCTGATGACGAAGACACACGTCCAAATAAACACTCTAAGAAAGATTTCAAAAAATCTGGAAAAATTTCTATTCACGATATTGTTATGGGCGGGGACGAAGATGATGACGAAATCGGTCTGCGCGGTGCAAATCGTCGCCGGTCTGAGGCATCGTTGAAACGTTTTCGTGAAAAAGCACGTGCGGTGTTTTCTGCCCCACAAAAGGTTGAACATGTTGTATCATTAGGCGACACAATTACTGTCAAAGATTTAGCAAACGCGATGGCGGAAAAAGTTGGAAATGTTATCAAAAAACTGATGGAAATGGGTATGATGGTATCTATGAATCAGTCTATTGATGCAGATACGGCTGAATTAATTGCGTCTGAATTTGGCGCAACGGTCAAACGTGTTGTTGTTAAACCATATGCCGACCAACTAGAACGCGAACCAAACCCAGAAAAAATGACACCACGTGCCCCGGTTGTCACTGTTGTAGGACACGTTGACCATGGTAAAACATCGTTGCTGGACGCGTTCCGTAACGCAAACGTTGTTGCCGGCGAAGCGGGTGGTATTACACAACATATTTCTTCGTATGAAGTTAAGACTAAATCCGGTCAAATGATTACATTCTTGGACACACCGGGACACGAAACATTTACAGCAATGCGTGCGCGTGGCGCACAAATGGCAGACATCGTTGTATTGGTGGTTGCTGCAAATGATTCAATCATGCCACAAACAATCGAAGCGATTAATCATATTCGTGCCGCAGGCGTGCCATTTATCGTTGCAATTAATAAAATCGATTTACCACAAGCGAACGCACAACGTGTTAAGATGGATCTGTTGCAACAGGAAGTTCAGGTCGAAGAAATGGGTGGCGATGTTCAATGTGTTGAAATTTCTGCAACCAAGAAAATTGGTTTGGATAAATTAGAAGAAGCGATTCTATTACAGGCTGAAATGATGGAATTAAAGGCCGATGCAGAAATGCCAGCGGTCGCATATGTGGTCGAAGCAAAAATGGAAAAAGGATTGGGTGCAGTTGCAACAATCTTGATGCGCCAAGGCACATTAAAAATCGGCGACGTATTTGTTGTTGGTGAAACATTTGGTCGTGTACGCGGATTAATCGGTTCTGATGGCGCGCGTGTTAAATCGGTTAAACCAGGCCAGCCTGCTGTTGTATTGGGATTGGATTCTGTGCCAAATGCGGGTGACGAATTGCGCGTTATGGAAACAGATGCCCAGACACGCGAAGTGGCTGCGTATCGCGCACAACAAGCCAAAGACAAAGCAAACGCTGTTAAACGTTCAAGTCTGGAAGAATTGTTTGCAAAACGTGATGAATCCAAAAAATTGATATTACCAATCATTTTGCGTGCAGACGTTCAAGGTTCAGTCGAAGCAATCGTTGATATGTTAAAAGATATTAATACAGACAAGGTTGGTGTTGATATCTTGTCATCTGGTGTTGGTCAGATTACAGAAGGTGATATCCGTCTGGCGACAGCATCGGGCGCAGTTGTAATTGCGTTTAACGTTCGTGCTGATTCAGTCGTTCGTGATATGGCACGTAACAATAACGTTGATATTCGTTATCACAGCGTCGTGTATCGTATCACAGATGAAATCAAAGAAATCTTGTCTGGTAAATTGGCACCAGAACGCAAAGAAAACTTTATCGGATATGCAGACGTTATTGCATTGTTCACAGTCGGCAAAGGTATCCGTGTTGCGGGTTGCCGTATGAGTGAAGGTACAATTAAAAAAGATGCATTTGTACGATTACTACGCAACAATGTTGTTATCTATGATGGCAAGATTGGCGAACTGCGTCGTGAAAAGAACGAAGTCAAAGAAGTATCTGGTGGTGTTGAATTCGGTATGTCGTTTGATAAGTATAATGACTTAAAAGAAGGCGACCGCGTTGAATGCTATGAAGTCGAAGAAGTTCGTGCAAAAATCTAGAACAATAGCCCGCCAAATGGCGGGTTTTTATTATGAAAATAATTCACATACATAATTGGGGTGTTTTGTGATATAATATTACTAATAACACAGCAAGAGAGAGAATTTATGAAAATTGCAATTATTGGAATCGGTTCTGTTGGTGCCGCTGTGGCAACGGCGGTCAAGAACACAGGTTTGGTTCATGAAATCGTATTATATGATCGTGATAATGTGCGTTCCTATGCAGCGGCTGAGGATTTAGGACACGCGTCTGCGTTTTCATACGATGTAAAAATTACAGCAGTAAATAATTATCGTGGAATTCGTGGTTCTGATATTGTTATTATTGCGGC
This sequence comes from Candidatus Enterousia sp., assembly GCA_045645065.1. Lineage (GTDB taxonomy): Bacteria > Pseudomonadota > Alphaproteobacteria > Rs-D84 > Rs-D84 > Enterousia. Next base: position 46,853 of record JAZRIB010000013.1, read on the forward strand.
TGGTGCGAATCAAAAGCCTGGGGAAACGCGTACAGATTTATTAAAAGCAAATGCCACTGTAATATCGGATATTGTTCCGCGCGTTATGGCAAATGTTGATTCAAAACATGTAACATTAATTATTGTCACAAACCCCTTAGATGTTATGGTTATGTTGGCACAGAAATTATCAAAATTGCCAGCTTCACGTGTGATTGGAACGGGGACAATGTTGGATTCTGCGCGGTTGCGTGCGATATTATCTCGTCATTTGTCTGTGTCGACGCAATCAATTAACGCGTATGTGTTGGGTGAACATGGTGACAGCAGTATGATTAATTGGTCGTCTGCATCAATTGGGGCGGTTGATTTGAATACGTTCTGTCGTCAAGCAAAGGTAAGTTTGCCGGCAACAACACGTGCAACGATTGAACATCGTGTTCAAAATGCTGCGTATGAAATTATTCGTGGTCGTGGTGCGACGTGGGATGGGATTGCTGCGGCTGTGGCAGATTTGTTGCGTTGTATTATAAATGATGAACGGCGAATTTTGACGGTCAGTATTGTGAACGGCGTTGGTACCAGTGCGTTAGCAATTTCGTTGCCAAGAATTGTAGGACATGGTGGTGTAATAACTACGTTGATGCCACGTATGACATCGACGGAAAGTGCTGCACTGAGGCGCAGTGGTAAAATTATTCGGAAAAATTTTGATGCGTTAAAATAACTGTTTTTTTTGGGGGATTTCCCCCATTTTTTATTGAATACAATCATAGTGCATATATGTACCCAGCATGGTACACTTGGTAAGTATGGGGGGCATTTATGTTAAACGATATTCAATATTTGCCGTCAGAGGATGGTACAGGCATTGATGCGATATTGCGTGGTCAAATTATAGGCCAGGTAACGTATGTTCGTATCGGTATGGACAAGTTGATTATTGATTATACAGGGGTTGCTGTACCGTATCGTGGAAAAAGTATAGGGTTGAATTTGATTCGGCACGTAGCAGAACTGGCGCGGTTGCAACATCGTCGTATCATAACAATATGTCCATTTGCGCGCGCCATGTTTAACAGGTATCCTGAATTTGATGATATCAGATTGATGAATGCGCATTAATTATTGCTAAAAATTGCGTTTTTTTGTATCATGTAGTCTTGAAGCAAGGGACGGAGATTACAATGAACAAGAAATCACGAAATTGGTTAATTGCCTTGATTTTTTTTAATGGTTTTATCAGTTTGTCTTTGGAATTGGTTGTGTTGCGTCAATTGTCGTTCTGGGTCGGGTCCAGTCCAGTGATAACAAGTATTATTATGGGGGCGTTTCTGGGGTTTATGTCGTTGGGATATTGGCTTGGTAATTCGCAACGTGTACGTATCAAATATATTCCAAAATTTTTAAGTGCCAGTTTCTTGTTTATATCTGCGTTGGCATTATTTGCAGCCAGTTTTCCGTTTGTAACAACCTATTTTGCGCTGATGTATAATGCGGGCATAACGTCCAGTGTTTTCCAGACATTTATTTATTCTTTTGTGTTTTTGTCGGTTGGTCCGTTTTTGTTTGGTTTTAATACAACGTTGTTGTCGCGTCTGTTACAGGTTCGAAACACAAACAACACAGGTAACATTATGGCGGTTGACACAATCGGTTCTGTGGTGGCGTCAATGCTGACAACGTTGGTGATGATGCCTTTTTTAGGGGTGAATTATACGGTTGGTCTGGTTATATTGTTGGGATGTGTTTGTGCGTTGTTGTCATATCGGCGTGTTTGGGTATGGTTGATTTCTGGGGGATTGCTGTTGTTTGGCGGTTATATAAACAGTGATTATGTTCAGTATTCAAAATATGGAATATTGGTTAATAATTCAAATTCGACAATATCTGTTGGGGAATATGGTAATGTACGTGTTTTGGATATGAATCGGTTGGCGATGTCTGTGTATAATGCTGGGGATGACAGTGGTGCGCCATATATTAATTTTATCAATGATAATTTTATTTACACGTTACCAAATGACAGACCGCGTAAAATACTGGTTCTGGGGGCGGGTGGTTTTACAGCAGGCCTGCGCGATACGTTTCATGAATATACTTTTGTAGATATAGAACCAACGTTAAAAGATGTGTCTGAAAAACACTTCTTGGGCAAGAAATTAAGTGCCAATAAAACATTCGTTGTTCAAGATGCGTCCCAGTTCTTGAAGAATACGCCCGAACAGTATGATATTATTTTGCTGGATGTTTATTCTAATTCGTTTCAAATCCCAGAAGGGTTAATAACGTCTGAATTTATGTCGCGTATTAAATCACGTGTTGCGCCAAATGGTATCGTGTTGATGAATACAATACTAAGTCCTTCGTTTAGAGATGCGTATACGCGTGTGTTTGATAATACGTTTCATTCTGTGTTTACGCATAATACATCACGGCAAATTATAGATGATGTAAATATATGGGATTCAGATAATATTACAAATGTGATATATATCTTTTTCAACACTGAAAATGATGGGCGTGTTTATACAATAAACAAAACCCCGGTGATTTATGACAGATAAAAAAATCCCAGAATTGGGATTTTTTTATTCACTTTTTTTAGGAATATTTACAATAATTTTTCCGCCCTGACCAGTCTTTATCCATTCCAGCGCGGCAATCCGCCCCTCAATATGTTTTTTATCTTGTTCGTTATCTGTTTTTAATTCTTTCATCAGTCGAATTGTATTGTCGATTGAATCTATAATTTCCGGGGTCAGAACTTTGTTTTTTAACATGAATTCCTCCTTTTTTTTATAAAACTAATGAACGCGAGCAAAATGTTGATTGGACAAAAACATAGAATAGGAATGCATACTATGTCGAAAACGATTACTTTGTTTTTGTGTGTTTTTATGGAATTTGGATCCAGGTTCTGGCACATAAGGTCTGTGTTTATCTTTTGTCTCCTTCTTTTTGTGTTATAATAAAGCAGACATATTGTAATTATAGAATAATAAGTTTTTGATTCAACAAAAAATAATGCAGAACAAGTGGTTTTACTGCTTCAAATTTTCTGCGACGGTATCCCAATCAACCAAATGGTTCAGATATGTATCAACAAAATCGCCGCGACGATTTTGATAATCGACATAGTACGCATGTTCCCATACATCTAAATTTAATATAGGTTTCATATTGTGTGCGATTGGTGTATCTGCGTTGGGTAAGTTTATAATCTTTAATTCATTGCCATCGCGCACCAGCCATGTGTAACCACTGCCAAACAAACTGGTCGCCGCAGATTTGAATTGTTTTCGAAAATTTTCATCCCCACCAAACGCATTTGAAATCTCGGTCGGAATTTCGCCACCACAATCCCGACACATTCCGCTGAAAAAGAAATCGTGATTGAACACCTGGGCGGCATTGTTAAATATTTTTTGTGCGTTTGGATTATTGTTGTCGCGTGTTGATGTGTTTATGATTTCATATAAAGACACCGATTCGTATGGTGTATCTTGAATTAACTCGTTCAGGTTTTTTATATATGTTGCCACGTGTTTGCCGTGATGCAGTTCCAGTGTTTCTTGGGACATATATGGTGCTAATGCGTCGTATGTATATGGTAATGGGAATTGCGCCAGTGTGAACATATTTTATCTCCTTTGATTTTTTTATGTTGGGTGGTGCGTCATAAAAAAGCAACAGGAATGAATTAACAAAAAAATATAAAAATTACTTGCGTTAATAAAATAAACTTTTCTATAATCAAAACATCTAAATATCAAAAGGAGAAAAAATGAAAAAATTATCAGCATTGTTTGCATTGTGTGGATTGGCATTTGTTGGCGCTGCATCTGCGGCCGATATTACAGTATATTATTCCCCAACATGCCCACATTGTCATCACGCACGTGAATTTATTTCCCAGAACTTGGTTTATGAATATCCAATGATTTCTGTTACAGAAGTTAACGTTATGGACCAAGCCAACATGGAAAAGTTCCAAGCAACATTAACAAAATGTGAATATGAATCTGGTGGTGTGCCTGTATTAACTGTTGGTGATAAATGCTTCCAGGGTTATGCTGATTTTATGCAGACTGAATTACGCGAAGCAGTCGAAGCGGATTTAAGCGATGCCGACAAAGCAAGTGCGGCTGAAAATAAAAAAGCAATGGAAGAAGATGCAGAAAAATTCAAATCCGAAAACGCAGACAAGAAAGCAACGGTGTCAGAATATACAGCTCCTGTTGAAACAGCTTCAGTAGAAGCTCAAAAAAAAAATCCTGGCTCGTCTAGCATAATGTTCTGGGGCTTATTAATTGTATTGGTTGCGGGTCTGGGATTTGTTTTGGTTCGTAAAGACAAGAAATAATAAGCCATCAATCGAATCAGGAAAAGTATATGTTTGATTTAACTTCGCTTGATTATGTCTATGTGGGTGTCGTTCTGGCATCCACAATTTGGGCATTTGTTCGTGGTGGTGTTTTTGAAACGATTGCAACGTTGTCGTGGGTTGTTGCTGCGATTGCTGCGCGCTTCGCATCACCATGGTTGGATAAATTGCTGCAATCGTGGTTTGATTTATCGTCGTCAACTGTTGGCACATTGATTGCGTCGTATTTTATTGTATTTTTTATTATTTTGATATTGGTTGGTTTCCTGAACCAAAAATTGCGCGACAGAATTCATGACAGTGTGATGAAGATAACAGATCGCACACTGGGGATAATATTTGGTATAATCCGTGGAATTGTTGTAATGGGTGGTGTGTATTGGGTACTGTTGTGGTATTATTCGGATTCTATGCATTTACCACGGTGGCTTGAATATTCACGTACGCGTCCTGTTATGCAGTATACGGCTGCAAAACTTGATGAATGGTTTGTTCCTGGTGCACCAAATAAATTGTTGGCACGTGATCGTGCGGCCTCAATTGAAAGTATCAAGATTTTTCAAAATCTGATTAATCCAGCGGTCAGCAGTGATTCAGAAAAAAAATCAAATGATTCTGGTGCAACTGAAACAGGTTATAAATCATCTGAACGCACAGCGCTAGAAAATCAGTTGTTACAAATAGAGACGGCTGCGCGTGCCGATGCTGTACGTGATTCAGCATCCACAGAACCGATAATAGCAGAATAAAAAACCGGCGTTGCCGGTTTTTTTATTATTTGCGTGTTAATAAAATCATTGGTATAGTTTGATTCAATAAATGTTAAGGGAAAAATATGTTACGAAAAACAGATATAGTTGTTTTTGATTTTGACGGTACGTTGTCTGCGCGTGATTCGAATATTGAATTTGCCAAATATTGTTTCAAGCATTCTTGTCGACCTTGGTTTTATTTACCGTTGATGGGCGTGTGTGCTGTTGCGCGTTGGGTAAAACCAGATGGTGTTTGGTGGCGTGAAAATATTCGTCGGTTTTTGACACGTGATATGGTGAAAAAATTTGCTCCTGAATTTATCAAGTTGCACAAACGTGAACGATTTGGCTGGGCCAAAGAACGTGTTCAATCTGAACGTGATGCGGGTCGTACGGTTGTCTTGATTTCAGCCAGTACGGATTATCTGGTGCCGTATCTTGTTCGTGATATGAAATTTGATGTTGTTTTGACATCTCGTATGGAAAAGAATCGACCATGGAAATATGAATATTTGTGCTGGGGCCTGAACAAGGTTTATGCGCTTGACGAATGGGCGCGTCAAAACAAAATTATACCGCATGTTGTTCGTTCTTATTCAGACAGTAAATCTGATTTGCCAATGATGGATATCGCAGACGAACAGGTCTGGATTGATCGCAAAACAGGTATGCGAAAAGATGCCTAGTGCAACATTGATGCAAAAAATGTTAAAGTGTATCTATGGCTGTTATAGATACACTTTTTGATGTTTTAAGCGCGTCTGTTGGTGCAACGTTTGGTGTGTTGGTCGGTTTTGTATTGAATCGTAAAAGTCGCCAGAAAATGGCAAATCAAGTTGTGCTTAGTCGTGCAGAATTGGAAAAGATTAAACTTGAAAATTCTGAACTGTTAAAAAGAGTCCAAGACAAAGAAAATACAATTCTTCAAATGCAAATGCAGATTTTGGGTGATGATGTTACAGATAAGGGTACATCACAAAAAAAGAAGCCAAGGCGAACCAAGAAATAAAAAATCCCCAAAAGGGGATTTTTTTGATTTAGAATCCGAAAACCATACGCTGTTTTGATTGACGTTTCTTTTCGTTGCGAACGGCTTCTTCTTTTAAACGTTTGCGTTTTGTTGTTGGTTTTTCATAACGCTGACGTTCTTTCATTTCGCGGTACAGACCTTCTTTCTGTGATTTACGTTTTGCAACACGCAGTGCCTGTTCAACGTTGTTGTCGCGAACCAGAACTTTTACCATATGTATTCACCCCCTTTAACGCAATTTATTCTTTGTTTTACTTAAAAAGGGGATTTGCATCCCCTTCCATTTTTGTTTTGGTGGAGCCAATCAGACTCGAACTGACGACCCCCTGCTTGCAAAGCAGGTGCTCTACCAACTGAGCTATGACCCCAAAACTTTGCACTTTCATTTCTGAAAGCGAACGAATTTTATACGTTTTAAAAACAAATGTCAACAGAAAATTGCATTTTATTTGTTGACAAATATTTTTTGTCCCTTAAAATCTGAACATTATGAATTCTAGATACCAAATTCCGGCAAACTTCTATGAACTTTTGCCTGAATTAAAAGAAAAAACTTTTAAATGGCGATTGGAATACAGCTCGCGTTCGGAAAACGCGACTATTGGCTATATTACCCATTACAGCCCCATTTTGGACAATGGCAAAAAGCCAAATGGCAATATTATATTAGCGCCAGGTCTGGCCAGCAATGCAGATATAGAACCATTAATGAAGGTAATTACATACTGGGCCCTGACCAAGAAGTTTAATGTTTATTCAATCACAACATTTCTGGGGGACTTTAAACCAGAAGTTACCCCAGCATTGGCCGCCCGCAACACATTCCCAGAATTTATCAAATTAATGGATATGGGCATCGATTTAATCGAAGAGCAATGTCGCGACCAATGGACGTGCCTTATTGGACATTCTGCGGGCGCAACCGGTGCAATCGAGATATTTAACAAGCGAATAAAAGAAAACAAAACACCGCGTGTGTCGGCGGCGATTTTATTTGCCCCCTGGTGTACAACACAATGGCACGATTTTATTAAATCCGTATACAAGGTTCGCCATTGTTCCCCCAATATTACTGATGAAGAATTTGCAAAAACGCCAATGGGATTGATAAGTCCACACAACATCGCCCAAAATAACTGTATGCGATATGTGACGATATTGCCCGAATTTTATGATTATATGGAAACGTCTAATTTTCGCCCCGACCTAATGTCACAATACAACATTCCCGTCACAATTGTTGGTGGTGGCCGCGACAGAAAGTCCCCAGTTGAAATGCTAAAAAGTGTACACAAAATATTAGCCAGCGGTCCAAACGGACACATGTTCAGATTTGTTGAATTCCCCAACAGCAAACACTCTTTTATCGACCAACACAAAGATTATCTGTCTATTATCAGATTGATTCAAAGCCAACATATAAAGAAAAGATGTTCCAAATAACACTGGACAGAATTTTACACACAACCTATAATAGAATCACTATGGCAAAGAAAAAAACATTTATTGAAAAAATAAAATCCTTTATTAAGGGTGACAAATCCAACGGTCGTATTAAGTGGTCCTTGTATGGTCGCGTCTGGCAAGAAGTGGGACGTCCATATGTAAAATGGCTGATTGCTGGTATTATATTTACTGTTTTGGCCGCCGGGGCTGAGGCATATACCATAACCCTGGTTCAACAGGTTGTAGACCAGGCATTTATTGAAAAAAGCATGGCGGCGATATATTTTCTTGGCGGCCAGGTTATAATTGCATTCGGTGCCAAGGGTGCGTTCACATATGCAAAATCCCTTATTATGTCTAAGGGGGGATTACTGGCGCATGCAAATTTGCAAAAAAAGATTTATAATCATATGACGCATATGAACTTGGCGCGATTCTATGGTGACGGGATTGGGAAAAATTTGAACTATTTCACGGTGCAATCGGGCGCGGTATTAAGTCTGGTTACAAATACTGTTATCAAACTGGTTCAAAATGTTGCAACACTGGCGATGACGTTGGGACTTATGTTTTATTATGCGCCACAAATGTGTGCGGTGTTGTTGTTCTTAACGCCGGCCATTATGGTTCCGATGGTTGTTATTATGCGCAGACGTCGCAAGTTATCACGTCAATCATTTGGTATTGCCAACGATGTTTCGCAACAATTAAACCAGACGTTGCACGGTATTAAAACAATTCAGTCTTTTGCAAATGAAAATCGCGAAGCAAAAAATTTTGAACGTGTGTTAAACAATTCTGTTGTTAATTCGTACAAAAGTACCCAGGCAAACGCCTTGCGTTCGCCATTAATGGAATTTATGATATCGATTGGTTTGTGTATTGCGATGATTATGGGTGGGCACTTTATTTCCAGCGGTGCAATAACAACCGGTGATTTTACAGCGTTCTTGCTGGCGCTGACTGCGGCGTATAAACCTGCAAAAAGTATAACTGGTACTGGCGATACATTACAGCACGGATTATTAGCGGCAGAAATTTTGTTTGATTTCCTGGATAGCAAGCCTGATATTGTCGATGCACCAGATGCGGTTGAATTAAAATCTAAGAATATGTCTGTTGCATTTGATAATGTTTCGTTTGAATACAATGCTGGCGAACCGGTGTTACAAAATATTAATCTGAATGTGCCTGCTGGTAAAGTGTGTGCCTTGGTTGGGCCATCGGGTGGTGGCAAGACGACAATGTTCAATTTGCTGGAACGTTTCTATGAACCTCAGATGGGAAAAATCACAATCAATCGTCGTGACATACGTAAATATACGCTAAAATCACTGCGCAAGAATATAGCAGAAGTTTCCCAAGATGTATTCTTGTTCAACGGTACGATTGCAGATAATATTAAGTACGGCAACGAAAAAGCGACGGACGAAATGGTAATTGCTGCAGCACGTGCTGCTAATGCCCACGATTTCATTATGGAATTCCCAGACGGATACAATACATGCGTTGGTGAACGTGGTGGATTGTTGTCGGGTGGGCAAAAACAGCGTATCGCAATTGCCCGCGCAATATTAAAAGACGCACCAATCGTGTTATTGGACGAAGCGACATCTGCGCTGGATACGCAAAGCGAAAAATTGATTCAAAGCGCATTAAAAGACCTGATGCAGGGTCGCACAACATTCGTGATTGCGCACCGTCTGTCTACTATTTTGGATGCTGATATCATCTGTGTAATCAAAGATGGTCGAATTGTTGAAATGGGTACGGACGAACAATTGTGCGCACTTAATGGTGAATACAAGCGTTTGCGCGACATTCAATTCAAGACAAAAACAAAAAACAAAAAATAAAAATCCACCCGCGAATTGCGGGGATTTTTTTTGATGCTTGCAAAACAGATGTCTTTGTCTTACAATTTACATACTATGAAATTCAAAAAGATTCTGCGTATATTTTTTAATATCATATTTTGGTGTTTTACTGCAGCGATTGCAGTTGTTGCAGCGTTGGTTTTAATATACGGCAATGATTTACCAGATTATAAAAATTTGGCGACATATGCGCCACCTGTGGCAACACGCTTATATGCATCAGACGGTTCTTTGTTAATTGAATACGCCGAAGAACGTCGTGTGTTTATTGATTATGACGATATGCCTGCCCAGTTGGTTAATGCTTTTATTGCCGCCGAAGATCAAAATTTTTGGACACATCCTGGTATTGATGTCCAGGGTATAATTCGTGCTGCAACAAACAATGCTATGCGCATGATTGGCTATGATGCAAGTTTTTCTGGTGCGTCAACCATTACACAACAGGTGGCAAAAAACTTTTTCTTGTCTTCTGAACGTACCATTTCGCGCAAGATAAAAGAAGCAATATTAGCCTTACGTTTGGAACGAACGTTTTCTAAACAACACATATTGACTTTGTACCTGAATCAAATATTTCTTGGGGCGCGTGCATATGGTGTTGGTTCTGCGACGCTGATGTATTTTAACAAGCCTGTATCTGAATTGTCATTGGCGCAATGTGCATTTTTAGCCTCTTTACCAAAGGCACCAAACAATCGTGAAAATGCGATAGAACGCCGTAATTATGTTTTGCGCCGTATGGTCCAAGAAGGTTATATAACCCAGGCCCAGGCGGATGTGGCTGCGGTTGAAGAATTAGATATTAACAGTGGATTTACCGCTCAAATGGAACCTGATTTTCAATATTTTGCCGAAGATGTACGTCGTCAATTATTGCGCACCCTCGGGCGAGAGGTTTTATACAACCAAGGTTTATATATAAAAACGACGATTAACCCAGAATTGCAACGCGCAGCAACCGCCGCGCTGGCCAAAGAATTGGATGTCTATAACAAGAATCATAAGGGTTCAGAACCACTTCAAGGTGCATTAATTGCAATGAATCCGCACACCGGTCGAATTGTTGCGATGGTTGGTGGACGTTCTTTCCAGGAAAGTTCTTTTAATCGCGCAACCCAGGCATATCGTCAGGTTGGTTCTACGATAAAACCGTTTGTTTATCTGGCGGCTTTGGAACGTGGTTACAGTCCGCAAAGTTTATTGTTGGACGCACCGATTGTCGGAATTCGTGCAGATCTAAGTGAATGGAAACCCGAAAATTATGATAAAAAATTCTTGGGTGATGTGCCACTGCGCTTGTCGCTGGAAACATCGCGTAATGTTCCGACTGTGCGTTTGGTACAAAGTATTGGTGAACAGAATGCAATAGAAGCCGCCCAGCGTTTCGGTGTTTATCCATCAGATATGAATAATATAAATTTATCTATGGCGTTGGGGTCTGGGGAAACAACGTTGGAAAAATTAGTATTGGGTTATTCTGCGTTTGTAAATGGTGGACACGCGATTCAGCCACGTATGGTCGATTATATTGCGGACAGATATGGTCGTGTTATTGGTGGCGCACCATCAGAATTAATAGAATGGTCTGCGGATTTGATGCCACCAACAATGTCTGAAAATTCAGAACCATTGTCTGATGCGCAAAGTCTTTATCAAATGGTTTCGATTTTACAGGGTGCGGTTGAACGTGGTACTGGAAAACAGGCGCGTGTATCTGGTCATACGATTGCCGGAAAAACAGGAACAACAAACGATGTCAAAGACGTTTGGTTTATTGGTTTTTCCAAGAATTTAATTGCTGGGGTATATTTGGGATTTGATAATCCAAAAACCTTGGGTAAGGGGGCTGGTTCTCATATGGCGGCGCGTGTGTTTGCGGACTTTATGAAAACTGCGCTGGCGAACGAAAAAAATCAACCTTTTTCCGTACCAGATGGTATGACGTTTGTGCGTGTTAATCGCAACACTGGGATTGCGGCATCTGCCGATCCGAACGGCGTTATTATAAGTGAAGCCTTTAAGCCTGGTCAAAAACCAAATCCAGCCCCAGAAACCAAGCAATCTGCGTCCGGTGCATTCGTTGGTGGAATCTTTTAGAAAACATTATTAAATAACGTTTATTTTCATATTTTATTGTGATAGAATGGTCTGTGTAATAAGGCAAGGAGTTGTATTATGCTGACCGATTATTTTTTATCCCACGGATTAATGTTTTTTGCAAGTGGCTGGATGCAGTTTGGTGCCGCCTTTGGTACGGCATTTATGATAATGCTGTTGTTTGGTCGCCCATTTATTCGTGCGATGCGCACATGGCAAAAGCGGGGTCAGCCAATCAGTGAAAATGTACCCGTGGCACATCGTAAAAAGGCTGGAACGCCGACAATGGGTGGTGTTTTGGTTGTGTTTGCGATATTGGTTGGCGCAATATTGTTTATGCCAATGCATAATAATTTGCCGGGTTGGATTGCACTGATGTCTTTGGTAATGTTTGGTGTGCTGGGGTTTGCAGATGATTATAAAAAAGTTACATCGCAATCTAAGAAAGCGTCAAACGGTCTGTCACCAAAAATGCGTCTGATTATAGAAGGCGTGTTTGTTATAATATTGGCGTATTTAATTAACAAAACAATGCCACCATATATTCCAGAATATTCTTTGGCGATTGGTTCTGGGATTATTTTACCGCTGGGGTTATTGTATTATGTATTTGCGTATTTTGTGATTTGTGGTGGCGCAAACGCGACAAATATCACAGACGGTCTGGACGGAATGTTGGCGAAATTATATATGCCGGTACTGGTTGTGTTGGTTGTTGCATTGTATGGTGCAACACGTATTGGATTTATGGATACTGTTATGTTTTTACCATCGGCCAGTGGTTTATACCCTGTGTTGGGTGCATCGTTTGGGGCGGTTCTTGGATTTTTGTGGTTTAATGCCAAACCTGCATCAATATTTATGGGGGACGCAGGTTCGTTGGCGTTGGGCGGTTTTATGGGTACGGTTGCAATGTTGTTAAAATCAGAAATTCTTATGGGGATTGCTGCGGGTATGATGGTTTTAATTTTGTTGTCATCATTTATCCAGACAATGTACTTTAAGTTGACGCGTCGTATGACAGGCACTGGCAAGCGTGTGTTTTTGCGTGCGCCATTGCATCATCATTTCGAAGAATTGGGCTGGGACGAAACTAAAATAGTAGACAGATTTTTTATCATGTCGGTCTTGTTTTCTGGTCTTGCGCTTGCATTATTAAAATTCGCATAAAAGGAACGATAATCCATGTTTGATATTCCATCGCGCACCGAAGACAGTAAATTTACCAGTTGGTACTATGGCACAGACCGTAAATTGCTGGGGTATGTTTTGGGGCTGATATTTATTGGTATGTTGTGTGTTGTATCTGCTGGTTCTGTCCAGGCACTGCGCAAAGGGTGGGAATGGTATTTCTTTTTACAAAAAATGTTACCTTTCTATATTGTTGGTATTGGCACTTTGTTTGTTGCCAGTATGTTGAACAAGAAATGGGTTTTAGGCATATCTGCATTAAATGTTGCAGTATGTTTTTTACTGTTGTTATGGACTGTTATAAACCCTGTGGCCAGTCACGGTTCCGAACGTTGGGCGGTTATTGGTGGTTTGCAATTAATGCCGTCTGATATTATGAAGCCAGGCTTGGTCATAATAACTGCGTGGTTTTTGGCCCAGATGAAAGAAAAATTTGGCGATAATATATTTTTGAACCCGTTACCATGGCGGTTTGCGAAATTATCGTGGTGGACATATTTAATTCCATTCGGTCTGGTATTGTTAATCTTGTTCCGCCAGCCTGATATTGGAACAACATTGTTGTTTATGGTTGTGGTTGGAACAATGTTGTTTATTGCAGGATTACCGCGCAAGATTTGGTTGCCATTGTTTGGTGTTTTTGGTGGTGTTGGTTTTCTGGCGTTTTTATTTGCGCCACACGTACATCGTCGTGTTTTGGAATTTTTTAAGCCTCTTGATCCCACGACCCAGGTTGGTTATTCTGTTAATGCAATTCGCCAAGGTGGCTTGTTTGGTATGGGGGACGAAGCCTTTGCCAAAGAATCATTGCCTGATGCGCACACAGACTTTATTTTTGCAGCACTGGCCGAAGATTGGGGTGCGATATTAGCGTGTGGGTTATTGGTATTGTTGTTGATTGTTATTCGTCGCCTTACGGTTACAGCGATGTCTGCACGTGATACGTTTGTGTTTTATGCTGTTGGTGGCACCACGGCGTTATTTGCGGCCCAGATTTGTATAAATTTGGCAACGACATTGGGTTTAATGCCACCAAAAGGAATGACATTGCCGTTTATTTCATCCGGGGGCAGTTCTTTTCTGGGATATTGCCTGTTGTTTGGTATGATATTGGCGATTGTCCGCGAAGATAAATGGAAATAGTTAAGGGGTGTATACAATGAAAGTATGGATTGCAACAGGTGGTACCGGTGGGCATGTTTTTCCGGCCATGGCTGTGGCATCAGAACTTGTTGCGCGTGGCTGTTGTGTAACAATTTCATGCGATGGTCGTGTACGTGAAATGGTTCGTAAATCACGACCACATGGTGCGAAAATGGCACATGTATGGGCGTCTGGCGTTGGTGCAAAAAGCAAGATTAAACAGTTCTATGCATTGTTCAAAATCGGTGTATCCGCGGTTGTGTTAACGTTGCGTTTTATGGTGTTTCGTCCAGATCGTGTTGTTGCGTTTGGTGGTTACGCGTCTGTGCCGGCGGTTTTTGCAGCACACGTATGGCACGTGCCGACCTTTTTACACGAACAAAATGCAGCCATTGGTCGTGCGAATAAATTTACAATGCGCTGGGTAAAAACATTGATGACCAGTTTTCCAGATGTTACCGGAATACCATCTGGTTCATCTGCGCGTGTAATTTATACAGGATTGCCAGTGCGTCGTGAAATATTGGCGGCGTCTGGTGCGCCATTACCTGGGGCGGAACGATTGTTGGTAACTGGTGGTTCGTTGGGGGCAACGATTCTGGATGATATTGTGCCACCTGCAATTGTTGCGATGAAAAACAAAAAGATTTTTGTTACCCACCAAACACGTCCAGAAAATGTTGCGCGTTTGCAAAAGTTTTATGCAGATAATAAAATCCACGCCAATGTATTATCTTTTATAAACGATATGGCGGGTGCGATTGCCGGCGCTGATTTAGTTATCGGGCGCAGTGGCGCATCAACAGTTATCGAACTGGAAACAATTGGTCGTCCTGCGATATTGGTGCCATTAAATATCAATCCAGACCAGGCTGCTAATGCGGCATCTTATGCGCGTCTTGGGGGTGGGTTTGCCATAGAACAGTCTAAATTTACACAAAAGTGGTTAACAGCCACATTGGTTGAATTGTTTGATAATCCATCGCGATTAAATAAAATGGCCCAGAAATCACATGTAAAAAATAATGCGGTTACACTAATATGTGATGCAATTATGTCGTAACAAAAACACCTGTACCCATCAGGTGTTTTTGTTTATAAATTTTTCCGCTTGCACCGAATTCGCAATTTGTTCTATGATAAAAAACGGAAGGAAAGGGATTATGCGTCATATAACTGTTTCAATCTTTTCGTTTTTGCTGGTTTTGCCTGCGTTTGCAGACGCACGGTTACCTGTTGTGAACCTGGCTTCGGCGGGTGTTTCTGCGCGTGCTGCGTTTGGTGAAACAATATCAACACCAAATGTTGAAAAAAAGCAATTGCCGAAAAAGAATGTTGTTGCACGTCCATCTGTTAAACGCACATCAAAGCCGTCACGTGTTGCGATGGATGTTGGCGAAACAAATTATGCATCAAATGATATATTGTTACCTAGTCGCCCCAGCAATGATTTGTGGGCGCATAATTCGTCAAATTTCGGTACTGCATCCGCAGATGCACCATTGCGTATGCCAAAGCCATCTGAATTCGCGGTATATCGCAGTGATGATGTTTTACCAGAAGAAAATTTGGATTCATCATCAATGCCTGTGACATATGCGTATAACGATACCCCCAGTGTGAAATCACGTAACTCTGGTGCCAAGAAGTCTGAACTGGATGAACAAATTGATCGCTTGGTTGAATTACAGCGTCGCGCGGATGAAAGTGTTTCTGTTGCGTCTGTAAATGTTGCACCACGTGTAATCGCGCGCCCCATCACAGAAGAAAAAGCAACGCCGGTTATTGAATCACGTGTGGCGTTGGCGGATGTTAAGCCTGTTGAAACTGTAAATGTTCGTCGTATGGTTGTCCCAATGGAATCACGTGATGTTGTTGTGCGCAGTGTTGAAAAAAATGAATCACCACGTATTGCTGCGGTACGTGAAGATATGACAAAATTAAGTCCGTCTGAATTACGTCGTGCATTTCGTAAAACGTTTTTATCTGAAAATAAACACTTGTCAACATATACGATGGATGATGTTTTTGACGTGGTCAGTGATATGGGCTCGTCTTCTGGGTCGTTTACATCTGCGCGTGATTTAAGCGAAGATGCTGGAATTCGTCCGTTGGAAATCAAGATTAATTTCCGCAATGATGATTCATCTTTGTCGCGTGATAATTATAATTTGTTAAGTGAATATGCTGCAATTGTTGTTCATAATCCAACGCGTGCTATTCAGATTGCGATTCCTTCGCATGCAACCACAGATTCTGATACACGTAAATTAACTGCGCGGCGTTTGGCGATTGTTGAACAGGTGTTGCGTGATACCGGCGTTTCCCAGCAGCGTATTGTGCCTGTGTTGTCACAACGTGACGAATCTGGTTTTGTTTTACGTGTAATCTCGAATGAACAATTTGAAACGTTGTCACAACAGAAAAAAAATATTTTTGGTGATACGGTTTCTAATAAAAAATACAAAAGTATGACGTGGTAAAGATTTTTATAAAATCTGTTATTGATTTTTTATTTCCGCCGGCGTGCCCATTATGTGGTGCGCCGGTATCAATTCATGGCGAATTATGTGCAGATTGTTGGACGTCGTTTAATTGGATTGATGGTGCCAAATGTGTACGTTGTGGATATCCGTTTGCGATAGATATGGATAATGCAATGTGTCCGGTATGTGCTTCTGGTCAATGTGAATTGGATTGGATACGTTCGGCGTGTGTTTATGATGACGCGTCTAAAATGGCGATGTTGCCGTTTAAGCATTGTGGTCGTATTTCGTATTCGAAATTTATGTCGCGTGCAATGATTTGGGCGCTGCACGATGTTGTTTTAACGGATATTGATTTGGTTATGCCTGTTCCATTGGCTCGTCGTCGCTTGTTTTATCGTGCCTATAACCAGGCTGCATTACTGGCGCGTCCGATTGCGCGCGTATTGGGGGTATGTATTGATTATAGTTCTGTGTCACGTAAATATCGTCGTGATATGGGACATATGAATTCGCGTGAACGTGCCCGAAATATACACGGCGTATTTAATGTAGTTTGTCCTGAAAACATACGTGGAAAAAATATATTGTTGGTTGATGATGTGATGACATCTGGCGCAACGTTTCGCGAACTAAGACGTGTGTTAATTGATTCTGGTGCGGCCAATGTTTATGGTGTCACATTTTGTCGTGTTGTCCGCGGTGCCTAGGCATCATATTCGCGATTTTTGTACTTGGTTATTACACCAAATTTGTTTCGTGTTTTGATATATTCGTTTAATAAGATTTTCTGTCTGCACGCCTGTAAAATATCGATAATATCTTTTACCTTTGACGGGATGTTCTTAGTATTTGTGTTTATCATGACTTGTGTCAAGATATCGTTATCAACTATTATTGTAAAACACATGATAACTTCATTTTGTGGCGTTCTGTATTCTTCTTGTTGAAACGACAAAGACATTTCTTCTTCTGTAACAATAGTGTATTCAGAAAAACCATCATCTGTTGTTAAAGATATATGATTGTTTGCGATGGCGTCCAGCAAAAATGTTTTTGTTGCGTCGTTCATAATTTACTTATTTTTTATTTTTGTTTCGCGTTTCAGTTGTTTATATGTTTGTTCTGCGCACATATCGATAAGTTTAATCATTTCTGTCACGTGTTTACTTGGTCTTGTGAAATCTTTGCAAAAGTCTTCGTCTAAAATCACATTGTTTTGTGCAACAGAAAAATAGTTACCGCTTTGCAGTGTTGGTGTTTGTATGCGTGTTCTGGCAATTTTTATAATTCTGCCATCAAATGTTTTGAATGTGTATGCAACAGACTGGTCGTTGTGTGTAGAGTCCACATGTGAACGACGAATGTCTTGGTATAAATTTAACAGTTTATTTTGTTTCATAATATATAAAATATTATCAAAAGTGTTATTTGTCAACAATTTTATTAAATTTATTTTTTTTTCTGCATTATTGTGACCGTGCCACATACATCAGATGTTTTATCTGTTGTCGCATTGCATAATATGTATATGTCAAATTATATGTCTGTTATCGACAATAAAAAATCCCGCCAAACGGCGGGTTTAATCTTATGGGCATTGTTGCAATTGTTTCAAAACATTTTGCACGTCATTGTTAATAGATACAGTGATTTCACGTTTCAAACCATCTGTGTATGTATAATTAAACAGTGCATTTTTGAATTCAGGTTCTGCGTTATATGCCTGGGTAAATGGCGCCAGCATAGATTCAAACCATTTACGATTGCGACACAGACATCCGTTTCGAACGTCGGCTGCGACGGCTGCGGTTGCAGTGTTTGGATACTTTGTATCCAGTTCATAGTCTGTCATCATCAGGCAACGTGCGCCCAAACCATAGAAATTTGCGTCATCGGCCATGAATTTATATATCAACCCATCTGATGCACCGGCATTTTTCAACGCGTATGCCATACCGTCTGTACAGCACACCTGGGCAGATTTCATCAACATTTTATAACGTTCCACCAGTGGGGCTGCAACAGATGAATTTGCATCCATATCTTTGTTACAGTGCAACGCGTCCAACAGTGGGGTCATGCTGTATGCCCGAATTGTTTTGCTGCGTGGTGCAACGGCTTCGTGTACAATTGGTTTGCGACGCCATATTTCGCATTCTGTTTCTGTTTCGAATGGACAACCGTCACCAACAACAATTTCTGTAACCGTTTCAACCGTAATGTCAGTGTTTGCAACATTTGGTATCGCTGGGATATTTTCGAACCACAGATTTGCGCTTGGTTTTTTTGGTGCTAATAATTCTTCGACGCGTGCGCGTGTAGCGGCAGCATCAGCCATATTTTGTTCATACAATTCAATTGGTGATATAGTTTCTGCTATGTCAACTTCGCGAACGTATATTTCTGGGGTTGGATCCAAGAACCAATCTGAAAAATCTTTTTTTGTATAATCTGATATTGCGTCATCCCAAATTGGTACACCGTTGCGCCAATCCACAGTTTTATCAGCGCCACTGGCCACGTATTTTCCATTTGTGCCATCCCACAATGGTGCGCGCTTATCTTCTGGCACAGGTTTTATACTTAATGCCTTTGCTGGCATTGGACGTGTTGATATGATTTCATAATCCAGCCACCCTGGTTCTTCGTATGGAATATATGCATCCATTGTCAGAACAGTTGGTTCTTGAACGGTTGGTTCTATGTCACAATCAATGCAATCGGATGCATTGGCAATTCCCATCCCGCACAAGCATACCAGGGACGATAAAAATACAATTTTGGTTTTCATGCCTATAATTATATCATATTTTTAAGTCGTTTGAAACAGGTTTTTATTTGTGTTTTTTTTTCTTGGTGTATGGTTTGTGTTTGTTTATAATTACGAATGTATTCATATAACAAAACAACATAAGGATAGATATATGAAAAAATTATCAATTATTGCATTAATGTCTGTTGTTACTTTTTCGGCTTTTGCCTCAGATTCTGTGCTGTCATCTGATACAGCTGGTTCTGGGCACGGTAAATTACATGGCGTTCAATTAGGAATTGGGGTTTCTGCTACATCGGGTTTGAATGGTATTGTTGGGTATGTAAACAAAGATTTAGAATCGTTTTGGGCTAAACGTTTTGGGATTCGTTTTGATTTTGCGACAACCGAACCGATAAAATCAACGCTCAGTGATATGATTTTGTCCAGTGATATTGAAATTGACGATGGGCTAAGCATCACAGAAACGTCGCTAGACGCGACGCATTACGCATTGTTGGTCGATTTTTATCCGTTTGGTGATGCATGGTTTTTTGGTGCGTGGCGTATTACAGGTGGTTATGCGTTTGGCGATATGCACGTGTCCTCAAATGTTGCGGGTACATTTGATGGGTTGGAAAATCGTTATGAATTCGAATTATCAGGCCAAAAATATGCATATACTGGCAATAAAATGAATGGTGTGGCGGAATTAGATTGGGAATATCGTGGACCGTATTTGGGGACTGGGTTTGATATCGGTTTGTTTGACGGGTTCAAGTTGTATTTGGATGCGGGGATCGTGTTTACGAATCGTGCAGCCGAATTGTCGATGGATGTACCGTTTACAAACCTGCAAAAACAGGACGGTGCCACATGGAAACCAGTTGACAGTGAAGAATTAAAAAATGAAGTAAACAAATACAAAGACCAGGCTGTTGCCGATGCGCAATCGGAATTGGATGATTTTAAGTTCTATCCGATGGTAAAGGTTGGATTTTTATATCGTTTTTAATAAATGAAAAATCCTAGACCGCCTGCTGGGCGGTCTTTTTTTGTTTTTTTTTGTGAATTGTGTCCGATTGAGCGGTGTTGTGTGTTTGATTTATAATTTTCCATATAATGAAATGTCTAAGATGCGTTTTGTTTGTGCTTGTTTTGTTTGGTGTGCGTCTTGCGCATGCGTTTCCTGATGGTATAAGTGTGGGGGGTGGTGCGTCTGTATTTGGTGGTATGAATATGTTGGTCGGCTATCGGTATCTGGATGCTTCATCAATATGGGGGCGTTTTGGCGCCCGATTCGATTTTTCAGACACCGGTCCCTTAAAATCTGCAATTGATTCAGTTGTGGATAATATAATGCGTGATGGTGTAAGTGTTGGCGATGGTGTAAAGATTGACGAAGGTAAACTGGATTCATCACATTATGCAATGTTGATTGATTATTATCCGTTTGATTTGGGTTGGCGTGTAACCAGTGGTTTTATGTGGGGGCGATTGAAACTAGATGCCTCTGTCAAAGGCGAAGTTGCAAATGTTCCATCAGAACGTTTTTATTTTTATGTCAATGGTGATCATTATTTTTATAACGGTAATCAGTTTCGTGGCGTCACAGGCATAGATTGGGATTTTTATGGCCCTTATTTTGGTTCTGGTTTTGATGTGGGTATATTTTGTGGTGTTCGTGTTTTTGTGGACGCAGGGGTTGTTTTGACGAATCGACCTGCGCGTCTTAAATTGGAAATACCACACGAACAATTATATATATATGATACTGAAATGGCTACATGGACGCCTGTTACAGTACCAAAACTTGATTCGGACGTTGCCGCTGCTAAATATGATGCGAATCGTAAATTATCGGATTTTCGTGTTTATCCTGTTTTGAAACTAGGGTTTTTGTATCGTTTTTAGTTCGAATCGTATTCCAAGCCGAATCATAAAACCTATAAAACCGAATCATAATCGGGCAATAAAACAATAAAAATAAAAAAAATATTTTAGAAAAAATCCCTGAATTCTGGTGTTTTTTGTAAAAATTGAATTTTTTTTAAATTATTTTGGAATTTCTTCTTGACTTTTTCAGACTTTATGCGCATACTAAGCGGGCTTTCAAGTTGAGACAACAAAACGAAAAGAAACTCAACCCCTGAAATTTGGCGGTTTATAAGAAAAGACTCTTATGCAAATCGCAACATTGTTAATAAAAGCAGCTCATCAAAAATTCAAGAAGGGATGTGCAGACAGTTGAATTTGGAATATCCAAACTTTGACTAAGTCAAAAGTGCATATCCTAGACAGGTAGTAGGTTTACATATTAAACCTCGTTAAAAACTTGTCTTG
>JAZRIB010000014.1:0-1009 GCA_045645065.1 Candidatus Enterousia sp.
TCTTTTTGGTATCAACCATGAAACTGAAAATTGCCTGTTCAAACATGGCAATCTGAGCTTTTGCCGTGCTTACGCGGGATTCTTTGACATGGTTAAAATACATCGGGGTGGCGATCGCTGCCAACGCCGCAATGATGACGATGACAACGACCATTTCGATCATGGTGAAAAATTTGATGTTCATGTTTCTATATCCTTCTATTTCATGACATTCATTTCCATTATTGCCATAAAAATTGACAATACGACCAACAAAACTATCAACGCAAGAACCATAATGATCACCGGTTCCAGAAACGCCAGCAGGCGTTTTACTTTTACCCTGGTTTCCTCTTCTGATTCCTGTGCGATCCGTTCCAGCATTTCTCCCAAATCTCCGGATTCTTCTGCAATCCGCAGCATAGCGACACTGCCTTGCGGCATATATAAACTATCTTTCAAGATGTGGGAGAGTTTATCACCTTTATACAATTCGCTTTCAATGGAGTCAAAATCTTTGGCTATGATCAAATTATTGAAAATCTTTTTGGATACCGTTACCGCAGTCAACAGTTTTACATGATTTTTCAGCATTATTGATAATGTCCGGATAAAACGACTGACTTCAATAGACACAACAATACCGCTTACGATCGGCAATTTCAATGCCGTTTTTGATTTCCACATCCGGAACCAGTGGTGATTGCGGTATTTTTTTACACCCCAGATAACGCCGATAATCAATATGGGCCACAACCACCATACTGCTTGAAATACATTGCCAATATTCAGCATGGTTCTGGTCAACAAAGGCATTTGCCGACCAAGCTCATCAAAAATCTTGGCAAACCGGGGAACAAATACGGTAAAGAGCAGTACCAGAACACCAAGCGTTACAGAAATCACGATTGCAGGATAGATGGAACTTGTTAAAACAAAGTTACGGAAATCTTTGCTTTCTTTTAAGAATCTCCGCAACTCTTTGGTAACTTCCGGCAGACATCCGGACTCTTCACCGACTTCAATTAAA
>JAZRIB010000015.1:0-13301 GCA_045645065.1 Candidatus Enterousia sp.
GTACGCGGACAACGGCAAACGACTATCACACGACGACAAGATCGACACGCGCAACGATACGCGCACAAGACGCACGGACAGAGGGCAAAAACAAAACACCGCACACAAACGCGCATTTTGCGTCGTGTGCGGTGAATTTTCAACATTATGTTATAAATTTGTGGAAAACTCTTGACATATACAAATGTTTATGTTAAGATGACAACGGAAGGGGTGAAAACATGATTATACATAATCAACCGGATTTGCTTGGATTATTTACACCGATTGATATTCGAAACAAGGAAAAATCCGTCGATTATTATTGCAGACAATTCTTGAAACGTTCGATTCAAATGTTTCGTTATCCGGTAATTCCCGAATCGATTCCGAAGCGCGATCTTGAAATGTTGTTACAAACAGCAGGGTTCGCGATATTTACACGCGTATCCGTTAAAAAGAACGGACAAAGTAAAGTTGATATTGAAAAAGGGACGCCATATGTGTTTTATGGTGGGTTGGGTGGTGAACTTAACGAATATTACAATCCCACAAAAGCAACAGTCGCAAATCCCTTTTTGAGATTTAACGCTGAATTGCGTGACGGTGAAGATTGTGTTATCGTTTACAATGATTCGTTACATCAGGGTTTAATGCCGATTTTTCGCCGATACGCAACACAACTTGCGGAAAATGATATCACAATTCTGTTAACGGATATAAATACACGCATTGTCGCTTTATTACAGGCAGATAACGACCCCGCTAAAAAAGAAGCGGATGAATATATAAAAAAGATTGAAAAAGGCGAACTGTCTATTGTAGGATCACAAAAATTCGTTGAAGGTATTCGCGAAGGTATAAAATCAATACCATATACGACAAGCGGATCATCTAATCAATTGACACAGTTGATCGAACTTGAACAATATTTGAAAGCGGGTGTCTTTAATGATATCGGATTGAACGCGAATTATAATATGAAACGCGAATCAATAAACGCAAGTGAGGCACAAATGGGGACGGACGCCCTTTTGCCGTTAACGGACGATATGTTATTCAATCGACGTCAAGGATTTAAACGTGTTAAAGACGTTTTAAACATTGACATTGAATGTGAATTTGGTTCAGCGTGGGAAGATCGTCACGATATTGCGGACGCACTCGCGGACGACGAACCGACGATCGACGAATCAGGCGAACAAATTGATGAATCCGACGAGCAAACAAACGAAATCATTGAAACAAAGGGGGAAACGGAAAATGTCAAAACTGATTGATTCTTTTCCCGATTGGTATGACGCAAACAACGGCGCAATTTTCAATACAATGTCGGGTGTACAAGGCGCGGTCGAGGAATTTCCGTGGCTTGAAAATGCGGCAATTCTTGACGCCGAATATATCGGAAACCACTCAGGCGAAAAAACCGTTTCACCGTTAGTTGATCGTTTTATTGCACATAATTCCGGTGATTTGGAATTAACCGAAAATCAACGAATCGTTCTTGCGTCGATTCTTTTAAATAAATTTCGCAATAAATGGTTACGGTTGCAAGCGGTCGAAGAATCGGAATACAATCCGATTGAAAATTATAACATGGAAGAAGAAGAAACGCCCGATATTTCGCGCAAACATCGTGCGTCTAACGATTTTGCGATCATAGATGAAAAAGCGATAAATCGTGATGTAACAACGACAGAATCGGCAACAAATGATTTTGAAATCACCGACGAAAAGAAAATAAATCGTGATATTATAACGACAGAAACCGCAACAGACGATTTTGAAATCACCGACGAAAAGAAGGTCAATACGGACGTTTCAGTGGAAACCAACACGGACACTGATTCGTCCATATACGGTTTTAATTCAAATACAGCGTCGCCCGCGAATGAAGCGACGGGCAACAGCACCGTTCACACGACCGGAAGCGACACAAATAATAAAGAAACGAACACACATAGTCAAGTTGGTGGAAAAGAAGTTCGTGAAACAGCAGACGACACAAAAAATGTTGAGGTCGTGACACACGGTCAAACGGGTGGAATTCAAACACATGAAGTTGCTGACGGTGACGATAACACCGAAACGATAACGCACACACAAGTCGGTTACACCGAAGACACCGAAACAGGAAAACGCGAATTGAAACGTTCGGGTAATATTGGTGTTACAACATCACAGCAAATGTTGGTAGCCGAAATTGCTTTGTGGGATTGGAATTTTGTCAATTCCATATTTGACGATATTGATACCGTTCTAACTATAAATATATATGTATAAAG
Organism: Candidatus Enterousia sp.; assembly: GCA_045645065.1. GTDB lineage: Bacteria > Pseudomonadota > Alphaproteobacteria > Rs-D84 > Rs-D84 > Enterousia. The sequence goes on from JAZRIB010000015.1 coordinate 2,265, forward strand.
GGGGGATTTAAAATGAAGGGCGGTTACATAATGATCGATTGCAAGAAACTGAATTTACTCGCACAGTCATCGCAGACGATCAACGGTTTATATGCAAAATGTAAAAAAGCGATTGCTACAAATAAACCGATATACGCGCACAATTGCGAGTACGGCGAGGGTGTCCCGTTGACACCGATTCACGTTTTCGCCATAAACGAGGCGGGAACGCTCATACTCTCCGCGTCGATATTGCAGATACGTGTCGCAAGCAACGACGCCGTGACGATAACAAATCTTATAACCGATTTTTCGTAAAGGGGGAAAAAATCAATGGATGTAAAACAGATTGCGACAATTGTCAATAACGCTACAAAACAGATTGACGGTTCAATTGCGCCTTTGAACGAAGATTTATCGAACGTCGTTGATGTTGGCAGATCGCTCGCCGACGCGAACGGATTCGATAATTATGTCCGCACGTTGCCGGATATGGTCGGCAGAATGGTTTTCGTTGATCGTAAATACGCGGGCGGTGCGCCCGATATTCGTGTTGACGGTTGGGAATACGGGTCGATCATGGGAAAATACCGTTCACGTATGCCCGAAGCAACGGAAAATGAATCTTGGGAACTTGAAGACGGTGCGTCCTATGACATGTCAATTTTCACAAAACCGTATGCGACCGCAAAGTTTTTCAACAAAAAAGTCACGTTCGAGATTCCTCTTTCGATCACCGAAAAACAGGTCAAAGAATCGTTCAACAGCGCGGAACAGTTGAACGCGTTTATTTCCATGATATACAACGAGGTCGACAAGTCGATGACGGTAAAACTCGACGCGCTTATCATGCGGACAATAAACAATTTTGCCGCCGAAACGATTTACGACGGTGTGGGCGGCACACTCGGCAACACAAGCGTTCGCGCGGTAAATCTTCTCAAACTCTACAATGACACGTTTTCCGTTTCGCCTGCGCTTACTGCGGCGAAAGCAGTTTACGACAAGGATTTCATCCGTTTCGCCATTTACACCATAGGCAAATATCGCGACTATATGTCACGTATTTCGACGGTGTTCAATATGGGCGGCACGGAAAAATTCACACCATCCGAATTCCTGAAAACGGTGCTTCTTTCCGATTTTGCAAAAGCGGCGGGCGTATATCTTTACGACGCAAATGGACAGTTCCGTGTTGATAACATCGGACTCGGAACATTTGAAACCGTTCCGTTCTGGCAGGGTTCGGGAACATCGTTCGCGTTCAGCGATTTGTCCACGATAAAGGTTACGACCGTTGACGGACACTCGGTCGACTGTTCCGGTGTTCTTGGCGTGATGTTCGACCGCGACGCGTGTGTTGTATGCAACAAGGATCGCCGCGTCACAACTGCACCGTATAACGGTAAAGCGGAATTTTGGAATCAGTGGCACAAATGGGATTGTAATTATCTCAACGATTTCGACGAAAACTTTGTCGTGTTCTTCATTCACGACGCAGGATAAAAACAAAATCACGGGCGCGGGGTGCTTATGCCCGCGCCCGTATTTTTTACGAGGTGATAAAATGAAAAAAATAAAAGAATTTTTCAAGAACAAAAAAAGCGGTGTCGTGACGTTGCGTTCCCTTCCTATAATCGGAAGCACGACAGCAAGCGCGGCGTCGGTAGGTGCGGCGGCGGTTGGTGATACGTTCACCGCATGGGTGACCGTAATAATAAACGCGGCAATACTGATCGTCACGGCAGGGCTTGAAATCTATAAAATGATTCGCGATCGTGACAAGGATGTTAATAAAAAGGACGGTGATGAATAAATGGAAAAGGGCGGTTATAAAATCGTCGATTTAAAGGACATCAACATCACAACGACGCCCGTAAAAATTGCGGGTGTGTATCATGCAATACACGGAAATTCGCGCAAAGTTATTTTGTTATCGGGTATAACGATTAACGGTGTACAATTTAGCGATGAATTTGTTAAAGTTGTTAAATTGGGCGACGATTATTTGTTAAACGCATACGCGGTCGTTTCGGATAACATTTTAACAAAATACGACATTTATATTGAAGATAACGACAATGTAACGCTTCAATTAAAAACCGTTATCGGAAGCGAAATTCCGGTTGAGGGTTCACAATATTTTACTGTAAAGGTAGGTGCGAAAAAACATGGCAAATTATAATTCTACACACACGGGCGCGGAAATTGACGCGGCGGTAGCAATTGTTCAAGGTGCGGCAACAGCAAATGCGGATGAAGTGTTAACCGCAAACGGGTTGGGCGGTGCAAGTTTTGCACCGATCAAAGTTCCGTATTTGACAACAGCACCGTCGGCAGACAACCCGACGGGCATAAAATTTGTGGTTCTTTCGTCCGAACCCGCGACATATTATAACGGTTATTATTACATCATAACGGGGGTGTGATATGGGTAAAACTCAAATCGGCACATCAACGATTATTAAAAAAATGTTCGGCAATTCTGAGGTTGTAAAAGAGGTATTTAACGGCGCAACGGTTTATGAAAAAAGTGTTCTTATTACAGCTTCAGTAACAGGTCTTGGGGTATCTAACCCGAATTCCGTATCGTTTACCGTTGACAGCGAATTTACCGTCGCAAACCTTTGTGAAGAAGTAACTTTTAACGGCGATACTTTCGTGAAAATACCCACAATGTACCGTAAAGTTGTTACAATTTCAAACGGCGAACCTACGGCATATATTGTTTCAAACTATCAATTAGATAATTCGTATTTGCCGTATCCGTGCTTTATTGATGAACAAAATAATATTTTGCCCTACATTTTAATCGGTAAATATTGCTTTTCTTCTACAAGCGCCGCAGGTAGTACAACAAGCGGTTCGGCTACAATGAGCATGAGCGACGCACGAGTAAAGGCGCGCGCAAGAGGAACGGGGTATCAACTTATAGATTGGAAAATTCGTCAACTTATCCTTGACTTATGTTTAATGATCTCACAAAAAGTGAATTTTTCAAGTTTAAGTAGAACCGATTATTTAGGTATATACGACCTTGATAAATTTATGGGTATTGACGGTTGTGCCGCGTATAATCTTAATTTTTATGTTGCCTATGACACAGCAAAATATGTTAGTTATGTAGATGATTCGACTAACGGATATTCAAAATTATCTTATAGCTACCCCGGTGGTAATCAAAAAGAAATAACAAAAATCAATTATGACGCTTCACATCCGTTTGCAAATTTCCCGACAAACAGCGGCACAAACTCTGCTTATGATACATATTATTGTGACGCTGTTTGGTATTCAAGTGGACATCATGCAATTGGTTGGAATTTAGGCGGCGGTACACCTGAATACGGTTTATGGTGTTTTAATATGTCTGCCAATTACGATTTCGCATATTTTAACCATCGGCTTTGTTATCGTCCATTATCGTCATAAGGGGGATGAAACATGAAAAAATACAGAGCTCTAAATGGGGGTAAACATAATGACACACGTTCCATTTATAACATCGGATTCAAAAACGTTTGTGACGGTGGATGATAAAGTGTTTAACGTTGCTTTAAATGTCGGTTCGGTTTTTGATTTGAATTTATATCAAAATACGGCAGAACCGAACCGTGTTGATAAAACTTCTTATTTGACAGCCGTTGAAACACTCTCAGGAACGTTGCGCGAAGAATGTTCGGTTATAAATCCGTCAATAACTATCATGCGCACAACACTTCCCACGTTTAATTATGTTTACATCTCCGCATTTAACCGTTATTATTTTGTAACAGGCGTGACAGCAATTCGCATGAATTTATGGCGCATTGATTTAAAATGCGACGTTCTTATGTCGTATAAAACGGGTATTGCAAATTTGTCGGCGGTGGTAGGACGACAAGAAAACAGCTATAACGCCGATTTGGTTGACAGCGATTTGCCTGTTGAAAAAGAAGAAAATATCACCGTCGAGGAAATTTCATCGACAGCATTTTCGACAGAATTAACCGGAACAGGCGTATATAATTTTGTTTTAACGGTCGTTGGACCGTAAAGGGGGGTAACCATGTCAAAAACAATACACACACCGTCAATTGTATCATCCGGCATAACCGGCATGGCGTCGCGTTATGCTATGACACGATCACAGGTTGAATCCCTTTTGACAGAGATTTCAACACCGGCATTTTATAACAATTTGACGAAATTGTTTTCCGATCCGATTGATAACTTGATTTCGCTTTTTTGTTTTCCGTTTGACGTAAAATCGTTATCGACAGCGTGGTCAGGTACTGATGATACGGTAATAATATCAATAGTTCAAATGACGTCACAAGGAAAATTCCTCGGAAACCTTCCGACACCGATATTTGATCTTGGTTCAAAGTCGATCACTCGACACTTCAACAATTTTCTTGATTTTGCACCGTACACCAAAATCGAAATATTTTTACCGTTTATCGGATTCGAAGAACTTGACGTAAACGTTATTATGGGCAAAACGTTAAAAATCAAATATGCGGTTGATCTCTTTACAGGAAAGTGCACCGCGTTTGTTTTGACGTCCGAAAATAGCGTTGACACGTTGATTATGACGCGGGACGGTCAATGTGGTATTCCTGTGCAACTTGCGGGGGGTAACGGTGCGGAGATCGCCCGTAATATGATAAAACTCGGTGTTAACGTTGCGGGCGGTGCAACGAATATGCTTGCGGGTGGTAGTGTTGCAAAAGCGGGTGTCGGCTTGCTTGGTTCAACAACTGTCGGTGCGATTGACGCGGCAAAGGTTAATATCCACAAAGGCGGTCATCAGGAAGCGTTGTTATCAGGTTACGCGCCGACAAACGCCTATTTGATTTATACGCGTCCCGTAATCGCTGAACCGTCTTCATATGCCCACAGTTACGGACGTCCGTCCGGAAAAACCGAAACAATGTCGTCGTTATCGGGTTTTACAATAATTGATCGCGTTCACGTTGAGGGTTCGGGGTTCGGTTCAGCAACACATGAAGAACGAAACGAAATTGAAAAATTGTTAAAAATGGGCGTTCTGTTATAATATAAATAAGGAAGATTTTCGCGGGATAAATCGCCCGCGAAAATTTTTTTCAAAAATTTTTACAATATGTATTGACAAAATACAAAATGTATGCTATTATATTGACAGTCGGAAGCCTTCCGACGCAAAAAACTTAAACGAAAGAAGGAAAACAAAAATGGCAACAATGAAAAATTTCAAAATCTTAACAAAGCACGTTGTTATCGAAGATCATGACTATTATTTAGTATCTTTCGATATTGCGGGCATGACGGAAGAAGACAAAAAATCGGGATTCCTTGCGCCGCGCATGTATGGAACAATCGATCATGAACACGTTGACGAGAACGGCAAAACAAAACACTTTTTGCGTCTTGCCGATTTATGTGCAGAGTTCGCGCCGTCAAAAGCGATTGAACGTCGCGTCAATTGGCACGAAAATATGCGCTTGATTGAAACTTTAAAAAAGGAAGGTGCGTTGATATGAAAATTGACGAAGCGTTAACACGATTAAACGACGAACTTAATTCGTTTTTTAATTATGCACAACTACGTCAACGGAATCGGATTGTTCTAACTGTCGAGAATGACATGATGAGTGTTTACATTGATACACTATATTTCGCGATATTTACGGAAAATGAGTTTACACCAAAATCAATTAGAATAATCGCATATTTGTTATATTGCGCGGTTCGGTTTGTCGGGGTTTAATCCCCGACAATATGCGGCGGTAGTTTAAAGGGAAAACCTACGTATTAAAGGTACGTTGTTACGGGTTCGAATCCCGTTCGCCGCAAATAATTTTATAGCGCACAAAGCGCGGAAAGAAGGTCACACAATGGCACAAAACATTTTTGCACAGAGCGCGAAGGAAGCACTCGGCGGGTCGAAGGTCATGCAGAATCGCACGAAGATCGGCACAAAAGATTTGATTTCGAAATATCCGGACGGGATCACCGTAACGGAATTCGATTTCATCGCAAAAAGCGACGGGACGGGTTATCCGGTATTTGCTTTTGCAGAAGACGACACACGTTATTTTAACGGTGGCGCACTTGCAAACAAGGTCGCGTCGAAATGGGCGGCGATGTATGACGGCGACATTGAAACAGCGTCCGCAAAATTGAAAGAAACGGGCGGCTGTAAAATCAAACTTTCGACGAAGACAACAAAAACCGGTCGCACGGTTACGGGTTTTGATCCGGTCGAATAATCGATCACGACAAACTTTAAACGCGGAAAGATATAAACGCTTTCCGCGTTTATTCGTAAAAGGGGGTAAATTGAAAAATGAAAAAAATCAAAAGTAAATGCGTTTATTGTCCGTTCAAATATTCGTGCATTTATCCGTTCACGGGCATATCAAAAGAATGTGTTGAAGCCGAGAAAAAACCTTTGTTTCATTGGGTGCGTCCGATATGGTTGCAGAATCTCGGACAACGGGCGCAAGCTATGCGAACAAAAAACAAAATCCGTGTTTCCGAAATGGCTGAATTAACGGGTTATTCTGTTGGCACAATAGCAAGATTTGAACACGGTGAAAATAACAATTTGTTATTATATTTAATGTATGTCGAAATTTGTGAGAAGGCGGGTGTTGAAAATGTCGAAAATACCGAAGACACAACAATTGTTGAATCTTCCGATAACGGATGTTAATAAAATGACGGCGGCAGAATTGCGGGCGGCGGTTCAGGTATTATCGTCGGCGGCAAATAAGCGCCTTGCGCGGTTGGGTTCAACTGAAATCGGACAATTATCGCCCGCATACACAAGCGCGATGAAACGTTCATATACGGGTGTAAAAGGCGGTAAATTTGGCACATCCGGAAAAAACCGAAATCAATTATTAAATGAATTTAAAGCGGTAAAGGGATTTTTGGAACTTAAAACGTCAACGGTCACATCATGGCAAAATGTGCGCAAAAGATCATACGAACGTGCGGGGATCCCGCTTGTGAATGACGCTCAAAAAGAACGCGAATTTTGGAGTATTTATCGCAAATTAACCGATCTTTCATCGAATTTGTCAAGTATGGCATATGGTTCGGAACAAGCACAAACAGATTTGCGACGTATTATGTACGGCGAAAAATATAAAAATATTTTAACGGATATAAACACATATAACACAAAAAATTTGCCTTACGTACAAGATGAAAACGGAAATACGATTCCGATTAACGATTTTCAAAAAATCGCACAAAATAACGATGTTATTGTAACGGAAAACGGGATTCTACATCACATAAACACATCCGATCCCGCAGATATACTAAAAATAATGGAATTAAAGGTTGATGTTGAATATGAACGCGAACAATATTCCATGGGGGAAGACGAATTTTTCGAACTGTAAAATTTCGGACGCGAAAAATTTTATTGAAGACGTGACGAACGCTTTAACAGGTGTTTCCCTTATAAAAACAAATAAAAAAATTGAATACATAAACGCGCCCGCCGCATTTGATATTGAAACAACGTCATTTATTCAAAATGAAAATAAATGCGCTTGTATGTATGTGTGGATGTTGGGTATTAACGGCGTTGTGTTGTTCGGGCGATCATGGGAATCGTTTGTTGATACGATCAATAAAATAACGGAACGTTTTGAATTATCGAAAAATCGACGTTTGATTGTATATGTTCATAATTTCGCGTTTGAATTTCAATTTATTCGAAAATGGTTTGAATGGGAAGATGTTTTTTCAATCGATGAACGTAAACCGTTATACGCTTTAACAAAAGACGGTATTGAATTCAGGTGTTCGTATTTATTATCGGGTTATGCGCTCGCGACACTCGGTGAACAGTTGCGCAAATATCCCGTTCAAAAAATGGTCGGTGATCTTGATTATACCAAAAAACGACATTGGAACACACCGCTAACCGATAAAGAATTGAAATATTGTGAAAACGATGTTCGTGTTGTTATGGCTTACATACAAGAACGAATTGAAAATGACGGGGATATCACCAAAATACCATTAACGAAAACCGGATATGTGCGTAAATATTGCCGCGACGCTTGTATGTATGAAGGCGCACACCGAAAAAATGTGTTTAAATACATGCAATATCGACGTTTAATGATGTCGTTACAATTATCGCCCGATGAATATGCGGCATTGAAACGCGCTTTTCAAGGCGGTTTTACACACGCAAACGCTTTTTATTCCGGTCATATTATTGAAAACGTGGGTTCTTTTGATTTTACTTCATCATATCCGGCTGTCATGGTGTCGGAAAAATTTCCCATGTCAGCCGCTGAAATTGTCGATATTAAATCAAAAGAAGATTTTGAAAAAAATCTTATGTTGTATTGCTGTTTATTTGACGTTGAATTCGTTGATATTGAAGCAATAACGTTGTTTGAACATCCTATATCATCATCACGTTGTTTTGTAAAAGAAGGTATCACAGAAGACAACGGACGCATTGTCGAAGCGTCAAGAATACAAACAACCATAACGGAACAAGATTTTTTTGTAATTCGCAAATTTTATCGATGGCGAAAAATAAAAATCGGAACTTTTCGGCGCTATAAAAGAGGGTACTTGCCGACTGATTTTATTAAAGCCATATTGAAATTATACGCCGATAAAACAACACTAAAAGGTGTTGTGGGAAGGGAAGAAGATTATTTACGATCAAAAGAGATGATAAACTCTTGTTATGGCATGTGCGTTACGGATATCTGTCGTGATGAAATCAAATATTCCGGTGAAAATTGGTTAAAAGAATCTGCAAACATTATTGAAGCAGTTAACAAAAATAACAATTCAAAACGACGTTTTTTATTTTTCCCGTGGGGTGTTTGGGTTACGGCATATGCTCGGAAAAATCTTTTTTCAGGTATTTATGAATTTGGGTGCGATTACATTTATTCCGACACCGATTCAATTAAAGCCGTTAACATCGAACAACATCAACGTTTTATCGACGAATATAATAAAACCATAACACAAAAACTTGAACGCGCGTGCGCTTTTCATAAAATCGATGTTGAATCTACTCGCCCGAAAACAATAAAAGGTATTGAAAAGCCGCTTGGTGTATGGGATTTTGAAGGCGTTTACACACATTTTAAAACGTTGGGCGCAAAGCGTTATATGGTCGAAAAAGAAAACATCTTGAATATTAACGGTGAAAATTATAACGTTTCGTTGACTGTATCGGGAATAAATAAAACGCACGCAATTCCGTATATGGTAAAAAAATACGGTCAAAAAATCTTTGACGCATTTAAAGATGATTTGACAATACCCGCAGAATATACGGGTAAATTGACACACACATACATCGACGAACCTTTTCAATGTGAATTGACCGACTATAACGGCGAAACACAAAACGTCTATGAACGATCATGTGTTCATTTGGAAGGCGCTGAATATTCATTATCGTTGTCAGACGCTTATATTGATTATTTATTGGGGGTACAATATTATGAAAAATGAAAAGAAGACATATATAATGCGCGTACGCTATGCATTAAGGGGGTTACGCATTTACAAAATTGAAACAACTGATATATATCACATTATCGGCAAACTTTATTGTAATAGTATTGAACACATAGAACGCATTGATTATAGTATATACACCGAAAACAAGGACATTTTTTGGCGGAATTTAGGTTATAAAATAGAAACAGAAAACCCGACGCATATATGCGGGGTATCGTGTGCGCTATATAATTCGTTAGGTTGTCCATACGCGTGCGGTGAAGGTACGAATGTCGGTAAATATTGCGATGAATGGCGGTGTAGTGATGACGAAGAATAAATATTATTCATTGAAAAACATAAAGACGAAAAACGCGCGTTATAATGTGATATACGGTGAACGATCAAACGGAAAAACGTATGCGGTTAACGCTGAGGAAATTTTAGAAAAATTCGTTAAATCCGGTTACGTCGAACAAGGCGCGATCATTCGCCGATTCGACGACGATTTTATCGGCGTTACATCCGCACGATCCATGTTTAACGCGCTTATGTGTAACGGAAACGGGGAAAACGTTATAAAAAAGAAAACACAAATATATGACGGTGTTGAATATTACGGCGGCGCGTACTATATGACAAAAATCGACGAAAACACGGGATTATTAAAACGAACAAACGTTATAATTGCGTATGCGTTCGCTTTAACATCCGAACAATCATATAAGGGGGGTTCATATCCGAATATCACGACAATACTATTCGATGAATTCATGACACGTAAATTTTATTTAAAAGACGAATTCATTATATTTCAAAATGTTTTGTCAACAATAATTCGTGATCGAAACAATGTGACAATTTATATGTGCGCGAACACTGTCAATAAATATGGGTGTCCGTATTTTACCGAAATGGGATTATACCGTATAAAACAAATGACACAAGGCGACATTGATGTATATGAATACGGTGATTCGGGATTACGCGTCGCGGTTGAATGGTCGGATTCGCCTTCAAAATCCGGCAAACCGTCGGATGTGTATTTTGCTTTTGATAATCCCCGTTTAAAAATGATCACGTCAGGCGCGTGGGAAATGGATATATATCCACATTGTCCGGCAAAATACACACCGAAAGATGTTGCGCTGATATATTTCATAAAATATGACGGTGAAGTGCTACAATGCGAAATCGTTGTTAATAACGAACATAATTTCACATATATACATCGTAAAACGGGGGATATTAAAAACGTCGATGATTTAATATTTGATCTTGAACCATCACCGAAACCGAACGTTCGAACACGAATAAACACACCACACGACATTGTAGGAAAAAAGATATATCAATATTATCTAATTGATAAAGTGTTTTATCAAGATAATGAAGTCGGTGAAATCGTAAGAAACTATTTACAAGCATGTAAAAAAATATAAAACCGAAAATTCACCGCACACGACGCAAAATGCGCGTTTGTGTGCGGTGTTTTGTTTTTGCCCTCTGTCCGTGCGTCTTGTGCGCGTATCGTTGCGCGTGTCGATCTTGTCGTCGTGTGATAGTCGTTTGCCGTTGTCCGCGTAC
>JAZRIB010000016.1:0-2925 GCA_045645065.1 Candidatus Enterousia sp.
AAAATCCGCTGTAAAGCCCAGAATACTAAGCAAAATTCAACGTTGACAAACGTTATTCAACACTCGTTTGGGCGGTTTGTAATCAGTAGGTCGTTGGTTCAAGTCCGACAACCGGCACCAGTAATTTTTCTTAGAAATCCAACACTTTTGTTGGATTTTTTTATTATTTTCAGACAATTTCAGTTTTAGCTATCACATCAAAAAAGGTTAGTTTTCCAAGCCTTTGACGCACTGGACAACAAAAACAAGAGTAAAAGCATGATAAAGTGTGATGCAAACTGTGATGCATTAGGTAATATCTGGCTAAGAAATAACGTGTTTTATTATATTGCAGAATTACCAAGAATAGACGGAAAAAGACGGTATTTTAGGAAATCTTTGCATACCAGAGATTATTTTGAAGCACGCGAACGGGTAAAACTGTTATTAGCAGGTAAAGAATATGCACCACGAAAGCAAATTAACCTGCCATATCCAGATACAGAAATTAAAACACCTAACCAGAAAATAACTATTGGTGACGTATTGGAATCTGCACTGATTAAAGCAAACAACTGTGAACAAGAAACAACCCAGAAAAGAAATGCTATCAGAACATTATTAAAGCAAATCAAGTTAACCTTTAATGATGACTATTCCAAATTACACAATGTTAAATCAGTGCAAAAAATTATACAGAATATTCTTGCGATGGACCATTTATTGGGAAGTGGGAAACGCAAAAAAGCAAGATATATCAAGGAAGTGTTAAGATGTGGTTCTGACCTATATCCACAATATTTTAATCCAAGTGTTATAAATTGCATACCAACGATTGAAAAGACCAAACGTTCAGAACGCAGACCACATATGCCATATTTACAAAAGGACTTATTAAATCTGTTCAACCCAAAACACAACCACTTTAAAAAACACCCTGATGAATTCTTTGTATGTATGATTGCAATGTTTACAGGTTCACGATTAAACGCAGCGATAACATTACAATTTGATGACATTATTATTAAAGATGGTATCAAATGTATCAACTTTATAGAAAATCACCCTATGAAACGCTTGAAAACCGAAGCTTCTGAACGAATTGTACCCATAGCACCACAATTATTAGAGTTAGGTTTTTGGGAATATGTAAAACGCCAAAAAAAGAAACGAGATGCCAAGGGTACTGACTTTATATTCACACATTGTTTAACTGCAAATGGTACATATAATAATAAGTATTCGCGTTCATTAAGTGGATTTGTTGCCAAAATTGGTTATCCAGATAAATGGCGTGATTATTCAAAATTAGAAATCAAAAATGATTCTTTGTATAAAAACATGATGCGTGTTGCACAATTTGAAGATGAATTTTGGTTGGCTAAAATCGGTCAGAAAAAAGATCCAACTATTTGGTACATGAACGCACATGAAATAAATGCATATTATGACCCATCAACAAATGAAATATGTTTCCCAGCCGGCATATTACAATATCCATTTTTTGATATGAATGCAGACGATGCGTTTAACTATGCGGCAATTGGTGCAATTATCGGTCATGAAATGACACATGGATTTGATGATGCCGGCCGTAACTTTGACAAAGACGGAAACATGAAAGATTGGTGGACACCCGAAGACGCAAACGGTTTTAACGAACGTGCCAATATAATGAAAGAATTTTTCAACAAAATAAAAATCAATGATGAAGTAAATGCAAATGGTGAATTTACATTGGGCGAAAATCTGGCTGATTACGGTGGCGTAACAATTGCGTTTGACGCATATAAAAAAATCGGCACACCAACAGATGAAATTTACGGTTTAACATCTGATATGCGTTTCTTTATCGCATACGCAGGCGTATGGGCACAAAACATTCGCAGTGCCGAAGAATTACGTTTAACCAAGGTTGACGAACATTCTTTGGCAAAAAACCGAGTAAATGGAATATTGCCACATATAAACGCATGGTATGACGCATTTAATATTAAACCAGGCGATTATCTGTACATAGAACCAGAAAAACGTGTAAAACTGTGGTAATAAAAAAATGTCCCAAACGGGACATTTTTTTAATGTTTAATTGGGGTCCATTTGCTGGTATCCAAATTATACAATTCAGACGGCAAAGTTTGCACATCTATTACATTCCAATTTTGTGTACGACCAAAAGGTCCGATTTTACCACGAACCTTTAATACAGTCGGTGTTTCTTGCCATATAACACTGCTGTACACTTTGCCAGATTTTGGGTCCATTATTTTTCCGCCACGGTATTCATTATCATCTGAATCCAATTCCATATCCCAAACAATATCCAGCCCGACATATTTTGGTGCACCAGATACTTTATCTGCAACACGTGTTGGATTATTTAACGTTTCAGATAATTCGCCATGTTCGTTATACAGTGCGACAATACGACCGGCAATTTCTGTATTGTTACCGTCTTGGTATTCGTATATTTGCACAATTGATTTTGGTAAATTTGTTTCATCGTCAATTGTTTGATATGTACCAACAAAAGGCATTGCTGCATAACCTGCGAATGGCAACATTGCCATAACGAACATAGATATTAAACTTTTTTTCATTTCTTTTTTTCCTTGGTATTTATATATTGGACACACGTATTATAGATATTTAACAAAAAAATTACAAACGCAAAAAAATCCCCCACTTGGGGGATTTCAGGTTCAGGAAGATGAACCTGAATATATCATATTCACAAAATGAATTATTATAATTTATTTTACTCAACCAATTTCCAACCGGTAAATGTGTATCCAGGTTTAACTGGGTCTGGGGTTGGTAATGTGATTTCACCTTCGTATGTACACATATTTTTGATATGATCACCACCATTGTCCGGATTCCAATCAATATTGATTGTGTTGGCTGCACATGTGGCAGGTAATGCAGGCAGGCTGTTCATTACCG
>JAZRIB010000017.1:0-45529 GCA_045645065.1 Candidatus Enterousia sp.
AAACCGATATATTGAATCTTTTGTGCAACATCTTGCAGGCTTTCTGTGGCTGCTTTTAATGCTGCTTCTGTTTTTGCATAATTCTTGACATTCTTGGAACATGAACAACGTCCCTGGTTATCATCCAAGACATTACAGAAATTATCCATACATTCGGTATATTGCGCCTTGCATGTGGCAATCATTTGGGCGGCGTTATTCATTGTTTTTATCAATTCATCATTCGTAACAGGGGGGGGTGTTGCAGATGTTGAATTAGATACGCGAATCGTTTGTGTCCGCGCACGAAACGCAGGTTCAGATGGTGTGCGTGTCGCAATACGATTTGTACGTGATGTGCGTTCAGAAACATTATTGTCAACAGATGTGCGCCGTGAAGTAATATTCTGGGGCGTTGCAGGACGTGCAGATACTGTGCCGCGTGATGAATTTGTGTGTGATTGTGTATTGTTTTGTTGCGGACGTGATGTTGTGCCACGTGATGAAACACTGCGTGATGGCGATTCGGATGATTGAACGCGTGATGTTTGATTGCTTCTTTCAGATTGAGATATTAATGCAGCGTTGATAGAACGCGATGCACGTTGGGATTTTTGCACGTCATCAGATTGCGTACACCAAGACGATGTTACGCCAAGAATAAAAAACAGCACAGATGCGATAACAAATCTCTTCAATATTTCGCTCTCTCTGATGTGATAGTTTGGTTTTGTGTAATGAAATCCCTCTTATAATACTTTGCTAGTAGCGTAGAAAAAAACAAATATATATGTCAAACGAAATAAACATAAACAGAGAAAAACTTGAATTCTTGATATTTTTAGTATAAAATGTTGGGCGTGCGCCCTTAGCTCAGCTGGATAGAGCATCAGATTTCTAATCTGCAGGTCGAGGGTTCGAATCCCCCAGGGCGTGCCATTTTTTATTTTTATTTTCTAATTTCTGGTGTGGTATGGTTGAGTTCTTGTTTTATTTATTCGTTATCTTACTGGCTGGATTAGAATTGTACTGGCTTGTTCGTTCGGTTGAATATATTTGTGCTGCTGTATTTAAGCGTCAGATTCCGTTTGTCGCCAGTGATATAAAACTGCGTATGGCGGTTGTAAATGAAATTAAAAACAATTATCCAGAATGTAAAACATTGTGCGAAATAGGTTCTGGATATGGGGGAATGGCACGTATGGTTGCGCGTCACTGTAATATGCGCGTTTGGGCATTGGAAAATATGCCGTTTACATATGCGGTTGCACGTGTGGCAGATGTTATGTTTTGTGCGCGCAATGTTAAGACATTGCGTGTTGATGCGTTTAAATGGTTGGCCGAATACGATGCTGTGTTTGATATTGGGGTGGCATATTTGGGGCCTGGGGTAAATGACAGGTTGTTGAATTATCGTGATAAATTTAAGGTGTTGTTTGTGTTGGATGTGCCAATATCGGATGTTGTGCCAACGCGTGTTGTTGAAATCGGTGGTGGTCATACGCGATTTGGTCGCAAAAAATATCCACATAGGCTGTTTGTGTATGAATTTGTTCCGAATGACGGCGTAAAACACACGTGATATAATAAGTGCCAGGTATAAAGGAGAGAAAAATGAAAAAATTTTTTCAATTTATCCTGGCGATGATTATATCTTATATCCCAGGATTTTTTGGTGTTGTTTTTACGCCGCATAATGCGTCTGATGCATGGTATAATGCGCTGAATAAATCTGTACTGACCCCAGATGGCTGGGTGTTCAGTGTTGCGTGGACAATTCTGTATGCGTTGTTGGGTTGGGCGCTGTATTTGATTATCAGTAATGAAAAAACACGTCTTAGCAAAGCGCGCGCATATTGGTTGTTCGTGATCCAGATGGTGTTAAACTTTGCATGGACGTATTTGTATTTTGGTTTGCATATGGTGGGGGCTGCGTTGTTGGTGCTGGGCGCGTTAATTGTTGTTGCAATTTGGATGGCGTCTGTGTTCAAACCAATTAGTAAATTAGCGTCATATCTGGTGTGGCCGTATATTATATGGATGTTGTTTGCGACATATTTGAATGCAACAATATTGTTTTTGAACTAAAATCAATCCCCCGAATGTCCACCTACGCAAACTTTTGTTTGCGCGGGGCCCGGATGGGGGATTTTTTATATCTTTAATATTTTATATTTGTCATCGCCCAGATTTAAGTATTTTAGTCCAATTTCAGATACGTAATCAGGACTGTAAGATTTAAGTAAATCTATGTGGCGGTTTATTGTGTCAAGTTTTGCACGCTCTGATTCCAGGGTTTGTTGTTCGCCGTTCAAACGCCATATGTTTACAACGAATCCTTGAACATTTACGTCCCCCCAGAATATGCGTAAAAATATAAACAGTGCAAATGCGCATGCTAAGACGCCGAATTTCCCACGAACACCACCCGACCAGGCGCGCCCGATAAATGCAAATAAATTTTTGATTTTTTCCTTCATAGATGGCATTATATCACAAATGTTTAGTGATAATCAAATTTTTGCTGCACCAATGGCGGGAATAACAGATCGCCCGTTTCGTCGCATTGTGCGCGAATTTTCACCAAATGCACCAATGGTAACGGAAATGATTTCGTGTCATTCTATTGTGGGGGCGCATAAAAATTGTCTGCGTAATTTTGATGATTATCGGGACGAAGGTGCGGTTGGCGCCCAGATTTTTGGTGCAGATATAAACTTAATGGCGGACGCGGCACGAATTTTACAAGATGCAGGTGCTAAATGGATTGATATTAATATGGGGTGTCCCGTGCCAAAGGTTGCAACGCGCGCAAATGCCGGTGCGCATTTAATGCGCGACCATAAACTGGCCGGTAAAATAATGTCTGCGGTGGTTGGGGCGGTACAGATTCCTGTGTCGATAAAAACCAGGTTGGGGTGGGATGATGCCCATATGGATTGGCGTGATTTGATAAATGTGGCGGCGGATTGTGGGGTCCGTTTTGCGGCGTTGCACGGACGGACACGTGCGCAATTATATCTGGGGGCGGCCGCACATCCAGACGTGTCTGCGTGTCCAATCCCGGTAATTGCAAATGGCGATATCAAGTCGGTGGATGACTTAAAGGATTTGGATGCGTTGGGTTATGCGGGGGCGATGATTGGGCGTGGATTGATGGGAAAACCATGGATTTTGAACCAGGTTGTTGGTGGAAGCGTGCCGGATAATATTGGCGATGTTGTGTTGCGGCATTTGGAATATGCAATTGAATATTATGGTGAAAAAACAGCGATTCCGATGTTTAGAAAACACGCCGCTTGGTACAGTGCGGGTATGCCCAATTCGTCCGAATTCAGAATTCGGGTAAATCAAATTGTGGATTCGGACACCTTAAAGGTTGCAATTCGTGAATTTTGGGGTATGATTTAGGCAAGCAATACTATTTATTAACGATGGGATAATGATTATGAATGAAAATACTGAAAATGTTGTAGAAGTTGTTGAAGCCCCAGCCGAAATGACGGCGGGTGAAATGTTGCGCGCAGCGCGTACCACAGGGCGCAGAAAACGTGAAATCTCAACAATTGCAAAACAGTTGTGTATACGTGAAGAATTCTTGGCTGCGTTGGAAGAGGGAAATTATACTTTTATCCCAGAAACAGTATATATTTTGGGATTTGCGCGGAACTATGCGATGGAATTAGGGCTGAATCCAGATGACATCGTTACCAAGATTAAACAAGAAATGGGGGTAATCCCAGGGGTGTGTGCAACATCGGGGGACGCAAATGACGAAGAAGGCCCAACATGTGCACGTCCTAGTTTGAAAGTTGAAAATCCAACAAAAGCATTCTTTATTCGAATTTATCAATTTATTTATCAGCACTGGATTTGGTTTGCAGGTGCGTTGGCGGCGATTATATTGGCAATCGTTATTATTTCTGTGGTTGGTGGTGGTGAAGAAATAAATGCACAGCCAGAAGTACAAGAAACAGTTGCGGTTGTTGATGGCAAAGAACCAGAATATAAATTGACGGTGCGTGAACGTTTCGGTACAGAAAACCGTAAAAAAGCAAATGTTGTTTTACAAGCAACCCAAGAATCTTGGGTCAAGGTAGAAGATGCTCGTGGCAATACAGAATTTAGCCGTGTGTTGGTGACGGGTGATGTGTACTATGTGCCGGTTGGCGATAAATACAAGGCAACATTTGGTAATGCCGGTGGTGTTGATATATGGGTTAATGGAAAACTGGCACCACGTGTTGGTGATGCAGGGGCGCGTAAAACAGGGATACTGTTGAGTCCAGAAAGCCTTATGGGAAATAAATAAGAATCTATTCCGGGGCGAAAGAAATTTCGCCCCTTTCTATTGAATTTTTGAATATTTAATCTATATTTATGATTACTATGGCAAACGTGATAAAAATTCGCGGGGCGCGCGAAAATAATCTTAAAGATATTAATTTAGACATACCAAAAAATAAATTGGTGGTCTTTACTGGCGTATCTGGGTCGGGTAAGTCATCGCTGGCGTTTAATACTATTTATGCCGAAGGCCAGCGCAGATATGTCGAATCGTTATCTTCATACGCACGTCAATTCTTGGATATGCAGAAAAAGCCAGATGTAGATTTAATCGAAGGATTGTCGCCGGCTATTTCAATCGAACAAAAAACAACGTCTAAAAATCCACGTTCGACCGTGGGTACTGTAACAGAGATTTATGATTATTTGCGTCTGTTGTGGGCGCGTATCGGTGTGCCACATTCACCGGTTACAGGAAAACCGATTAAGTCCCAGACAATCGCTGAAATGGTTGACTGGACAATGAAGATTCCAGCAGGTACAAAAATATTTATTATGGCGCCACTGGTGCGTGAACGTAAGGGCGAATATCGCAAAGAATTAGCATTCTTGGTAAAGCAGGGATATCAACGTGCAATCATTGACGATGAATTGGTTGATTTATCGTCACCAATTGTGCTGGATAAAAATAAAAAGCACAATATTTTTGTAATTGTTGATCGTTTGCAAATTCCATCGGATGATGCGTCTGTCGAAGAAATTCGTTCGCGTATGTATTCTTCGTTTGAGGGGTCTTTGCGTCTGGTGCCGGGGTCGGTGCTGGTGCGCCGTTTGGATACAAATGAAGATATTTTATATTCACAAAGTTATGCGTGCCCAGTCAGTGGTTTTACAGTTCCAAAAATAGAACCGCGCTTGTTTTCTTTTAATGCGCCGATGGGTGCGTGCCAGAACTGTGATGGATTGGGTGTGCAATTAAATATGTCGCCGGATTTGGTGGTGCCTGACCCATCTAAGTCTATTTTAGGTGGTGCGATTGCACCGTGGTCGCGTGGCGGTATGCTTAGTCAATATGAACATTTGTTTGAAGCCTTGCATAAAGCGTTTAAGATTCCATTAGGTAAGCCATGGCACACGTTAACCAATGAACAGAAAGATTTGATTTTATACGGCAGTGGTGATAAGCCAATCAAAATTAATTGGAACGGATTCGTTTATGAAAAACCGTTCGAAGGGGTTATTCCAAATCTGGAACGCAGATGGCGTGAAACAGATTCAGAAGCAATGCGTTCAGAATTAGCGCGATATCAATCCGAAAAGCCGTGTCCGGTTTGTCATGGCAAACGATTAAATATCCATGCGTTATGTGTGCGCATAAATGGCGCAGATATTATGGACGTTTGCGATATGTCTGTGGATGAGTCTTTGCAATGGTTCCGTGATTTGCCGAATCATTTGTCCGCCAAAGATAATGAAATTGCACGTATTGTTTTGCGTGAAATTACAGACAGATTATATTTCCTGCAAAATGTCGGTTTGGGATATTTGACTATGTCGCGTATGGCGGGGACTTTGTCGGGGGGTGAAGCGCAACGTATTCGTTTGGCGTCGCAAATCGGCAGTGGTTTATCCGGTGTTTTATATGTGTTGGACGAACCGTCAATTGGCCTGCACCAGGCGGATAATGATAAATTGCTGGAAACATTAAAAATGCTGCGTGATAAAGACAATACTGTTATTGTTGTTGAACACGACGAAGACGCAATGCGTATGGCAGATTATCTGGTTGATATTGGCCGTGGTGCGGGTATTAATGGTGGAAATGTTGTTGCCGCCGGTACCCCAGCCCAGGTGATAAAAAACAAGGATTCAATTACTGGACAATATTTATCGGGTAAACGCAAGATTGCAGTTCCAAAAAAACGTCGTGGGGGTAATGGCAAATCGATTGTTGTGTCGGGGGCGCGTGGTAATAACCTGAAAAACATAGATGTTGAATTTCCGTTGGGTAAATTTGTTGCGCTGACGGGGGTGTCGGGGTCTGGAAAATCCACATTGTTGTTGAATACGTTATATCCTGCATTAATGCGTGCGCTTTATAATTCAAAATTGGAAACGGGTGCACACGATATTATTCGTGGTATGGAAAATGTGGACAAGGTTGTAGATATAGACCAATCGCCAATTGGACGCACGCCGCGCAGTAATCCAGCAACATATACTGGTGTGTTTGGTGATATTCGTGATTTCTTTGCTGGACTGCCCGAAGCCAAGGCCCGTGGATATACATCTGGACGTTTTTCGTTTAATGTAAAGGGGGGGCGATGTGAAGCTTGCCAAGGTGATGGTCAGATTAAGATAGAAATGAATTTCTTGGCGGATGTTTATGTGGAATGCGATTGCTGTCATGGGACGCGATATAATGAAGAAACGTTGGCGGTAAAGTACAAAGGTAAATCGATTGCAGATGTTTTGAATATGACTGTCGAAGAAGCGTATAGATTCTTTGTTAATGTGCCAAAGATTGCACGTAAACTGGAATTGTTAAAGCGTGTCGGGTTGGACTATATAAAATTGGGGCAAAGTTCATTGGATTTATCGGGGGGCGAAGCCCAGCGCATAAAGTTATCCAAAGAATTAGCCGCACGCAGTACTGGTCAAACGGTTTATATCCTGGATGAACCAACAACAGGGTTGCATTTTGAAGATATTAAAATGCTGTTGTCTGTTTTGCACGAATTGGTAGAGCAGGGAAATACAGTTATTGTCATTGAACATAATTTAGAAGTGATAAAAACTGCAGACTGGGTGATTGATTTAGGTCCAACTGGGGGGGCAGGCGGTGGACGTATTATTGCAACTGGTACACCCGAAGAAGTGGCACAGGTTTTTGAATCCCAGACTGGAAAATATTTGAAGAAGTATCTGGACAAATAAATAAAAGTACATAAAATATAACACAAGAACGTAAAAGGAGTAGAAATGTTTGGATTTGGTAAAAAGAAAAAACAAGAAAATGTAAATGAAAAAGATTTAGGTACAGAAAAAATGCCGGCTGGGATGAAAGAGACAGCGGAACGTATGATGTCTGGCCAATTTGATATGAATGATATGTTGGCACAGTTAAAACAGATTAAAAAGATGAGCAATTTCGGTGGCTTGTTGAAAATGGTGCCGGGAATGAAAGATGCTGTGTCGGCTATGAAAGAAAAAATCAAAGACGGCAGTGTTGATGCGCAAATCAAAATCTTGGAAGCGATGACAGCCGAAGAACGTGCTAATCCAGACAAGGTTTTCGCCAATGCTAAGGCACGTATTGCTGAAACAGCAGGATGTACGGTACGTGATGTTGAACATATGATTAAACAGTACACAAAAATGAAACAGCAAATGGCGATGATTCAGCGTATGGGTGGTATGGAAGCGGTTATGGCACGTATGCAACAACAGCCAGGTCCCAAACCACAGGGTATGAATTAATAAAGGTTGCTTGGATGAAGTTAGATTTTAAGCATTTATTGGATTGGAGTATTTTGTCGGTGTCTGAACCGGTGGCTGTGGTAAAAAAACAACAGATGCAGGGATATAAATTTGTTGTTAATTATATATATCATGGTTCACAGACGCTGTTTTTTGAAGAAGGCGCCCCAAAATGGGTTATGAATTATGGTGATGCACGGTGTGCAGCAAGGTCCAGGTATATGCAATTCCGTGATAAAATGTATAAACAGAAAAATAATAATAAGCGTTAATACCTGATGAAGATAACAAATAAAAAGATTGCAGCAAAAAAATCATCTGTCGCATGGTTGCAACGCCAGGCGGCAGATCCATATGTGGCGCGCGCACAAAAAGATGGTTATCGTGCGCGTGCGGCATATAAAATTATTGAAATGAATGAAAAATTCAAATTCTTGCGCAATGGTCAAGTTGTTGTGGATTTAGGTGCTGCGCCGGGGTCTTGGTCGCAATATATCGCGCGTACATATCCAAAATCGCGTATTTTCGCGATGGATTTGTTGGAAATTTCTCCGATTGTGGGGGTTGAAACGTATCAAGGGGACTTTACGTCGGATGCGGCATTGCGCTGGCTAGAAGAAAAGTTAGGTCTGCAACCAGATGAAGTGGGGGCGGGGACTGCTGATGTTATTGTGTCTGATATGGCGCCAAACACGGTTGGGCATAAAAAGACAGATCATATTCGTCAGATGGTCTTGCTGGAATATGCGTTTGATTTTGCATTGCGTGCATTAAAGCCAGGTGGTACATTTGTGTGCAAATCTTTTACAGGTGGCACGACAAATGAATTGTTAAAGCAAATCAAACAGCATTTTGATTCTGTGCATCATATAAAACCACCATCGTCGCGCAAAGACAGTGTAGAAATGTTTATTGTCGCCATGGGGTTCCGTGGATAAAAAATTCTGTCATTGTATGGCAGATTTTTTTTTAAGAAAACGTACCTGTGGTGTTGGGGTGGGGAAATGTGGCATAATAATAATGTGCAAAATGGGACACATAAATCCAGTGCATAAACCAGATGTTTAAGGCAAGGAATTCTTTTCTTTTGTCATTTGGAAATATGTTTTGGGTGGCGTGTCCCGCCTTTTTTTATGATTTTACTTGAAAAAAACTAATTTTTGTCCTATTATATATAGTGATATGAAAGAAAAAAGTTTGATTTTCACTGTTTTTCATCACGCCCAGGCGGGCGAATATTAGCGTATTGTGTTTTTTATAATATAGAGTGTGCACTGGGTGCATAAAGTTTTCCATTAATTAACAATAGGAAATAAAAAATGGATTTGAAACCAACAAAACCATTATCAGGTTTTATAGAATTATTGCCAGCCCAACAGCGTTGCTTTGATTTTTGTGCGGCACGTATGTTGGATGTATTAAAGACGTCTGGGTTCAATATGCTGGATTTGCCGGCGATTGAACGGGCTGAGGTTTTAACAGACAAAGATAACTGGGATGAAATTGAAACCCAGATGTTTTTGTTCCAAAAGGGCGACACTAAAATGGGTTTGCGCTATGATGGGACAGTGGGGTTGTCGCGATATGTGGCGGGGCATCTGAATGATTTGGTATTCCCGTTCCGCGCCAGTCAGTTTTCAAAACGCTATCGTGGTGAACGTGCGCAGCGTGGTCGTTATCGTGAATTTTATCAGATGGATATGGATATAATGGGGGTAAATTCGTTATCTACGAATTATGATGCTGAAATTATATCTGTGATTCAGCGTACATTAAATTCTGTGTCTGAATTTATCGGTGAAAATGCGGTGCGTGTCGGTTCGCGTCCGTTCTGGGATGCGTTATTTGATTATCTGGAAATGAGTGACGCACAGAAAAAAGACGTGTTCGTTTTAATCGATAAAAAAGACAAAATGGGCGACGAAGATTTTGCCGAAGGCCTGCGTGATACGTTAAACAATGCTGAAAAAGAAAATCAAATCAAATCAGTATTTACAAACGGTTATTCTGATTTCTTAAACAAGTCTGACAAGTTAGATGCGGCGGTTGCGGAACTGAATGATTTTATGAAAACGCTGGAATTGTTTGGTGTTAAAAATGCTGAAATTGATTTGTCTATTACGCGCGGTTTGGCGTATTACACCGGTTTGGTGTTTGAATTCAAATTATTAAGTTATCCAGAATTAGGCACGGCGGCCGGCGGGGGTCGTTATGCTGATTTGGCGGGTAAATTCAGCAAGACCAAGATTATTGGTGTTGGTGCTGCAATTGGTTTTTCGCGTATATTTGTTGCACTGATGGAATCGGGGGCGATTGATTTGACGCAATTTGAATCGCCAGTTGAGGTTTCTGTGCTGTGTATGGGTGCGGATAATTTGGCATATGCTGTATCTGTGTTAAATGCGTTTCGTAATGCGAATATTGCATCTGTTGCGTATTTAGATGCGGATAAAAAGTTCAAAAATCAAATTGAATATGCTGACAAAATAAAAACTAAATTCAGTGCGATAATTGGCGAAACTGAAAAAGAAAATCAAGTTGTTGCGTTGAAAAATATGACAACTGGCGACCAGGTTGTTGTATCGGTTGTGGGTGCAATAAAAACGGTTTTGGAGGCGTAATAAAAATGATTATAGAACAGAAATTGCATGATATTCAAACGCGCGCAGCAGATATAGAAGCTCAGATGAATTCTGGAAATGTTTCGGGCGATGAATTGACCAAGTTGTCTAAGGAATATTCGCGCCTGAATGAAATATTGCCATTGATTACGGAATATTTTCAGGTTGTTGCTGGTATTGCGGATGCGCAGGAAATGTTAAATGATGCAGAATTGCGTGAAATCGCGAACGATCAATTGCATGAATTGAATCATAAATTGCCAGATATTGAAAAAAAACTGCAAATTGCGTTATTGCCACGCGATGGTGCCGATGATAACAGCGTGATTATGGAAATTCGCGCCGGTGTTGGTGGTGAAGAATCTGCGTTGTTTGCGGGCGATTTGTATAATCAATATAAATCTTATGCCTTGCGCCAGGGATGGAAAGTTGAAGTTATCGAAGAAAATGCAACGTCGTTGCATGGATACAAGGAAATTGTATTCAAAATTGATGGTGCAGGTGCGTATGGGCGTATGAAATTTGAATCTGGGATTCATCGTGTACAGCGTGTTCCAGAAACCGAAGCGGGTGGTCGTATTCATACCAGTGCGGCGTCTGTGGCGGTTATGCCAGAAGCCAAAGAAATTGACGTTGTTATCGAAGATAAAGATATTCGTATCGATATTTTCCGTGCGTCTGGTGCGGGTGGTCAGCACGTTAATAAAACCGACAGTGCTATACGTATTACGCACTTTCCGACGGGGATTGTTGTTACGTGTCAAAATGAACGCAGTCAGTTACAGAACAAAATTTCTGCGATGTCTGTGTTGCGTTCCAAGTTGTATGAAAAACAGCGTATGGAACAGGAATCGGCCAGCAATGCTTCGCGTAAAACAATGGTTGGCTCAGGCGACCGCAGTGAAAAGATTCGTACATACAATTTCCCAGAACAGCGCGTTACCGATCATCGTATCAAACTGACGCTGTACAAGTTGGACGATATCTTAGCGGGTGGCGCCGGTTTGGATGAAATGATAGATGCGCTGATTGCGGCTGACCAGTTGGAACAGTTAGCGAATATGGAGTAGGTCGATGGTTCGTCGGCGCGCAACTGTTAAGGCTGTTTATACGCTTTGTGAAAAGGTGTTGGATGGAAAGTCCCCCGTTGAGTATACCGAGTATGATAAGCGGTTGCGATATCAGCGCAGTGTTTTGAGAAACTGTTGGTGTCAATACGATGTGTTTATTTCGCATAAGTCAGATGTTCAGGATTGGATTAAGGAATTTGATGCCATGGGCGGTTATAATAAAATCGTGGCGGATACGTGGCGCTGGATTTTATGTATGAACAAGAAGTTGCCGGTAAAAATTCAAAAAAGCCGTTAAAAAATCCCGAAAACGCGGGATTTTTTTTAATGTCATTGAGTGGTTTAGAATATATATTTTATATTCAAATTGCCGCCCCATCCGTCGCGACCGCCATCACGACGAACCAATGTGCTGGATAAATTGAAACGGCCAACGGTTTTTTCCAGTGACAGGCCGTATTCTGTAAAGTTGTTAGAATCCAGTGTTTCAAAATTTACTGCGTTTACAGCCAAATCACCGCCGTCTGTGTATGTGTTGACATAGCGTACGTGCGCGCTGCCGAACCAACCGCTGCCGATGTGTTTAATGGCGTACAAAGCAGGGCTGATTTCTAGTGCGCTTAGGTTGGAGTTAGAAATGTAATCGCCGGATGCGGAAACATAGTTGTCTGATTTTATCCATGTGTATCCAATATGGACACCAGGTTGCAGGGCAAATGTGTCGTCCAGTATAATGTTAATTGATGCTTTTGCGGCTGCGCCAAGCCACAGGTTTGTGTAGTTGTCTGTGCCGTATATTGTTTCTGCGTCGTTTATCAAAGCACCACCGTTTACCGTTGCGGACAAGTTAAAGTGTTTTGTATTAAAACGACTATAAATACCGGTATATCCACCGTTTTCTTTGATGTGGAAATTGTTGTTAGATTGTTTGCTGTTGATATAACCGCCATAAATTGCCCAGCCGGCAACGCTGTCAAAAAATGATGTTTGGCCACCGGTTATTCCAATCATCGCGTTGGTGTATTGTGAGTCTGTGCGGTCATAGTTTTCAAAATTAACCTTGTCGGAAAAGTGTTGTAATGAAAATTGTAGGTTTTTTAGTAGTGGGGTTTTACTGTCGCCACCGCTGCGCCCGGTGAATTCGTTTTCGTCGTATTCGCCATATATTGACATTGTTCCGTACATGGGTTTTTTGCCGTACAATGCGGATACGTCTGTTTTAGTTGCTGGGGCAGGAGTGTTTGTTGTGTTGTGTTTCAAATTTGCAGCCGGTGCACGATCAAATGTGTGTATTGCGTTGTGTATAATAGAATCCTGGATGATTGCAATGTTGTTTGTTGATATGCTGTTGGCATAGAAGTGGGATGCGTCTGCATTTCCGGCAATTGCGGCCAGTATGCCAGCGGTTATGATATAAGATGTTTTCATGTTTATTCTCTCTTTGTAAGGGTGTAACTTGTATAGGAATTATAACATATTTTTAGTAAAGAAAAAAACATAAAAGATTTTTTATTGTGTGTGCGGCTTTTTTTGCTAAAATAGGGGTGTTATGAACAAAGAATTGATAAAAATGTTAGACAAGCCAATCGTTATGGTTGGTTTAATGGGGGCGGGCAAGACCAGTGTGGGGCGTGCGTTGGCGCGACGGCTGGGGGTTGCTTTTGTTGATTCTGATAAGGAGATTGAGGCTGCTGCTGGGTGCAGTGTTGTGGATATTTTTGCAATGTATGGGGAATCTGAATTTCGTCGCGTGGAACAGCGTGTTGTTGAACGGATTCTGGATACTGCGCCGTCAGTTAAGGTTTTATCAACTGGCGAAGGGGCGTTTATAACACCGGCGGTGCGTGAAATGTTGATGAAACGCGCGTTGACAATTTGGTTAAAGGCTGATTTGGAACTGCTTGTAAAAAGGACAAATTCGCGAAATACGCGACCGCAGCTTTTGCATGCAGATAGTCGCAAAATCTTGGGGCAATTAATCGATGAACGGTATCAGATATATGCGTATGCTGATATTACGGTTGAAACCCGGGACGAGAATTTGCGCAAAACCCTGGACAAGGTGATTTGTGCAATAAAACAGTATGTAACAACAAAAGGAAAGAAAAATGGCAATAAAGAAATTGGCTAAAGAATTTGGTTCGTTTATTCATCGTGGCAATGCAATCGATATGGCGGTTGGTATCATTGTCGGTAGTGTTATGACCAGTGTTGTGAATTCGTTGGTAAAAGATGTCTTGATGCCACCGATTGGGTTGTTGATTGGTGGTGTTGATTTTTCACAGTGGTTCTTTGTCTTGGGCGGTGGCGAAGCGGGTGCTCACTATGAAACGATTGCGGCGGCCCAGGCTGCGGGGGCAACGACGTTGAATTTGGGGTTGTTTCTGAATTCGATTGTTAGTTTCTTGATAACTATGTTCGCGATATTCTTGTTTGTGCGTACGGTAAATAAGGCGCGTGCAAAAGCGCCGGTGACCACGCATGCGTGTCCATATTGTAAATCTACGATTAATAATGCAGCGACAAAATGTCCGTTTTGTTGTTCTGATGTAGAACCGGTTGAAAATACGGCGGCTGGTGACAGCGAATTGGAAAAAAGTATAAAAAATATTGCTAATATCGCAAAAACAAAAATTAAAAAAATCAAAAAGATTACAAAGAGTAAAAAGTAATTATTGATGTTTTGCTTTATATAAAAACGCGGGGTGGAAAACACCCTGTGTTTTTATGTGATGCTTGGTGTTATGTATAGTTGAATAGGGGTGTGATGGTTGTTGTGTGTGGGGTGGGTGGTTTGTGGTTGTGTGATGTTGTTTGGAGTGATTGTTTGTGTGTGTTTAATGGTGGTGTAATTTGTGGAAATGATAAATTCGTGACTGAATTATGATCGCGGTGTGCTTTGGCTTGGTGCTATGTGTTGGTTTTTTGTCTTTTTTTGTGATGTTTGGCTGACGGGTGGGGCGTGTTTGTAGAAGGGGCATAGGACGATTTATAAAAGGCGTATAATTTAGCTGTGATTATGTTGAGTTGCGGAGTAACTGAACATAATCCGAATTATGCGCTGCATGATTTTAATTCAACCGGCAGGGCGTAAGCCCTGTTTTTTAATAAAGGAGGTCTTAATGGCATATAAGAAACGTTCTTGGCGTCGCCGCGGCCGTATGTTATTCGGCCGTAAATCTCGTACGTTACGTCGTCGTTTGCGTCGTGTACGTCGTAAATCTGGTCTTAAAGGTTATGGAGGTATTTTGCGATGAGTGAAAAAAATAAATGTGTTTTCTTGTCGATTTTGACAATTTTGAAAAACGCAACACTGATAATTCCTTTTATTGAAGGTGTTATCAGTACTATTCATAAAGCTGTTCATCCTGATTCTGCTGATAAAAATATTGTTATGGATGAATCTGATTCTGTTCCTGAATCTGAGTTAGATAGGAATTTAGGTTATAAATAAGGAGATTTTTATGCTTAAACGATATCCACATAATTTATCGCATAAGGTTAACGGTTCAGTTAATATGGGCCGTTGTTATCCTTGTACGATTTTCGAAGTTTTTCCCGGTGATTCTTTTAAAGTTCAAGCGGAAAATTTAACCCGGTTTATGCCTCAGATATCCCCAACTATGGGTGAAGTTAATGTTGGTATTGATTTTTATCAAATTCCAATGCGTCAATTATTTGATAAGCTTGGCCTTGACTGGGATGCATTTTTAACCGGCGGCGAAAATGGTGATGATACATCAGTGCTGCCGACTATTACTATTCCTAAGACTGGTTATGAATCTGGTGGTCTTGCTGACTGGCTTAATTATCCGACCAATTATACAGACCCACAGTCTGGTGAAAAAGTTATTGTTGGTGCCGGTTTAAAGCTTAATGCTATGCCGGTTATTGCATATATGCATGCAATTAATGAAAATTACCGTGACCAGAACTTTATCGCAAAGTTGGATTTGACTAAATATCAAGAGTTCCTAGATGGTACTTATGTATTTACTACTCCAGCTGGAGACCCAATTGAGTTTGACTTGCTTGTCAATGGATTGTTCCGTAAAGCATGGGCTCGCGATTATTTTGGACGTGGTATGAGCAACACACAGCGTGGTCCGGCCGTTAGAGTTCCTATGGTCGGTAATGCACCAGTAGTTGGTAATGGTAATTCATTAGGTTTGACAGATGGAACAAATGTTAATTCTGCTTGGTTTAGTGCTTCTTATGGTGTTGGAACATCAAACGATGGTGTTGGTTTAACTGTAGGAACTACTGTAACTAATTTAGGTACATTAGAAAGAGAAAAAACTATAGGTGTTACAACAGACCCAGAAAAATCTGGTATTATTGCTGATTTATCTGGCGTAACTGCTGTTGATTTGTTGACTTTCCGTTTGGCCGCACGTATGCAACGTTTTGGTGAAATATTGCAGAAAGCCGGTGCTCGTGCTGTTGAATTTACGTATCATATGTTCGGTGTACGTATTCCGGATGGTCGTATTCAACGTCCTATATTTCATGGTTCGTTTAAGCTGCCTGTCATATTCAGTGAAGTATTGCAAACATCGCAGACAACCAATGATTCCCCTCAAGGTACATTGGCCGGCCATGGTATTACTGGCGGTACTAATCAGCCAATTCACATTAAGTGTATCGAGCATGGTTATGTTATCGCTATTATGCACGTTATGCCTCGTCCGCAGTATCAGAACATTGTTCCGAAATATTTGCTGCGTTCAACGCGTTGGGATGTTCCAAATCCGTTATTCCAGCATATTGGCGACCAGCCTATAAAACGTGTTGAAATTTATCCGAATTCTGAAAACCCGGATGAAAACTTCGCTTATGTTCCACATTATAGCGAATTGTCGTTTATTCCATC
The DNA here is from genome assembly GCA_045645065.1 of Candidatus Enterousia sp. Classification (GTDB taxonomy): domain Bacteria; phylum Pseudomonadota; class Alphaproteobacteria; order Rs-D84; family Rs-D84; genus Enterousia. The sequence goes on from JAZRIB010000017.1 coordinate 16,311, forward strand.
GACTATCCATGGTTTGATGAAAGGCGATATGCTGCATTGGACTATGGCCCGTGTATTCGATACTGAACCTGTGTTATCTGCTGCGTTCCGGTACGGCCAACCGTCTAAACGTTCGTTTGCTGTACAGGACCAGGATGAAATGCAAATGTCGATTGGTTTCCACATTAGAGCCCGTCGTCCGTTTGTAAAGAATCCGCAGCCTGGAATTCACATTGTTTAATCATTTTGGGCCGGTTTTTCACCGGCCCAGTTAAAGAAAGGACTTTAATATGATAACTGCTGCTATTACTGGTGGTGCTATGCTTGCAGGTGCTGCTGCTTCTTATTTTGGACAGAAAGATGCTAATGAGGCTAATTTAAAAATTGCTCGTGAACAGATGGCGTTTCAAGAGCGTATGTCTAATACTGCTCATCAACGTGAAGTTGCTGATTTGCGTGCTGCTGGTTTAAATCCTTTGCTGTCTGCTACTAAAGGTGCTAGTACTCCAGCTGGTGCTTCTGCTACTATGAAGAGTGCTGCAGGTGCTGCTGCTGATAGGATAAATCCTATGGTTTTATTGGATATCCAACGTGCTCGTGCTGATGTTTCTAAGACTAGAGCTGAAACACTTGTTGCTGAGAATTCTGCTGCAAATTTGACTAAGCAGAATGAAAATTTAGAGGCTCAGAATCGTATTTTGCGTGCTCAGGCTTCTAAGTTGGAGCATGATTTAAAAGTTATTCAAGATACGCCTGGTATGCCATCGGATACGCCTTGGCTTGTTCGATATGCTTCTTCGAAGCGTGATGATATTCATACTGGTGTTCGTGAATGGAAAAAGCGTTATGATTATTTACGTTCTCGTGGATATAACGTTTTTCATGCTGCTGGTTTATATTAACGGCATTTTTCCCAGAAGTACAAATATAACCAAGCTGGTGGACATATTAAAAATAAAATTACGTTCATTATAGCTTTCATACAACGATTTTAACACAAAGGAGTGTAATTATGCAAGAAAAAGAAAAAAACTTGTCTACGGGTAAATTTTTGAGCGTATGGGGCTCAAAAATACGTTCAGGTGAGTCGTTTTCTAAAAATGACGATACTACAGACCAACGTGCTCCGGTTAATGACCCAATTGATTTATTTAATCAGTTTGTTATGTCCGATGAGATTATGGATGAATTGGATTCTGAACGTATCGATGATTTCGATAATGATATTTACGATTATGAAGACCGCACCGATTTTGGTGTGGATATTGCGGCCGCCGCTCAATTATCGCTGAAGGACAGTAAAGAACGGCTAAAAAACAGCCGAAAAAAAGCAGTTGAAAAGCCGGCAGACGAACAAGACGTTGACGGCGATTAGCGCAGCGTATTTGTTTCTCGTGCGTCCTAAACGAGCGTGAATTGCAGCATGAGCGAAGCGATTGCAGCAAGATATTGCGAGTGCAGAGCATCGAGAAATACAACTTAAGCAAGCCCGAGCCGGAAACGGCTTGGGCAAATGCCAATTGAAAACTGCGGCAAAACGTCGAGCTTTGCCGCGAGAAGTCCGCCAGCCCCCACAGCTAAGGCGGACGTACAGCGGCAAAAAGCAAGGCTTTTTGATCCGCAGAATATTTATATATATACGCGTGCGTACGCACGCGCGCGCGGTCATTAAAGTTCATATAGACCGCGCAACTGACAGAAGTCAATCTAGGAAAGGAGTTGCTATGTTATTTTGTGAAAATCCGAAAGGTAAATATCCGTGCGGTAAGTGCCGGGCTTGTAAGTTATCAAAAGCGAATAAGAAAATGATTGTTTCTGTGTTTGCTGCACACGTTTATCGTAAGAAAGGTCAGTTTTTGACTTTGACTTTTAATGACGCACATCGTCCCGATGGTTTGGACCATTCTATTTTTGCCGGTTTTATGAAACGTTTGCGTTCATATGACCCGACTCCGGGTGTGAAATTTTTTATGGCCGGTGAGTATGGTGAATCAGAATCTGGAACGCACCGTGAGCATTTTCATGTTTTGTTTTATAATCACAAATATGATATGAAACACGTAGAGCAGGCTTGGTCTGACCCTTATACTGAAGATAGTTTTGGTTTTACTTATGATGGTACTTTAACGCCCGCGTCTATGAAATATGTGTCTGGTTATGTTGATAAGAAAGGTTATGACCCCGGCAGTGGTAAAAAGCCCCCTTATGGCCGCAGCAGTGTTCGAATCCCTGATGGTCTTACTGACCGTGAGATTCTTGAAATGTGTAAAACAGGGCAGATTGCATATAATGGCCGTAAGTTTAGTGTTCCTGAAATTTGGCGTCGTCGTTATTCTGATATGTGGAATGCTTTAAAACCATTGCGCGATGAAGCTAGAGGAGAGCGAGAGCTTGCTGAAAATTGTAAGCTTGGTTTATATGGATGGAAACGTAGAGAGGAATATGTGCAGCATGTTCGTGCTAAGATGGATGAGCGTGATAAGAAGCAGGCGATTAAGAAACAGCAACGTGAAATTAAACGCTTGCAACGCAAATTAAAAAGGCGTATAATTTATATTATGTATAGTTTGATATGGGAAGTTGGGGTGGTTGTGTGTATGTGTATATTGTTTTTAGTTGTTTTTATGCTAGTTTTTTGCTGATTTAAGGTGTTTTTTATGATTTTTGGCGCGTCTTGGTTGTTGTGTGGTGTTGTTTTTATGAATGTGCTGTGTGTGCATTTTGTTTGTTTTGTTGTACTGATAATGGTTTTCGTGGATTTCTGCGCCCTGTGGCGTGTTTTTTGTTGGTGTTTGTGTTGGGTTTAGTGTTGTGTGGTCGTGATGATATTTTTTATCTGTATGTTTGTATGTTATGGGCGCTGAAAATCTGACAGGTTTATGTTGGGGTTGGTGTTGGTTTTGTTTGATTTATTGGTTGTGATAAAAATTAAAATATTTTATTAAATAATAAAAATAATAATTTGATTATACGCTTATAAACAAAATCAATGATTGTTGTGGCTTTATGTAAATATATGGTTTTTTTAAGGTGATTTTTGATGCTGCAGAAAGATATGGTGGTATGGTAAGCGACGTTTGAAAAAGCCTAAAAATCCCGAAAAATTGGGCTTTTTGCCCTATTCTGTGGTCAAAAAACGCAAAAAATGCCGGATTTCTGCGGGTTTGCGAGTGTTTTTTGCTGACGGGGCGTTAAAAGTTTGCCTAAATTGAGTGGGGGAGCTTACTTAAGGTTAAGAAATTGATGTTTGGATTGGTTTGGTATGTGTTTTGTATAGCGGTGTCCAGGGTGCGGGTGTTGGTATATCAAGTTGATTTTTTCTGGTTCGTGCGATAAAATTATCTGTATGAGATTAGATGTAGAATTAATCAACAGAAATTTATACCCCAGTCGTGCCAAAGCCGTAGCAGGTATTGAGGCGGGGCTGGTCGTGGTTAATGGTGTAGTCGCAAAGAAACCAAGTCAGGCGGTTCAGGAAACAGACGTTATAGATGCGGGTAATTTGCCCTATTCTGTTGGCCGCGGCAGTTTGAAGTTAGCGCATGCATTGGACTTTTTTAATGTGAATCCCAATGGGTTGTTTTGTTTGGATGTTGGGGCCAGTACCGGTGGGTTTACGGATGTTTTGCTAAAACGTGGGGCCACGCGTGTGTATGCGGTGGATGTTGGTACAAATCAATTGTCGGATGAATTGCGTAATAATCCGCGTGTTATTTCGATGGAACAGACCGATATTCGCGATGTTATTCCGTCTGAGACGGCGGATTTAATTGTTATCGATGTATCATTTATATCGCTGACGAATATTGTAGAATCCCTGCCTCGATGGATGCCAAAGTATGTCATCGCATTGATTAAGCCCCAGTTTGAAGTCCCGCGTGAGGTAGCAGCAAAATATAACGGTGTTATCAAGTCGTCACAACTGCATGATGAGTCAATTGCACGTGTTGTTGCGGCATTTGAAAAATCAGGGTTTAAGTTACGTGGTGTGACCGCGTCCCCTATTCAGGGTGGCAGTGGTAATACTGAATTTTTAGCGTGCTTTGAATTATAGTTTTATTTGGTTTTCAGCAATTCCCCAAGGATATAGGCAGTGGCGGATACGCTTTGTTTTTTATTGCCAATGCAGTGCCATAATACGCTAAAACAGTCAACATTGTTGTTGTCGCAGCAAATGCGTTATATTTTGCTGCAACTTTGTGCAGTTGTTTGCTTCGTTTTTTTTGTCTGAAAAAAAACGCCAACTGGCGTTTTTTATCTTAAACCTTTGTTGCGACAGCATGCAGATGCGGCGGCTTTCCAATCAGAATATTGTTTAGATGGATTGCGAAGATCTTTCCATGGTTGCCAACCTGTACAATTTTTGTTGACGCCTGTGCCGGCACATTTGGCATATCGGCGCAATGAACATGTTTGATTTGATACCTGGCCAGATGGGGTGGTACATTTTACAACAATGTTTTGATTCTTTGCATCGTTTTTGCCCAGTTCGCGTGAAGACATAACCTGGTATGCGGACGCAAATCCAATTGTTGTGCATAAAATTATAAATGCAGATAATATCTTTTTCATGGCCGTTTCCCCGTTGTGTACACATTTATTATACTTAAATCATTATGAAAACACAACAGGAATAAATTATTCACCGGTTGTCCATGGTGTGTCGTTCATAACAAGATAATACAGCGACTGGTGGTCGGTACCGGGATCGCGTATAATTGGGCGCACAACCCATATATCAACGTTGCATGGGGTGTTTGTGTCACCTTGGTATTCTGTTAAATCCTGGTGGAATTTAGACGCAAAATCCATCGCTTGCAGGTATGCTGCGTCATCATCGCTGGGGAATGTAGAATCGCCCATCCACATCAGCCACATTCCATGATTTACAATATTTTCTTGCCCTTGTAAATCATCAGCAGATAGCAATAACAATGGGGCAAATTCAATATTGTTTGTAAAGTCGCCTGTTTGTGTGTCGGTCCAATCGTACATGCCACCAACAAACTGTAATGCGCCATACGCCAGTCCCGTCGCAGCCCCAACGCGTCCCAGTGCACCAATGTTTTTTAGTGTGGATTGGAATAACCAATCGTTCAGACGTCCAGTCTTCATTCCTTTGCGTGCAATTTTAGCTGCTTTGTCTAGTTTTTTTGTGCCAGAATTTGTGGCTTTGAACGCTTTGAATCCGCGGGCCAGTATGTTGCCAGTCTGTTTTGTTGCGCGCAATCCACGTACTGCACGAAATGTGTTGCGGTATGCGTTTATATCAGAAAATGTTTTTGATATTTGTTTGTATTGTTTAATACGGTCATCGGCTTTTTCTAGGTCAGAAATACGTTTTGTTAAATCTTTGATTTCATCGCTGCGACGGGCATATTCGGCGGCGTCTGAAATGCGGTCCAGTTTGTTTAATGCGTCGGTTGCGTTGTCCAGTTGTGCAGATAATCGAATGAATTGCTGGACAGATGGCACATTGCGTAACGCGTTCATGGTTGGGCGCATGTTTTGTAAAATGCGCGCGGCACGTGCAGATTTGGTGGCACCGGTTATAAGTTGGCTGCCCCCGAATGTCGCAACGGTCAGAATAACATCAAAAGCGATTTCTGAGTATGATATCCATTGTAAATTTACATCGCCTGCGACATAGTAATCGTTGGTGTCGTTTGGAATGTCAACCGTTTGTTCTCGCATAACAGTGTTTACCGCAGTTTTGTTGCGGGCGATTGCACTGCGGTCTGTGCATTTACCGCCCCGCCCTGATGGATATAATGAATCAATATTGTTTTTTATATAGTCTAGTGAAATAGTGTTATTTTTATCTGGCCCAACAAGATTGTCCAGTGCGCCATGTTCGGTTACCATAATCGCATACCATGCGGGATCTGTGTTAGTCCAAACAGCATCATCGGCACCAATACGTGGGTTGGGATCAGACGATGGTGTGCCACGTTTATTTGCGATTGCAATACGTTGTTTTAATACTTTTGGTTGTGTGGCATAGTTTATAATTATTTCACGTCCCCCAGGGAATGTGTATTGAATTGGCATAAATTTGATTGTGTCGTTATCGGCGGCATTGGCGATTTCTGGGCATGCCAGAACATTTTTTAATGTTTGTTCGTCTGAAAAAGTTGTATAAATCCATTGTTGGATTATTTCTTCGGCATCTGATTCAGACACGTTGCCGGCGGTTTGTGCCAATGCATTGGCAAATGCGCCTGTGGCACATTCAGTTGAATTGTCGGATGCGTGTGCGGCAAAACCGAAAAATAAAACAAATATGACAACCCGAGAGATTGTTCTAAATTGCATATGGTTCAGATACAATTTCTATCTCGTTGATATAGGTTATTTCGCTTAAAAATAAATACGCTACTCCAAACTGTCGCAGCAATTCTTTTGTTAAGATGTCAAATGCAGGTCTTTCTATTGATTGTGCTGAAATATGCAGGTCTGCCACGTAAACGTACAAGTTTTGACATGCGGTGTCTTTCAGTTTGGTAGCAAATTGTTTTGCGTAATCAGTCAATTTATCTTTGTTTGAAGAAAAAACAAGCATTTCTGTTGATGGTGGAATGGATGCGCGCCCTGTTTCCAATATTAATAATCCAGGGAATATACGTCGTTTGTTTCCTTCTTCAAAGTCTAGAAAGTATTCATAAGAGTCGGGGTTTGATAGTTTTTTTGTTGATTCTGATTTGTACTTTTCTGTAAAAACAGATTGTCCAGCCCGATTTATTGCGGCTTTGTTATTCAAATCGAAAGCAATAACATGATCAGAGCATTTTTTATCCCAATATATTTCGTTGATGTCAATTAATTTCACCGAATCTCCAATTTTTTTTGTGCCGTCATCATATACGAATATTGCATACAGATGGGATGTGTCTGGGTCGGTGGTTGCGCCAGGTGTACTGTTATCAGGCGGTTGAGTCGTTGGGTCGTTGTTGGAAATAGGCGGTATAGTTACGTGTGTTGGCATTGATGTGGTGGCCCCGTTGTTTACAACTTTTATTGAATTGTATGCCTTGGCGTCCTTGTATGGTTCATAGCCTTCTGCCTTGATATTCAGGCGTTCTTCGAATGATAAATCGGCAAATGTTGTTGGAAAATCTGCCTTTGCAACATCGCCCATATTACCACCATTTGACGCCTGTAATTCTTCCAGTTCTTGGGTGCGTTCAATTACATCCTGCTGCCATTGTGGTATTGGTGTTTCATACGGGTTTTTGATTTCAATTGTATTATCTGTATTTGATGGGGCGGTGGCGTCCGGGAATGCGACGGCGCCCGACGATACGCCCGCGTGACCATATTTTTTTACATAGTTGTCAAATTCAGAATCAATATAACCCGCGCAGCTGGTTGCATAATTGTGCCCAGGTAACTGGGATAATTGTAGCATTAATGTTGGGCGAACATCCGACAATTGGGCGCCAACACAGTTGTTCATTGTGGCGCATACGTTCGCAACCAGTGCAGATACAGTACGTTGGCAATCGCCAGCGTTTATTTCCGGCCCATCAACATATATCGCCTGGGGCATACGCTGGTTATATGGGCCGTTGGGATTCCAAAACGGATTTGATGAATAGTTTTGAACGTTTTGAATTTGGCCGTATTGCGAAAAAGGTTGTGCTGAATTTGCATCGTGTGCAAAACCGCCAGCAAACATCGCGAACAAAGCGAAAAATAATTTGTTGTACATTCTCATTTTCGGGTCCCTGTATTGGCATTATAGCAAAAACGTATTTGCAATCAAAGCCAAAATTCCACCAATGATAAAGAATGGGCCAAATGGAATATATTTTTGATGTTTTATTAATGACCATATCATGCCGGACACACATGCGATAATCAGTGCCACCCCCAGACCGTTTGCCCCCAGCCATAATCCGCCTATGCCGATTAATTTTATGTCACCCATACCGATTGGGGTAATTGCATCAGGATTTTTTTTGCGAATTTGCCAATCAAACAAAAATCCAACCAATGCAGACATTGTGTATCCAAATGTTGCGCCGATTGCAGCGTCTGGGATGCTGATTGGCCAATCAAAAAACGCAATTAACAGCAATCCAGACAGCATTAACGGAAAAAGATAGGCGTCTGGGATAATACGGCGTCGAAAATCTGATACGGAAATCATTATTGCGCATATTGATGCCCACACTAGTAAAACAGTAAAAAAGATATTAAAAAACATATTTTTCCCCCTTGCCTTTCGAATCGGATTGGTGCTATACTTATTTTATAATATAACAAGGGTTTTGTAAAATGAGCAAGGGTTGGGATAATTCAATGCTGAAAAAGTTAAAGGCGTTGACGGGTAAAGGACTGTCTACGTCTGAGATTGGTAAACGCCTGGGGATGAGTAAAAATGCCATCGTGGGTAAATTAAATCGCTTAGGCTGGAATGCCAAGGCGGGTGGCGCAGTTGCAGAGCCAAAAGAAAAAGCAAAAGAATCAAAAAAATCAGCAACGACACCAAAGACAACAACTGTTAAAAAAACAACGACGTCTAAAAAAACAGTGGCGGGTACGAAACAGTCGGCAACGGCTGTGAAAAAAGAAACTGTAAAAAAAGAGTCTGCAAAGAAAGAGTCTGGAAAAACAGTTGCAAAAAAAGAAGCGAATAATAAAACAGCAGAAAAAAAATCAGAAAGTAAAACATCGTCGTCCAGTGCCAAAACGTTGGCTATGCATCAGCGGATTGTTCAACATTCGCTTGAAATGGCAAGTCTGAAACCAAATCAATGTCGTTGGCCGATTGGTGATCCTGATTCTGAACATTTTCATTTCTGTGGGGAAACGGTTTTTGTTGGTAAACCATATTGTTATGAACATTGTAAACAGGCGTATCAGTTTACACCACCAAAGAAAAAATAATTTAATTGAGGGGATAACGCAATATGCCAAACGAGAGAGAATCTTTTATACCGCTGGATGTTCGCGAATATGATATCGCGGGGAATTTGTTGCGCGCGTTCGTTAATCCAGATGGCGATATTGTTTTTGTGTTGGATTTGTTGATTGATGAAAACAAACCTAATGTTTTGTTGATAATTGATTCTTATGATAATCGTAAGTGGGACGATGTTCTGGAAAACGATTATGGGGTTGATTTAGAAACTGTGCGCCCGAAAAAAGATAATAAATACCAAAAATTAGATATTGAATACAGCGGATTGTCGATTTATCAAGAACTGATTGATAAATATGTGGCGGGCGAAGATGTTTCGGAATCGGTGGCGTTGTTAAATTCATTCCGTCGTATCGCAGTTAAGCGTGCTGCACAGGAACGTCTTGATGCGGCAGAAGTGATTATAAACAATGCATATGAAACAATTGAAAAAACAAATGATTCAATTGATGATATGACAGAACGTCTGGAACGGTTGCGTGCGCAATTGACAGAAGTACGTGCTAATATTGGCAAAGAACCAACTAAACAATCGGCGGCCAAGATTTTACGTGCGGAATCCCAGATTGATGCAACTGGTGAAAAAATTCGTCGCGCCAAAAAACGTCTGGAAAATGCCCAGAAACGTTTGGTGTCGGCCACTGATGATGCTGATGCGGCGCGTGAAATACTGGATCGATTGGGGAATTTGGATGATGTGACGTTGCCTGCGATTGTGCATGATACACCATTGGCAAATATCCCAGAAAGAAATGTTGCAATTGTCAAAGATGCACCATTGCCCACAGAATATTCAGACCAGTCTGATTTTATAACAACAAACAACACAAAGGCAGAAGATATGGCCGACGAAGAAGTAAAACCATTGTTTGACACAGATCCAGAAATTCTGGACGAAGAAATCGCGTTTAAGCCGATTGATTTCAGTGCGCCAATTGTTGCACCAGAAACAAGACCGGTGGTTCCAAACGAACCAAGTGTGCCAGATGTGTACAATAACGCATCAGATGTTGCGCCATTGTCGTTCGCACCACCAATCGCAACAGAACAATATAACGCAACCGACGATGTTCTGTTGCCAAGCCAGAAAGCAACTGGGGAAATGTCTGTGTTGGATTCTATTACAGCGGTTGAAACACCGACGGGTATGGATGTGACAGAAACAGAATCTGAATTTATTCCACGCCCTGTTTCGCCGTTGCATGCAACACCTGCCCCGGAACCACAGCCAGAATCTGATGTTGCGGTGGCGCCAATTGAATCTGGGTTTCGTCCTGTGTCACCATTGACGGGTGACGCGCCAGTCGCAGTGGTGGGTGATGCACCAAAACAAAAACAAAGTATTGTTTATTATGTTATGTTAATCGCATTGATTGTGATGTCTGTGTTTGTTTTGTGGTTCTATCAGAAATCTACGGGCAGTAATGGTTTGCCAACAATCGGTGGCAAGTTTGTGTCTGAATCAGATACAACAGATGTCGCAGAATCACAGCCAGAACCAGAACAGGTTGTTGTTGAACAAGTAACGGTCACAGAACCAGAACCGGTCAAAGAAGAACCTGTTGTGGCAAAGCCAGAACCAACACCAGAACCAACACCAGAACCAGTTGTAATAGAGGCAGAACCAGAACCAATCGAACCAACAGAAGTAGTTGTGCCGGTTAGTGTTTCTGTGATAAGTGGTGTGACATCTGTGCCAGAGCCAGAAACTAAAAAAATCGAAACAGAAGAAGAAATATTAGCAAAAAAACCGGCCTATGGGGTTTCCCAGAATGAGGCAATGTTTGTTGCGGATGATGCGTTTGAAACAGATCGATTGGGAAATGCTGATATAGTCGATGATGATATTGTGGCGGTTGATATGTATGATACCCCAATTGTACGTGTTCAACAAAATGTGCCCCAGGTACAATATCAAGAACCAGAATTTATCGAAGATGATTATGTCGAAGACGATTATGTCGAAGATGATTATGTCGAAGACGATTTTGCCGCATGTGAAGGTGGCGCATCCCCAGACCGATTTGGGTGCTGTCCGGGTGAAACATATACTCAAATTGATAATGGTGGGTTTGTGTGTTGCCCAGATGCCGGTGGCGATTGTTTCCCGCCATTGATTTAGTGGGATTATTTGTTGCGGCGTAATTTGAAGAAATCGCGTAACATTTGTGCGGATTCTTCTGCAAATTCTGATGTTTGGTGGACGGTGGGTTTCCATAAATGACGGTCGTTTTCATAGACACGTGCGTTTGATGTGATTCCCCCGCCCTTTTCATCGGTGGCTGCAAAATATACGTTTTTTATACGTGCAAAAGATATTGCGGTTGCGCACATAGCACACGGTTCCAGTGATACATAAATATCACAATCGTCCAAGAATTTTGTACCCAGTTTTTTACATGCACGATTAATTGCAACTATTTCTGCGTGTAATGTCGGATTCTTTTTTAATTGAACTTGGTTTTCGCCACGAGCGATAATTTTGCCATCGCGTACAATTACGGCGCCAATTGGAACGTCGTCATGTGATGCGGCACGTTGTGCTGAAAGTAATGCTTGCTTCATAAATTTCATGTTTTATACTTTATCGTATGGATTCAAAATTGCAAATTATTTCGGGAATTTATCATGGTCGCAAATTAAAATTGCCACCAAATGCCCGACCAACCCAGAATCGTGCACGTATCGCGCTGTTTAATATGCTGGAATCTGGTATTATTACATCGGACGCAGATATACGTGTTTGGGATGCGTTTGGTGGTTCTGGGGCGTTTGGATTGGAATGTGTTTCACGGTATCCGAATGCAGTGGTTTCTTTTACAGATATTGCACCAACATCAATAAAAACAATACGTGATAATTTGAAAAATTTGGGTGTTGATTCGCGGGCGTCTGTAATCCAAAGTGATGCGATTGCTGCAATTGGTCGATTGGGGGCAAATGCAGATGTTGTCTTTGTGGATGCGCCATATGACAATGCAGATTTGGGGCGTGCATTTGTAAATAAACTGGGCGTGGTTGCTAAAACTGGTGCAATTTTAATCTGGGAACAAGAATCAACAAATTTTGTTCCGATTGATGAAAATTTATGGGACGTATTGCGTGATAAAACGTATGGACGGGCGCGTTTTTTGATTTTAGAAAAAAAATAAACGTGTGGTGTAATTTGTCCTTGTTCAGATTTTATGTTTTTTCTATACTGTATGTATAATGTTCAGGGAAAGGACGTTAGTGTATTGAAAGTACGGTGTTTTTTTTGTGTGCCGACACATCTTGTGTCAGCCTTGTTTGACGTACTGTGGCCTGGACAGAGGGAGGTTTATGAAGCGTATCGCGTTAATTATTGCGGTATTATTTGCTGGAACTGCGTATGCAGATCTGGCTTCTGTGTCGTATGTAAATACGGCAGTTGAAACGCGTGTCGATACGTCTGCCCAGGCAAAACAGGTTATGGCTGGTGAATATACTGTGTCTGGGGCGTTAAATGTTCCAACGCCACCATTGCCACCAATGGATTAAGTTTATGAAACAGTTGATTGGATTTCTTTTTGGGATAATGTTATTTTTTTCTGGTCATGCGGCCCAGGTTGTTAATGTGGATTATGTGCATAATTTAATTAAAAACAAATGGGATATCACGGTACCATTAAATGAAGATTTGACGAATATTTATGCGGCTGTGAATATGAAATATTTATTGCGGGCAATCGATGTTGCAAATTATAAAATGAATGGATGGAAAACAACTAATTATACAGATAGTGTATATGCAACAAATGCCGCTGCAGATACGGTGGCAGCGCAATACGCCGTAAATAATTTAATTAAATTTATTGGTTTCCCGTTTAAGTTAAAAACAACGCAAGGAACCCAGGAATTTCAATTTTCTGTATCTGCTAAGGGGACTTTTTATGTAAATTGGGGTGATGGAACAGAAGAAGTGCTGCAACGTACAGATACAAATGAAGAAACGTACACTCATACGTATGATATGCCTGGGCAATATACGATTGAACTTGATGGAAAAGCAACCGCGTACAGTAATGGCAGTACTACACCAGCGATTAGTTTCAATAATAATTCGAATGTTGCTGAAATAGATGGCAGTTTGGGACAGATTTTTTCTACCTTAGCAAACGGTAACCAACCAAAGTTTTATTATACATTTGGTAGCAATGTAAATCTGGGGGGCAAGATACCGCCTGCGTTGTTTTCAGGAATATCGGGTAAACCAATTAAAAATATGTTTTATGGGACGTTTTATGATGCTAATAAATTAACAGGTTCAATTCCGTCTGATTTATTCGCAGGTGTTCGTGGTGCCCCAATGGAAGGTGTTTTTTATCGTACGTTTGAAAAATGTTCTGGATTGACGGGGCAAATCCCAGGTGCGTTGTTTTCAGGGCTGTCCGGGGCGCCGGCACGCGATATGTTTCATGCGACTTTTTCCGGTTGTACAGGTTTAACAGGCATTCAAAGTGGATTGTTTTCTGGAATCAATGGTGCGCCAGCGCAACGTATGTATAATGCGACGTTTTATGGGTGTACGGGACTACGGGGGGCAATACCAAATGCGTTGTTTGGTCGGTTTGACGGTGTTCCCCAAGAATTGATGTTTGGTAATACGTTCTTTTCATGTGATGGTTTGACGGGTAGTATTCCGTCTGATTTGTTCGCGGGAATTCATGGGCAACCAGCCAAACGCATGTTTGAAGGTACGTTCAATGTGTGCAGTGGTTTGTCAGGGGCGTTGTCGCCAGATTTGTTCGCAGATATAGAAGGTGTGCCGGTTGAAAAAATGTTCTATAATACGTTTGCTGGGTGCGCCAGTCTGGGTGGTGTTTTACCCGCGGGATTGTTTTCTAAGATATCGGGTGATGTAGCACCACAAATGTTTTACAGAACGTTTTATAATTGTTCAAATTTGACGGGAATTGCAGATGGTGTTTTGGGTACATTGTCAGGTACGGCCCAGAATCAGATGTTTGCAGAAATGTTCTATAAAAATTATGCATTGACAGGTTATTCTGTTAAGATTGGTGGTAAATATCTGTATGAAATATGGCCCGATGCCACGAAAAATCATGTTGGTGGTATGTATTCTGGTGATAATGGGTTGTCAGATTGGAATGATATACCGAATGTTTGGAAGTGATTTTACACTTGTTTGAAGTTGGTTTTTTGTGTGATGCGCTAATCGCACAGATGGGAATGTTTGGCAGTTGTAATAAATTATCAGGTTATCGTTATGTTTCCAGTGTGTGGCGATAAAAATCACTTGATTTTTCAAAGTTTTTAAGTAATAATACGCGTCGCACAGCACCCTTGGAGGCTGTGTAACACATAAACAATGCTATAAAAGGATATAAGAATGGCAATTAATATTAATGCAGAAATTCGCAATGTTGCTGGCAAGGGGGCCGCACGTAGCATCCGCAATAACAAAAATATTCCGGCTGTTATTTATGGTGAAAAGAAAGCTCCTGTGGCAATCGAATTAAACGGTCGTGAATTCGAAATGTTAATCAAAACACCAGGATTGCGGACAAAATTGTTCCAAATTGCAACGCCAAACGGCACAGAAGATGCAATGTTGATGGATATTCAATATCATCCTGTGACTGATATGGCAATTCATGCGGACTTTAAGCGTATCGATGTTAAAAACCCAGTTAACGTTGTTGTTCCTGTTGAAGTTATCAATGTTGATGCGTCAAAGGGGCTGAAATTGGGTGGTACATTGAACTTTGCTGTACGTAAGGTTGCATTACGTGGTTTGGTTGATGTAATTCCAGAAAAAATCACAATTGATTTGGCTGAATTGACAATCGGTGACGTGGTTCACGGTTCTGATTTGGTATTGCCTGCGGGCGTTGAATTAGGTCTGCACCAGGCTGAATTGGCATTCGCAACAATTGGTGGTAAAATGCCAGCCGAAGAAGACGATAAAAAAGCAGCAGCAGTTGCCACTGCAAAAAAATAATTTAGCGTCTTGGACACAAATTTATACCGCCCAATTGGGCGGTTTTTTGTTGTGTTTTTATTTCTATTCTTGGTAACATGCATATGTTGAATTCAAAAGGTGCAAAATATGGTTTGGTATAAAAAATATCGTAAGTTAATACGTAAAGTAATTTCTGTGGTGGTGCCGTCACGTTCATGGCGACATTCGATTAATTCGGTATTGGATTTTAATGGTACGTTGCGTGAACGCCGTAAAATTGCACGTCAAATGCGTCGGATTGATAAAGAATTTGGTGACAAATGTAAAAATTTTTTGTCTGTGCTGGCAATCGTCAAAGATGAATCAGCGTATTTGGCGGAATGGTTAGAATATTATTCGTTGTTGGGTGTTGATAAAATATATATCTATGATAATGAAAGCAGTGATTCTTCGATGGAAATTCTGAAACCTTATATTGATTCTGGGTTCGTAGAATACTTGTATTGGCCTGGGGAAAGACAGCAATTACCAGCCTATCAGCATTGTATTGATACCCACAAATTTGATACAAAATGGTTGGCGGTCGTTGATTTAGATGAATTTATATTGCCGATTCGTGATGGAAATATTGCAGATTATTTGAAAAAGTTACCAAAATCTGTCGGCCAGGTGGCAACCCCATGGTTGTATTTTGGTTCAAATGGACACGTGGACAAGCCAGATGGTTTGGTTATTCAAAATTATACAAAATCTGCGACAAAGGTTTGGAATCGCAAGTCTATTATTAATCCGCGATTGATTTTTTCAGCGTTTGTTCATGTTGGGGACTGTGCGACCAAGACGATTTATCCAAAAATAAATCAAATTCGTACAAATCATTATTACTGTAAATCATGGGCAGAATATCAGCGACGCAAATCGCGTGGCGATGTTTTGCGTGGTATGGATTTTGCTGCGCAGACATTTCATAAAGATGATTTTCAAAAGTTTGATTTTAATGATGTTGACGATACTGCGATATTGAAATATGTCCCAGAACTGACAAAAAAATTAAGAAAATAAGTCTGTTGCCCCTTGAAAACATTTTTTGCATAACTATATGGTGGGTAAGCAAAAATTTTTAAGGAGTAAAAAATGGGAAAAGTAATTGGTATTGACTTGGGTACGACAAATTCCGCCATGGCTTTTATGGACGGTTCAGACCCAAAGATTATCGAAAATTCAGAAGGTCAGCGTACAACACCATCTGTTGTTGCATTGACGTCAAATGGTGAACAGTTGGTTGGTATTACTGCCAAGAATCAGGCGGTTACAAATCCAGAAAATACAATATATGAAATCAAACGTTTAATGGGGCTGCGCTATGATAGCCCTGCTGTCAAAGAAATCGCAGCACGTGTTCCATATAAAATTGTTGCTGGTGACAATGGTGATGCGTGGGTTGAAATGGACGGAAAAAAATACGCCCCATCCCAGATTTCTGCTATGATTTTGGCAAAATTGAAAAAGGACGCGGAATCCTATTTGGGCGAAACCGTAACCGATGCAGTTATTACGGTGCCGGCATACTTTAATGATTCTCAGCGCCAGGCAACCAAAGACGCAGGTCGCATTGCAGGCTTGAATGTATTGCGTATCGTTAACGAACCAACCGCCGCCGCATTGGCATATGGCTTGGACAAGGGCAAAGACGGTATTATCGCGGTTTATGACTTAGGTGGTGGTACGTTTGACGTATCTATTTTGGAAATCATAGATGGTGTATTCGAAGTTAAATCAACCAATGGTGATACTGCGTTGGGTGGTTCAGACTTTGATGCACGCATCTTGGAACACTTGATTGCAGAATTTAAATCACAGACCGGTATTGATTTGTCTGGCGACAAATTGGCTTTACAACGCTTAAAAGAAGCCGCTGAAAAAGCGAAAATTGAATTGTCGTCTAAGACGTCGACGGACATCAACCTGCCTTTCTTGACGGCGGACGCATCGGGGCCAAAGCATTTCAACACGACATTAACACGTGCAAAGTTGGAATCTTTGGTTGGTGATTTGATTGAACGCACAATCGAACCATGCAAAAAAGCATTAAAAGACGCCGGTTTGGAAAAATCCCAGATTAACGAAGTTATCTTGGTTGGTGGTCAAACACGTATGCCAAAGGTTGCAGAAACAGTTAAAGAATTCTTTGGTCGTGAACCACACAAGGGCGTTAACCCAGACGAAGTTGTTGGTATGGGTGCTGCAATTCAGGGTGGTGTATTAAAAGGCGATGTCAAAGATGTTCTGTTGCTGGACGTGACACCATTGTCATTGGGTATTGAAACGTTGGGCGGTGTATTTACACGTTTAATCGACCGCAATACCACAATCCCAACGAAAAAGTCACAGGTATTCAGTACCGCCGAAGACAATCAGTCTGCGGTAACTATCCGTGTGTTCCAGGGTGAACGCGATATGGCGGCAGACAACAAATTGCTTGGTCAATTTAATTTGGAAGGTATTGCCCCTGCCCCACGTGGTATGCCACAAATCGAAGTTTCATTTGATATCGACGCAAACGGCATTGTTCATGTATCTGCAAAGGACAAAGGTACAGGCAAAGAACAGGCGATTTCAATTAAATCTGATGGTGGTTTAAGCGAAGACGAAATCAAACGCATGGTTGATGAAGCCGCCGCTAATGCAGAAGCTGATAAAAAGAAACGTGAATTAGCCGAAGCGAAAAACACTGCTGAAACAGCCATATTCAGTATTGAAAAATCACTGAAAGAACATGGCGATAAAATCAGCGAAGATGAAAAGAAGGCTATCGAAGAGGCTAAGAAAGAATTGGCGGACGAATTGGCCAAAGCGGATGCCACAGCGGAAAGTCTGAAGGCAAAAACCGATGCGTTGTCTGAAAAGGCAATGAAATTGGGTGAAGCGGTCTATAAAGCTGCCCAGGCAGAACAAGCCGCCGCATCCGGTGCCAACGACACGAAAAACGACGACGGAACAGTCGATGCAGACTTTTCTGAAAAGAAATAAAAAATCCCCCAATCGGGGGATTTTTTTAGAACAAATATTTCATACCTAAAATCAATTCATGCATATTTAAATCGCGTTTAACCATATCTGCATTAATAGAGTTGTCAATATCAGCAATATCACTGTAACGATACATAGCATTAATTGCCAAATCTTCGCTTATACTATATTCTGCCCCTAACGCAATATTCCACATAAATTTCGTATGCTTTTCTGCCTTGGACTGAACAAATGCGCTTTCGTCATTTGACGGTGTTCTTTCCCAGTCACCAATATTAATCGCGCCTTTTTCTGTTACAAATGCATACCCCATCCCCAGACCTACAACTGGCTTTATCTTATAGTCCAAATCCAATGCGTATAAGATATTTGCCTGAACTGCTTTTATGTCTGTATTTAGGGCAAAATCATTATACATAAAGCATGACGCATTTGTACATGTTGGATCCGGTTGATACAGCCACCCATCATCAAATGTCATTTCTGAAAATTGAGAAAATTCAATTTCCATTGCCAGACCATTCTTTTCATAACCGACCGCTATCTTATATGTGCCAACTGTGTCATCGTATTTATCATCTGCGATTGTTGCCACCATTGGCGTATTCATCGTTTGCAAAATATCATTTTGTACAAATGCATAACCACCACGCAACGCACCATAAAAGTCACCTGCACTTGCAGAGCTGGCAACTAATGCCGAAGCTGTTAAAACCAAGATTTTTTTCATTGATTGACTCCTTTTTTCTAATGAAAAAACCACCGAAAAAATTCGAGTGGTCAGGAGGTTGGAAACAATCATCAAGAATTGTGTGCTTATTCAATATATTCGCAGCCCTCCTGACACTTGTAATCAGGAGTCTTATCGACTGGCAACAAAAAAAACGCCTATGGCGCGCCGGTTTTGTTACCAAACGCTTGATGCACGGGTTTCCACACCCCATTATGACCATCGATCATAACGTGCATATTATAACGAATTGTTTAAAATTTTGCAATTAAAAAAATCCCCCAAACGGGGGATTTTTTTTAGATATATTTTTGTATTACTTGGTATATTTCATCTGGGGTACCGCGTGCATCTATTTCTGCGAAATGAACATTGTTGGCGGTACGTAACCATTCGATTGCTGGTACTGTTACGTTAAAAAATGTGTCCAAACGACGTTTAACCGCTGATGGGTCGGCGTCGTCTTGGCGGCCAGCACCTTCGTTAATGCGTTTGTTTATACGTGCAAGCATTATTTCTGTTGGGACGGTCATGTATATGACGTGGATGTCATAGCGGTCTGCAAATGTGTTTACAAGCCACTGTGCCTGGGTCAGAGTGCGTGGAAAGCCGTCCATCAGTACGTCGGTCCCATCGTGCATGTTATCGCTTACCAGGGCGAATATTTGCGCGTCTGATACCAATTGACCGGATGCGATGGTTTTTGCTATGTCAGAATCAGCTGGGGCGGATCGAAGTAATGCGCCCGTTTCAATGTAATCGTATTGTCCGTCGTTTAATAGCATTTTTGATAATGTTCCTTTGCCGACCCCTTGGCCGCCCATCATCAGTATAATCTTTGGTTTGTTCATGCTTTCCCCTTTGTTGTTATTTGTAGGGATTATAGCAAATAAAAACACCGCCCGCAAGGCGGACGGTGTGATAACCTGTGATTTCACAAATTATTTTTTGCTGTTTTCGATTGCAGCGCCCAAGATATCGCCCAATACGGAACCAGAATCGGCTTCGTTTGAGAATTCTTTAACAGCCTGCTTTTCTAATGTCACCTGTAATGCACGGATAGACAATTTAACAGTGTTGTCTTCAATCGAAACAACAGATGCTTCGACAGAATCACCAACATTGTATTTGCTTGTATCCTGTTCTGACTTTTCACGTGACAGGTCTGTACGACGGATAACACCACGCACATCACCCTGTAACGACAAGATCAGTTCATCAGGTGTAATTTCGGAAACAGTACCGCATACAACCGCGCCCTTCTTTAATGATACGGCGTTGTTTTCTGCGCTTTCTGTCAATTGTTTGATACCCAATGTAACGCGTTCTTTTTCTGGGTTGATGTCCAGAATTTTTGCAGTTACTTCTTGGCCACGAACGAATTTTTTCAATTCTTCTTCGTCCAGTTTGTTCCAAGACAGGTCTGAAATATGAACCATACCGTCCAATTCAGGTGTCAATGCAACAAACAAACCGAATTCAGTTGTGTTCTTGATTGGACCGGTTACAACGTCGCCAACATTATGTGTTTCTGCAAACTGTTTCCATGGATTTGGTTGCAGTTGCTTGTAACCCAATGAAATACGACGTTTGTCTTGGTCAATACCCAAAACAACAACGTTGATATCCGCGCCATTTTGCAGAACTTTGCTTGGGTGGATATTCTTGTTTGTCCAAGATAATTCAGACATGTGAACCAGGCCTTCGATATTGTTGCCCAAATCAATGAACGCACCGTAATCTGTCAAAGATGAAACTTTGCCAGAAACTGTGTCGCCAACGTTGAATGCACGGGATGCTGTTTCCCATGGGTCTTCTTCTAACTGTTTCATACCCAATGAAATACGATGTGATTCTGGGTCGAATTGGATAACTTTGACCTGAATCTTTTCACCAACGTGAACCAGTTCGCGTGGATGATTTACGCGTTTCCAAGACAAGTCTGTTACGTGTAACAAACCGTCGATGCCGCCCAAGTCTACGAATACACCATAATCTGTGATGTTTTTGACTGTACCTTCGACAACTGCACCCAGGGAAATGTTTTTCATTGCTTCTTTCTGTGCGGCTGCGATTGTGTCAGACTGAATCGCGCGACGTGATACGATTGCGTTTGTGCGCAATGCGTCCATTTTCAATACGCGGAATTTGTCTTTCAGTCCAATCAAAGATTTTGCATCACCGATTGGTTTGTGATCAACCTGGGATGATGGCATAAATGCGAATACGCCATTGATGTCCACTGTGAAACCACCACGAACAACGTCGATAATTGTACCTTCTGGGTCGATGCCTTCGGCAACTGTTTTTTCCAATTCTTTCCATGCTTTTTCTGCACGTGCTTTGGAATAAGACAGAACGGCTGTACCTTCGCGGGATTCATAGCGTTCAACAAAAACGTCGATGATGTCGCCAACAGATGGAACAGATGCGCCGAATTCTTTTAATGGAACGCGCCCTTCGGATTTCAGGCCAACGTCAACCATCGCGAAATCACCGCGAATGTCTTTGACTGTACCCTTGGTTGCATAGCCCTGCAAAGTTTCTTGTGCGCCATAGTTTGCGTCAAACATCTGGACGAAATCTTCGCCGGACAGTGGATTAAATAAGTCTTTGGATAAATCTTTCATGAAAAATTTAATCAAAGTTTGCCATCGCCAAATGCTTTATAAAAATAGCGAGGACTTGTGGGGTTAATCGGATTGATTCTGCGCCCACCCGCAAAATCGTGGGAATTATATACTTATTTTTTTGAAATTGCAAGATTTTTTACAATAAATGTGCAATAAAAAATCCCCCATAATGGGGGTGTTTTTTATTTTGTGTTTGATTTGAATTCTTTGCGAAAATCGCAAAAGAATTTTATGTATGTTTTGTGATTCATTGTTTTGAATGCATCCGCGGGTATCCCAGAATCCATTGTGTTGTGAAAGATTTTTAATGTATTGGCTTCTTGGTTCAGTTTTTCTCTGTTTAATATGGCGCCTTCTGGGGAAATAATGTTGGATTTAATGTCTGATTTTAATGCGCACGCTAAATCGAATACCAGACCGATATTCGCGTTGTTTGTATTGTATGGCAAATGATATTCCGTATGCAGATTTTCATAAATGCTGTTGTGCGACAGTTCGTGTAAAGAACAGTGTTCTATGTAGTCTAAATCGCCAGAAAAGTATAAATCCTGGGCGGCTAATGATGATTGTCTGATTGTTTGTTCGTTTTTCTTGTAAAATTTTCCGTTTAAACGTTTGAACAATGCGTTGCGCAGTGCAAAGATTTCAATCAAATTTATTTCCATTTTTATTATTTCCTTTGTATGAATTGTGTATTGTGGGGTATATTTAGTACAAAAAACAGTGGTTGTCAAGTGTTTTTGTGTGTAAAAAAATGGCGCACCCGGCGCGATTCGAACGCGCAATCCCCGCCTTCGGAGGGCGATGCTCTATCCAATTGAGCCACGGGTGCTGAACTTAGTTCATTATAATTGTGTGTGTATAAAATGCAAGTGTGTACTTTTGTTATTTGTTTTTTTTGTGTGCGTGTTGCCACAACAGTTTTTTTCCAAAAGCAACTGTGTCTGCGATTGTATGTACACGGCGGCGGTTAATTTTTTGACCGCTGATTTTTTGATATTTTGTAATCAGTTCATTTATGTCGTATCCGTGCTGAATGTAATTAGCGCACATCATGCCAAATATGTAATTGATGTTACTGATTACAACAGAATCAATATCAATAAACCCGACTAAATGACCGTCTGGTGAAACGATTGTGTTTTTTGGTGTGATGTCTGAATGGTAAAGCGATATGTCAGATTTAGGACCGACGTTTGCTGAATATACCAATGCCATGCATATTTGACCAATCAGAGCATTATTAACGTTTGTTGTGTGTTCTTTTGCAAATTGGTGGGCGTGTAAATTGCGAAAACAAAGCGTTTGCGGAATTGTAATTTGTCGCATTGTTTTTATGTGGTATAAAATTTCATCATAGACTTGTTTTATTTTACGTTCCGGCATACCGTTTGCAATTGCCTTGTAAAATGGGATGCCGGGTAATGATTCATATTCTTCAAAGAATATATTGTTGTGTTCGCCAAATTTGATGTTTGGACATGGAATATGGTGTGTTTTGTAAATGTTGCTGACGTATATATTTTTTTGAATTTGTTCAAGTGTGTTAAATTTGAAAACAAAAGTCTTGTTATCGATATCAGCAAACAGTACGTTGTTTTGAGAACCTTGGATTTCTGGGGCTCTAAGGTTTTGTGCGTTTGGATGTTTGGCTAAAATAGCGTTAGAATATTTGGATGGTGTTTCTGTCATGTTTTTACGTAATAGTACAGTTTGGGTTAAGTTTTTTTTGCTTTATCCTTGTTGCAAAGATGCCAGCATAAAATCGTCCAGGTCGCCGTCTAGCACTGCATCAGAATCTGTTTTTTCAACGTTTGTGCGAACGTCTTTGACCAATTGGTACGGGTACAAGACATAGTTTCGGATTTGACTGCCCCACTCTATTTTCTTTTGTGCGGCCAGTGCAGCGTTTTCTTCGGCGGCGCGTTTTTGCATTTCCAGTTCGTATAATTTACTGCGCAACATTTTCATCGCCATTTCTTTGTTCTGAATCTGGCTGCGTTCGTTCTGGCACGTGACAACAGTGTTTGTTGGTATGTGTGTTATTCGAACAGCACTGTCTGTTTTGTTGACATGTTGACCGCCTGCGCCAGATGAACGATATGTGTCAATGCGTAAATCTTTGTCGTTTATTTCGATTTCAATTGTGTCGTCAATATCAGGCCAAACATCAACAGATGCGAAACTGGTCTGGCGTTTGCCGTTGGCGTTAAATGGTGAAATGCGCACCAATCGATGAACGCCAATTTCGTTTTTAAGCCATCCGTATGCACGATCGCCAGATATGCGATATGTTATGTTTTTTATGCCCGCAGTGTCGCCTGGGTGTTCTTCGATTACTTCGATTGTAAAACCATGGCGTTCCGCCCAGCGTGAATACATTCGTGACAGCATTTGCGCCCAATCTTGGGCTTCGGTGCCACCGGCGCCGGCCTGGATAAACAAAAAAGCACCGTTGTTGTCTGCGGGGTCGCGGAATAATGTGATGAATTTTGCACGATGGGCTGCGTTTGCCAATGATTCCAAATCGGCAATAACGTCTGGGTCGTCGGGCGCCATTTGATATAATTCGCTAAGGTTTTTATATTCAGATTCCAGATGGTGAAATTCGTTTAATGTTTTTTCAAGACCTGATTTTTTCTGTAAAATCGCACGCGCAGAATCTGGGTTGTTCCATAAGTCTGGGTCGTTCGTAAGTGTATTTAAGTCATCAATTTGTGATTGTATTTTATCTGGGTCAAAGGAACCCCCTGACGGCGGAAATGTCGTCAAAGATTTGTGGTAAAATTTCGCTCGCTATAATCATGACATAGATATTATCATGATTTTTACTTGAATCAATTAATTTTTAACAGTGGATTTAATTCAGTGTTTGCGTTTGTTGTTAAAATATGATAAAATCAACCTAACGAGAGGGATTTGTTATGAATAAAATTCTGGTGTTTTTCGGGTTGTTTGGGTTGTTTTTTGGCGCAGATGCGGCAACAATGGGGACGGTGAATTCTGTGAATTCTGGGACAAATCCGCGCAGTGTTTCTGTTTATACGCCAAGTACAGATGGTGCCCGTGGAAACCAAGGGTTGGCCAATGCATATAAGGCAAATCAACGTAATACATATTACATGGTAACACAGCCGGATGTTGATACAGCGTGTCGTGAAAAGATTTTTGCATGTTTGTCTGATTATTGCGGGGACGTGACGGTTGTGCCAGGACAGCGTACATCAAAATGTCAATATGCAACAGAATCTGAATTGTATAATTATACGTTGTTGTGTCTTCAGAAAGATAATTCGGTTTTATTGCCACAATACAATGTTAATACGGTAAACAGTCCAGGTGCAATGAATACAGCGGCGCGTCTTTGCCCATCATATGTTCAGCAAGAATTGATGTCGTATTTATCAATGGCAAATATGGCGGATAAATTATCAAAATCTAATTCTGATTTGTGTGTTCAACGTCGTCAAGAATTAGAAGCGGCGATGTCGTGTCATGCGGTAGCATTGGCGTATGGAAATGAAACGACCAGTATGCTGACGTCCCAGTTAACGGATTACTGTGGTGCGGGCGTCCCAGGGGGCAGCGCAGAAATGGTTACACGATTTGCAAATGCTGGAAACGTTGGTGCCAGTAT
This sequence comes from Candidatus Enterousia sp., assembly GCA_045645065.1. GTDB lineage: Bacteria > Pseudomonadota > Alphaproteobacteria > Rs-D84 > Rs-D84 > Enterousia. The sequence goes on from JAZRIB010000017.1 coordinate 41,190, forward strand.
TTGGGGTTGGGCTGAAAAAATCGTCAGTCTGAATTTGAATAAAAAAGGTGCAGATTGGCAGGCCGCAGTTGATGCTGTTTTGGCAGGATATACAAATCGTATGAATTTGGCGTGTGGTGATAATTTACAGTTAAACACAACGGGACATGCGTCTGGGGATGCGCAACCAACAACATTGCAGACGGTTGCAGCGTTGGCGGTTGGTGCGGCGTTCCCAACGGTTGCAAATACAAATGAAAATCCATATGAAAATCAGTCTGTGTTTATGGATGTGGAATCGCGTTCAGAACTGTGGAATTATGATACCGCGTACCAGGTTGTACAAGCGGGTTTGACAAATAATGCACTGACACAAAATGCATTTTTAACCAGTGCACAAATGGATGATATGCAAACAGCATATAAACGTGGAACAAAAGTATTTGTTATTCGCGACAGTGCGCGCTGTTATGTGATTCCTGTGGCGCAGTTGTCCCAGACGGAAACGTCGATGATTGCTCAAATGTTTGCAAATTGTATCAGTAAATAAATAATCCCCATTTTGGTTTTTACATAATAATTATTTTGTGTTATAATTGCATAAACGGAGATTGTTATGAAACAAAATTTTTCAAAAGAAGACGCGTTAATGGAAATTATTGATGCCCTACGTGATGACAATAACAAAGTTATTATTCAAACAGTAGGCGCTGAATATAATGGTGCTGGTTCTTGGTCGGTGACTGTCGGTAAAGATGGAACATTTATCCCTGCTAAAGATAACAAATGGGGAAATCGAATAAATGCAAAAAGTATAAAGGTTGGAAAAGATATTACCATTAACAAAAAAACTAATGGCGAATATCTTGTGCGAACGTCAAATGGGGAAGTTGTGTTTAAGGGTCGGAAAGATAGCGATTTAGATGTTGTTATGTCGGCTTTGTTAAACAAATACGAATACGGTTCACAAGTCGACTATATGTCCCCAATTACAAGTTATGCACATAATCAAAAACTTGTTTGGAATGCAATGGGGCAAAAAACATCCAAATCTTCTAACTTTGCCCGAGCTATTAATCAGATTGAGAATTTGGGGTTAGATTCTGAAAAAATGAAGAAGAAAATGTTAAACAAATTTTCAAATTATACGATTGATAAATAAAAATCCCCATTTTGGGGATTTTTTAATCAATACCATTCATTGTTTTTAACAGGTTCAAGACGGCGGCGCGTTTATTGTCGTCTGATAATTTCCAATATAATTTTATTATTTCCAGTGTTTCGTTTTTGCTTATTGGATCGTCTGAATCTTGTGAATAAACGCGCATTACCGGTTGTGATCGCGTCAGTTTGTTTTCATCGGGTAAATTGCCAGGCAATCCCATAAAGAAAAAAGATACAGGTGTATCCATTGCGCGGCCTATTTCAAACAGTCTGGATGCGGAAATGCGATTGCTGGCAGTTTCGTATTTTTGTACCTGTTGAAATGTTACGCCACATGCGCACGCCAAATTTTTTTGAGATAACCCCAGCATATTGCGACGCAACTGAATACGGCGGCCAATATGTTCGTCTATAAATGTGGGTATGTATGGTTTTCCAGGCATATGTATTCTCCGTGCTAAAAAAATGAATAAAGTCTTATTTGTATATAATAATTGTATAAATTTTATGTTATTTTGCAACCAAAAAACGTGTATAATAGCACTGTTAAAATGGAGTAATTATGACAAAACCACTGGTATTATGTATTATGGATGGTGTTGGTATAAATCCAACGAAGGAAAACAATGCAGTTGCGATGGCGCGGATGCCTTTTTTTAATGAATTGTTGCGTAAATATCCGCATTCGCAATTAAACGCCAGCGGTGTTGCTGTTGGGTTGCCGGATGGCACAATGGGAAATTCAGAGGTTGGACATATAACAATTGGTTCTGGACGGGTTGTGAACCAGTTCTTGCGTCGTTTCCAAATCGAAGATTGGAACAAGAATGTTGCGCTTAATTCGTTTGTTTCAGATGTAAAATCTGGGGGCGGCGTGGTACATGTTGCCGCATTGATGAGTGACGGTCGTGTGCATTCTGATATTAACGATGTGTTGGTTATTGCAAAATACGTGTTGGATTCTGGTCTGCGTGTATGTATTCATTTTATCGCAGACGGTCGTGATACGCCGCCGCAATCTGCGCAAAAATATATTGATTTGATAAAACGGACGTTGGCGCCCTATTTCGCAGATAATCGTGCGTTCTGGGGGACGTTGTCTGGGCGATATTATGCAATGGATCGTAATAATAACGATGACAGAACCCAGATTGCGTTTGATGCGATTGCGTGTGCGGTGTCATCTTGTCATGCGGCAACAATTGATGATGCGTTGCGCGATGCGTATGCACGTAACGAATCGGATGAATTTATTGTGCCGACCGTTATTGATGGCGATGTGGCAATAAAACCAAACGATGGTTTTATTTTTGGTAATTATCGCAGTGATCGTGCGCGCCAGATTGTACGCGCAATTATCAAAACAGGTGCACGTATGTTGTGCTTTTCCCAGTACGGCGAAGGTTTGAATGAATTATGCCCTGCTCTGATTAATGATGTTGCGGTTGAAAATACTTTGGGTGATGTTTTAAGTCAAAATGGGCTGTCGCAATTAAGAATCGCAGAAACAGAAAAATATAATCATGTTACGTATTTTATGGATGCGGAACGTAATATTGACTATCCGAATGGGAAAAAGATTTTAATTCCGTCCCCAGATGTTGCGACGTTTGATTTGAAACCAGAAATGTCTGCGGTGGAAATAACGGACGCATTATTGCCAGTGTTGCCTGATTATGACGTTGTTATTCTGAATTGGGCCAATGGCGATATGGTTGGGCATACCGGTAATACAGATGCGGCGGTGCGTGCAATGGAAACGTTGGATGCGCAATTGGCGCGCTTGGTTCCGGCGGTGTTGGCGTTGGATGGCACTGTGTTGATAACGGCCGATCATGGAAACGCAGAACAGATGTGGGATGTTAAAAACAATGCCCCGTGGACGGCACATACAACAAATCCAGTGAACTTTATCGTGGTGTCGAATAATCCGCCGGTGGTGGTACGTGATGGTGGGTTGGCGGATATTGCGCCGACTGTGTTGAAAATACTTGGGATTTGCCCACCTGTGGATATGACTGGAAAATCTTTGATATAAAAATCCCCAATTTGGGGATTTTTTCGTATACAAAACGTTTTACGTATATATAATATGTAAACAAAACGTGAATTTGTTCACAAAAAAATATTTTGTCGTAAAAATACAGTTGCGAAAAAATTCGTTTTCCAAAAAAGTCAAGAATTAAAAATCCTGTCAAAAAATTTTTTTTATTGATTTTTATTTTTTCACTTGTGCCGAATAGCCTTTTTTTTCTATGATTACACTAAGATAACGAAAGGAAGTGGGAAGAATGTCTAGAATTCTGCGTGTTTTTGCGATAATTTTCGGTTTGATTTTTGCTGGTAATTTGTTCATCGGCGACGCGTCTGCGGCGTATTCGTGTCCGACTAGATATACGGCGTGTGCGGCGGGCTATTATTTGCCCGACAGTTCGGGCTATCAGTGTAGCAAATGTGCTTATGGCTATACGTCTGCGGGTGGTGCTACGGTTGGTGCATCCAAAGCGTGTTACAAATCGTGTACTAAGGCGTGTACACAACAAACCTGTCCATCAAATGCGACGTGTACACATGGAACCGGTTCTACAAATGGTACGCAGTATTATGGTGGGTCGTGTAACGCTGCTGCTTCTACTTGTTCGATAACAATCACATGTAATGCGAATTATTATAAATCTGGCAACAGTTGCGTTGCGTGTTCTTCTGTATCGTATACAGAATCAAGTTCAGATACAGAAGCTGTAACGGGTGGTGGTTCGCGTACACGTTCTAAAACGCGCACATGTTATCGCAGCACCAGTTCAGCAGGTTCAACATCTTCTTCGGCATGTGGTGGTACATCAAGTTGTGGCAGTTGGTCTTATGGCGAATGGAAATATACATGTCCAGCTGCAACCTATTGGAACGGCAGTGCTTGTACAGCATGTACGGCTAATTATTACTGTGCTGGGTTCAGCAATATTGCAGCTGGTTCATTAACCTCTACTTATGGTCGTCAGGGTTGCCCATCATCAAATCCATACAGTAATGGTGGCGCCAGCACGTTGGGACAATGTTATAAGAATTGTACCAAGACATGTTCTGGAAATAATACATCGGCGTGTCCAGCCAATGCGACGTGTACATATAACACCGGTTATACATATTCTGGGATTGAATATTACAGTGGTACATGTAATGCAACCGTTGGAACATGT
>JAZRIB010000018.1:0-1711 GCA_045645065.1 Candidatus Enterousia sp.
TACCAGTACCACCGATAGAACGATGTGCTTTCAGAACACCGTGGGTTGCTTCTTTACCGCCAAAGTTATGACGTTTCATCGCACCCTGGAATCCTTTACCTTTGCTTGTTGCTTGGACATCAACGAATTGACCGGCAACAAAATGAGATGCCAACAATTGTGTACCCGCTGGGATAACACAGTCGTCTGACACACGGAATTCTACAACCTTACGATATGGTTTTAAACCCGCCTTTTCCGCCGCAACAGCCTGTGGCTTTGCAACATGTTTTGCCTTTGCTTCACGCAAACCCAATATATTTGCGATATAGCCGTTCTTTTCTTGCGTGCGATTTCCAATGACTGTGCAGTCACCAACAGACAATACTGTTACTGGGTGTGCGACACCGCCATCATCATACAGACGCGTCATTCCTATTTTTGTTGTAATTAATCCGCTACGTTTCATTTTTTTTGCCTTTGTTTATGCCAGTTGGTTGGCTTGATTAATTTCTGTTTCTTACCAACACTAGCAGTTATTTTTTATTTTACAATTTAATTTTTACATCAACACCTGATGCCAAGTCCAACTTCATCAAGGCATCTACTGTCTGAGGGGTTGGATTAACAATATCTACGACCGCTTTATGATTGCGGATTTCGAACTGTTCACGTGATTTTTTATCAACGTGTGGTGAACGGTTGACTGTAAACTTTTGAATCAATGTTGGCAAGCGAACAGGACCGACAACGTCTGCGCCTGTACGTTTTGCTGTTTTAACGATTTCTTCGACCGATTCCATCAAGACGCGATGATCGAACGCTGTTAACTTGATGCGAATTTTAGATGCTGGTACCATTATTCGTTTTCCTTATATTTATCTGGGCGGTAATCACTGACTCTTTTAATTCAGTTACACCGCCCAAGATTGTTTAATTATTTAATGATTTTTGATACAACACCTGCACCAACTGTGCGTCCGCCTTCACGGATAGCAAAGCGGCGGCCTTCGTCCATAGCAATAGGTGCAATCAATTGCACTGTGATACGAACGTTGTCACCTGGCAGAACCATTTCTTTGTCTGCTGGCAATGTGATTGTACCAGTTACGTCTGTTGTGCTGAAGTAGAACTGTGGACGATAGTTAGAGAAGAATGCTGTATGACGGCCACCTTCTTCTTTTGTCAAGATATAAACTTCAGCTTCAAAGTCTGTGTGTGGTGTAATAGAGCCTGGTTTGCAGATAATCTGACCACGTTCTACATCTTCTTTCTTTGTACCACGCAACAACAAACCAACGTTGTCACCAGCTTCACCTTGATCCAACAATTTGCGGAACATTTCTACGCCAGTAACTGTTGTTTTCTGTGTTGGACGCAAACCTACGATTTCGCATTCTTCACCAACTTTGATAACACCAGATTCTACACGACCTGTTACTACTGTACCACGACCTGTGATAGAGAATACGTCTTCGATTGGCATCAAGAATGGTTTGTCAACTGGACGTTCTGGCATTGGGATGTATTCGTCACATGCTTTCAACAATGCGTCGATAGCTTCTTTACCCAAACCGTCGTTTTTACCTTCTACTGCAGATACAGCTGAACCACGGATGATTGGAGCATTGTCACCGTCAAAGTCATTTGCAGACAACAATTCACGGATTTCCATTTCAACCAATTCCAACAATTCTGGATCGTTTGCCAAGTCACATTTGTTCAAGAAAAC
>JAZRIB010000019.1:0-35149 GCA_045645065.1 Candidatus Enterousia sp.
CTTCTTCGATACCTGTTTCCGCACGACGTGCTGCACGTGATTGCTTGATGTAAGCTGCACGTACAGATGAATCAGATTCACCACGATTAAGCATCGCCATGCCGATAATTCTATCATCTGCCCCCAATGTTATACCACGAACACCGGTTGAATTACGGCCTGCAAACACACGAATTTCTGGCACAGGAAAACGTATTGCACGTCCACGATATGTCGCCAAGAATACATCTTGGTCTTCGTTACATGGTAACACAGATATCAAACTATCGCCTTCGTCTAATTTCATTGCAATCTTGCCGTTTGCACGAATCGAATCAAAATCAGACATACGATTACGACGCTCCGTCCCAGATGCAGTGGCAAACATCAAGAAATGTTCAACCCCAGATTCTGCAACACGCGCAACGTCTTCTTCGGGCACCGGCAAGATTGCGGTTATTGTTTCGCCCTGGGCCAACGGCAACAGATTTACCAATGGACGACCCTTGGCTGCGGCGGCGGCTTCTGGTAATTTATATGTTTTTAATTTATAGCAAATACCGCGCGAACTAAAGAATAACAATGGTGTGTGTGTGTTTGCAACAAACACCTGAACTACATAATCGTCATCTTTGGTTGTCATTGCATTGCGACCCTTGCCCCCGCGTTTCTGGGCACGATATGTATCCAGCGCAACACGTTTGATATAACCAGTGTTCGATACAGTTACAACCATATCTTCGCGGGCAATCAAATCTTCGATATCGATGTCAATTTCTGCATCAGAAATTTCTGTACGACGTGGGGACGCCCAACTGTCGCGGACCATTGTTGTTTCATCACGGATAATTTGTACGATACGTTCGTAACTGCCCAGAATATCCAGCAAGTCACGAATTGTTGCACCTAAGTTTGTCAAATCATCATGGATTTTATCACGTTCCAACCCCGTCAAACGATGCAACTGTAATTCCAGAATTGCACGGGCCTGGTCTTCGGACATATAAAACATTCCATCTTTGTATTCAGTGTTTGGGTCATCAATTAACTGGATATAAGATTCAATATCCGATGCGCGCCAACCACGTGCAATTAATGCAGCGCGTGCCTCTTCGGGATTGGCACTGGATTTAATCAATTCGATTACTTCATCCAGATTACCAACCGCAACCGACAGCCCCAGTAACGTATGTGCGCGATTACGTGCCTTGTTCAGGTCAAATATTGTGCGACGACGTATAACCTCTGCCCGGAATTCAATAAACGCATCCAAAACACCACGGACATTAAACAGCATCGGTCGACCACGATTTAGCGCCATCATATTGACTGGGAAATTCGTCTGCATTTCCGTGTATTGGAACAAATGATTTAATACAACATCTGCAATCGCATCACGTTTTAATTCAACAACAACGCGCAAACCTTCTTTGGACGATTCATCGCGGATTTCAGAAATACCTTCGATTCGTTTGTCTTTGATTAATTCGGCAATTTTGATAATCATTTGCGCTTTGTTAACCTGGTACGGTAATTCGTCGACAATAATTGCCTGGTGATCACGAAAATCTTCGATATGTGTTTTTGCACGAATGATAATAGAACCACGGCCGGTTGTGTGCGCCTTGTACGCGCCGGCATGACCCATAATCATTGCACCTGTTGGAAAGTCGGGGCCCGGAATAATTGTAAACAATTCATCATCAGACAAATCACGGTTATCCAAAATCGCCAAGATACCATTGCAAATTTCACCCAGGTTATAAGTTGGAACATTTGTCGCCATACCAACCGCAATACCAGAACCACCGTTTACCAAGAAATTTGGAAACTTAGTCGGCAATACAACAGGTTCTTGCAGTGAACCGTCAAAGTTCGGCATCCAGTCAACCGTGTCTTTGTCCATATCATCCATTAACGACGCACCCAGTTTGGACAGACGTGCCTCTGTATAACGCATAGCGGCGGCCTTGTCCCCGTCGCGCGAACCAAAGTTACCCTGGCCCTGGACCAGCATTTCGCCCATGGAAAAATCCTGGCCCATGCGGACCATCGCTTCGTAAATAGAAGAATCCCCATGCGGATGGTATTTACCCATAACATCACCGACAATACGAGCAGATTTTACCGTTGGCTTAGTCGCAGGCGCAACATCGTTCATAACATACAGAATTCGACGATGAACCGGTTTGCACCCGTCACGAACATCTGGCAATGCACGATCAACAATAACCGACATGGCATAGTCCAAGAAACTGGTCCGCATTTCATGTTCCAAAGACGATTGTGGCACACGATTTTCAACAACTTCGTTAATAATTTCAGACATACTTCACTTTCCCTTGTTTATAACAGTTAAAATATAGCAAATTTTTGCGCTTTACGTCAAGAAATAAAGCCCAAAAAACACATTGACAAACACGCAATTTGTAGTAAAATCACATCAACATAAAACAACAGGATTTTTTCAAAATGAACGACAAATTATTTTTGCCTTTTTGGAATTTATTTGTGGTAATTTTTTTATACCACCTGATTCAAGAAGGATTAAAAAAATTAGGTTTAGTAAACTCTAAATAAAACTTGCTTTTTATAAAAACATATGCTTAAATATACCCGCAAACGGATTTATTTCAGGTTGGTCTTGTACTGCTTCGGCCAATATGAAATGACAAAAAAACGACAAGAAGGATAATAAAATGGCTACTAAACGTACATATCAACCATCGAAAACACGTCGTATTCGCACACACGGTTTCCGCGCACGTATGGAAACAAAGGGCGGTCGCGATGTATTAAATCGTCGTCGCGCAGCGGGTCGTAAACGCATCGCTGTTAGCGCAATCAACTAAACAAAACCGGCAATCGCCGGTTTTTTTCAAAGTAAAAAAATACACACATCAATCAATCCCGCATGAACAACGGGATTTTTATATTTTCGCACACCCCCGGAAAAGTAACCTAAGGATACCGTTCCTAAATCATTAAAAATTTTAATGATTTATACTTGTAAAAAAACTTTTTAGATATATTATAATACATAATTGCGGGGGTAATAATTTTGCGTAAGTTAAAAAAAGTTTCAATGTGTATTTTATGTTTGCCACTTATTGGGTGTACAACTGTGCCTACATCCACAAAAGACAAACGCCTTGATAATTATGTCGCAAAAATCACACCATATGATTTTCAATACAATCCGTATAATACACCGATTGCAAAATGCTATGCAGAAGAACTGGGGCGCGATGAAAACATTTCGGGCGCAACACTTATTGAAGACGGCCTGTCTGCTTTTATTGTTCGATCTGCATTTGCGCGCATGGCCACAAAAACAATTGATTTACAAACATATATTTACAGTAATGATTTTACATCCAAGGTTTTAATCGGTGAACTTAAAAAAGCCGCAGACCGCGGGGTCAAAGTACGAATACTGCTGGACGATTATGGAACAAAATCAGACATCGTGGATGTAATGTTGCTGAACCAACACCCAAACATAGAAGTAAAAGTATTTAACACTGTTAAAACACGCAGCAAGTTATTGTACTATCCACAAATATTAATGGATTTTAATCGCCTGAATTCACGTATGCACAACAAATTATTCATCGTTGACAATATTGCATACATTACAGGCGGACGCAATGTCGGCAGTAATTATTTCTATCCTGAAACCGCATCAAACTTTTCAGACACAGACGTTTTGTTTATTGGCGAAATGACAAAACACGCAACAAAAAGTTTTGACGATTACTGGAATCATCATCTGTCTATTCCAGCAGCTGCATTCCCACGCGCAAAATCAAAACGAAGCATGCAAAAACTGGAACACGAATTTCAACGCATTGCTGAAAAAAGTGCAAATGCCATTGCCCAATACAACAACATTATCGCAATGGCCCAGCGCGAATACCAGACTAAACATTTTGATTTTAGCTGGGGGCGCGGTAAATTCTTGGCGGACCCACCGCAAAAAGTCGAAATGACAATGTGCGAAAAAGAAAATTACCACGGCGAAATCGTTAAAGCCTTACAACATCTGTGGGACACAACAGACAAATCTGTGTATATGTCTGCTGCGTATTTCGTCCCAGGACAAGGCGGATTGGAACACATGCTGCGCGAAGAAAAGTCTGGGGTGCATATGACAATTGTAACAAATTCATTAGCATCAACAAATGCGCCGACCGTTTATGCAAAATGGGAAAAATATCGTGAACAACTGATTAAATCCGGGGCAGACGTATATGAATTTATGGTATCGGCAGAAAACCTGAGAGGGAAAGAACACGATCGCGAAAGAAAACAATCAAGTTTTTCTGTGCTGCACAGCAAAACGATGGTGTTTGATGACAATATATCGTGGATAGGCAGTTTTAATCTTGATCCACGCAGTGCATATTATAACACCGAAAACGTGGCTATTTTTGAAAGTCGCGATTTCGCGAACAAGTTACGAAATATGATATTAAAAGACACACAAACATCATGGCACGTTACACTGGACGACCAAGACAACCCTGTGTGGAAGGGACGCCGTCCTGGCGATAAACGCCCCCAGGTACACAAACACGCCCCCGACACATCTATATTCAGACGCATATGGAAATCAATTTGCAGTTTAGTCCCTGAAAAGTTTGTATAAACACATTTGTTTTAATAAACGTTGATTAACATTACATTAGGTCAAACAACTTATAAATCTGATTAAAAAAATCCCCCAAACGGGGGATTTTTATTTGTTTAGTTCTTTCTTGGGAACTTAACCGCTGCTTGTGCAGCCGCCAGACGTGCGATTGGCACGCGGAACGGCGAACAAGAGACCGAGTTAAATCCGCACTGGTGGAAGAATGCGATGGATTCTGGATCACCACCGTGTTCACCACATACGCCCAAGTGGATGTTTTCACCCTTGGTCGCGCGGGCTTTGTTAACCGCGTCTTTAATCAGCAAGCCAACACCCAATTGGTCGACGGATGCAAATGGATCCGCAACATATACGCCACGGGCACGATATTCATCCAAAATCTTGGCGGTGTCGTCACGGCTCATCCCCAATGTTGTCTGGGTTAAATCGTTTGTCCCAAATTCAAAGAATTCACAAGATTCCGCGATTTCATTTGCCAAGACCGCTGCGCGTGGCAATTCAATCATAGAACCGACCGTGTATTCAACAGATTCACCCGTTTCCGCAAACAATGATTGGGCCGTTGCATCGATAACTGCTTTAACGATATCAACTTCTTTTTTCGAACCAACCAATGGAACTTCGATTTCTGGGAATACGCGGATACCCGCTTTTTTAACTTCCAATGCCGCCGACAGAATCGCGCGTGTCTGCATTTCGCAGATTTCTGGGTATGTAATCGCCAAGCGGCAACCACGATGACCCAACATAGGATTCTGTTCGTGTAATTGTTCCGCACGCGCCTTGATAAATTCAACAGATTTGCCAATGTGTGCCGCCAATTCTTCGATTTCAGCGTCAGTATGTGGCAAGAATTCATGTAGCGGTGGGTCAATCAAACGAATTGTAACCGGCAGACCGTCCATAATCTTGAACAATTCAACAAAGTCAGCACGTTGATATGGCAACAATTTTGCCAATGCTGCACGGCGACCCGCTTCGTCTTCGGCCAGAATCATCTCTCTCATATCCTGGATACGGGATGGGTCAAAGAACATATGTTCTGTACGTGCCAAACCGATACCTTCGGCACCAAAGTCACGTGCCTGTTTGGCATCTTTTGGTGTTTCGGCGTTTGCTTTGACCGTTAATGTCTTAATCTGGTCAACCCATTCCATCAATGTACCAAAGTTACCCGTCAATTCCACAGATACGGTTGGTATTTTGCCTTCGATAATCTGGCCCTTGGCACCGTCGATTGAAATCCAGTCACCTTCGTTAATTACAACACCGGATGTTGTTTTCAATGTCTTAGACTCATAATCGATTTTGATGTCTGGTGAACCCGATACGCATGGTGTACCCATACCACGTGCCACAACCGCTGCGTGTGATGTCATACCACCACGTGCAGTAATAACCCCCTGGGCTGCGTTCATACCGGCGATATCTTCGGGTGATGTTTCGATACGGATTAACATAACCTTTTTGCCTTCGGATGCCCACCGTTCTGCATCTTCGGCGTTAAATACAGCCATACCCACTGCGGCACCTGGGGATGCTGGCAAACCAGTTGCAATAACTTTCTTTTCAGCCTTTGGATCCAACATTGGGTGCAACAAGTGGTCTAATTGGTCTGCACCAACGCGCAGAATCGCTTCTTCTTTGGTCAACAGTCCTTCTTCGACCATTTCAACCGCCATACGAACAGCAGCGGCTGCAGTACGTTTACCGTTACGGCACTGCAACATCCACAATTTTCCATGTTCGATTGTGAATTCCATATCCTGCATGTCTTTGTAATGCTTTTCCAGTTTTTCACGAACATCACACAGTTCCTGATATACTGCTGGCATTGCTTCTTCCAAAGACAGACGACCTGAATCATCTTTGCTCATTGGCTGTGGTGTGCGGATACCGGCCACAACGTCTTCACCCTGGGCGTTAATCAGGTATTCACCATAGTATTTATTTTCACCAGTTGCTGGGTCACGGCTGAAACATACGCCCGTGGCAGAATCATCACCGGAATTACCGAATACCATTGCCTGAACGTTAACAGCGGTACCCCAATCTGCTGGGATATTATTTAATTTACGATATGTGATGGCCTTTTTGCTCATCCAAGAGCCGAATACAGCACCGATACCCATTTCCAACTGTTTCCAAGGGTCTTGTGGGAATACTTTACCAATCTTAACACCGATTTCTTTGAACTTTTCAACCAAGTCTTTCAAATCATCAGCCGTCAATTCTGTATCCAGTTTATAGCCTTTGTCTTCTTTCATGCGTTCCAGTGTATGTTCGAACAAATCAATGTCTGCGCCCATAACAACTTCGCTGAACATCATGATAAAGCGACGATATGAATCGTATGCAAAACGTTCGTTGCCAGAAATTTTTGCCAATGCTTTTACAGTGTCATCGTTCAAACCCAAATTCAAAACTGTATCCATCATACCTGGCATAGATACACGTGCGCCCGAACGAACGGATACCAACAATGGGTTTTCCAGGTCTGCAAACTTTTTACCCATAATAGATTCAACGTGCGCGATACCAGCGCGTACCTGGTCCATTAAATCAGATGGATATGTTTGTCCGTTTTCATAATAATATGTACAAACATCGGTTGTTACTGTAAAGCCCGCAGGCACCGGCAAACCAACCAAGTTCATTTCAGCCAAATTTGCACCTTTGCCACCCAGCAGATTTCTCATATCTGCCTGACCTTCGGCCTGGCCATTACCAAAGGTATATACCCATTTATTACTCATGGTTTCTCCTTGTTCGTTAGATTAAAAATGCCCCAAGATTGTGGGGCAATATATTCATAAATGCAAGAAAAAAATCGGTAAAAAAACCGATTTATTTTTACACAATATTGTTTAGCGTCTGAATATTTGCATACCATCACACAAAACGTCGCTTAAATCTGCTTTCAACCGCTTGGTACGCACCAAAGCAGAAATAATATCACGCGCCTTGCTCTTTAATATCGGTGCATAAGAAAAATCTGTTGCTTCACCATTATAATTAACTGACAAATAATGCCTATAACCAATATGCTTTCTGCTTAGACTATCATAAACATTTAAAACTGTTTTGGAAATTTCCATTCCATCATAAATTAACTTGAATACCACAGGCCGCATACCAGATTTTAATTTTACACCACCACAATAAATGGTTTCAGGCATAGCACTAACATTTGCAGGATGACATTCAATATTAATATCATCTAGATGTGTGTACATACGATTTAATATAGACTTGAATTCAAGACTGTTGCGCAGGTGCATTTTTGCCTCTTTTTCAAGAAATATATCACAGAAAAGGCACAATGCAAGCTTTATATGCCGCATGCACAAGCAATAGAAAATAATTTTGATACATCTGAATCTGACCTGGAATTCAGCACAATTGGTGCGCGCGCACCAATAACAACACCACCAAAAATCCAACCACCATATTGAACCATTGCCTTTATCGTATTATTGCCGGCTTCGATATCATCAAACAATAAAATATCTGCATCGCCCATAATTGGACCTGTGACACCTTTTTTGACAGCCGCAGCACGTGACACAGCAATATCAAACGATATCGGCCCAGACACAATACAATTTGCAATTTCGCCACGTAGATTCATTTGGTGCAAAGCATCTGCATCAACTGTGGCTGGCATTGCTGGGTTTAACACTTCTACGGCACACAACGGCGCAACACGTGGCACGGTAACACCAAACGATTGCGCCAAACCAACCGCATTACGTATCAACATCGATTTAGTTTGCAAATCTGGGTACATAACCATCGCAATATCAGTTAAAAACAAACGACGTTTAAGCAACGGCGAATACAACACAGATACATGCGACAATACGCCATCCCCGCGAATACCAGATTCACGATTTAATACAGCACGTAAAATGTCTGAACTGTGAATCAAACCTTTCATTAAAATGTCTGCACGACCTGTTCGAACCAACGACACAGCAACCCGCGCTGCATCAATATCTGAATCACAATGAACGATTTCAAAATCTGATATATCTAAATCATTTTCATGCGCCAGTTTTTTTATTTTGTTTTCATTACCACACAAAAACGCATTCACAAACCCCATATCGCGCGCAACACATAATGCACGCAACGCATCAACATCATCCGCCGCCGCCAGCGCAACCGTGCGCTGTTCAGACGGACGCATAGATTTTATAACATCTATGAATTCTTTATTCATAACCAATCACCAGTTCACGCGATACAGCATAGAATATTTTTTACGTTTTGTTCAAGTATATAAAAAACCGGCAACGCCGGTTTTTTATGTTAACCATTGATAATTTCAAGAACACGACGCGGAACGTCCGTTATCGCAACACGTTCCTGGGCCATGGTGTCACGATGACGCAATGTAACAGTGTTATCTTCGATTGTCTGGTGATCAACCGTGATACATACAGGCGTACCAATTTCGTCATGACGACGATAATTTTTACCGATATTCCCTGAATTTTCTAATTCAATACGGCCAATTGCCAATTTGCGCAAATCATTTTCAATATTTGTCGCAATATCCAACAATTCTGGAACATTACGCACCAATGGAATAACCGCCGCTTTGACCGGTGCCAATTTTGGTTTTAACTTCAAAACAGTACGCGATTTGCCGTCACCCAAGTCTTCTTCGGTGTATGCTTCCAACATAACCGCCAACATCGCACGATTTACACCCATTGCTGTTTCAATAACATACGGCAAGAAGTTTTCCCCTGTTTGTGGATCGGAATAAGACAATTTGGTTGTACTGTCTTTGTTTTCCAAAACGTTCGCATGGATTTCAAATTCATTTTGTGACTTTGTATGAGAGCCCAAGTCAAAATCCTGGCGATTATGGATTCCTTCGACTTCATCAAAACCGTCTGGGAATTCATATTCGATATCAACTGCGGCCTTGGCATAATGTGCCAATTTTTCGTGCGGCATAAAGCGTAATTTTTCAGCCGGTACCCCCAATTCATTTACCCACCACGCCAGACGTGTTTCCATCCACATTTTGTGATAGTATTCATCTTGGTCTGGGCGAACAAAGTATTGTAATTCAGCCTGTTCAAATTCGCGCATACGGAATACAAATCCACGCGGGGAAATTTCATTACGGAACGCTTTTCCAATCTGGGCAATACCAAATGGCAACTTATGCGGTTTAGCATCCAAGACATTTTTGAAGTTCGTATATGTTGTCGTTGCGGTTTCTGGGCGCAGGTATGCATTTATCGCACCGTCCGCCGTCGCACCAATAGACAACCCCATCATCAATTGGTATGCGCGTGGTTCTGTTATTTCTGTTGAACCACAGTTATCACATTTTGTTAAATCTTTCATTTTATCCTGGCGCATGCGAGTACCGCATTTTTTACATTCAACCAATGGGTCTGAAAAGCCCGCTTCGTGGCCAGAATATTTCCATAACAAGCGGTTTGAAATTAATGCTGCATCCAACCCTTCAACATCGTTACGAGAATAAATCATTGAATTCCACCACGTATTGCGGATGTTCTTCATCAATTCAACACCATATGGACCGTAATCATACGCACCGCCCAAACCACCATAAATTTCAGATCCCGTAAAAATAAAACCACGACGCTTGCAAAGCGCAACAATATCATTAACCGTTTTTGCTGGCATAATATAACCTCACTATTTAATAAACGATTATATATTAAACACAAATAAGTTTTTTACAATAAAAAAAATCCCCCAGTTCGGGGGAATTTTTAATTTTTATTCAAACTGTTCCATTCTGTCTGTAACCATGTACGGATTGCAACGTCATTGCCATCGGTGCCATCGGTGCCAATGGCATCACGCAAACAACGTTCACGTAACGCGGCAGAATTGACAGTTGATGATTCACCATATAACGTGCCATCTGTGATTTTTGTATCGATGTCGCTTAACGCATTCGCAGACACATTTGTACCATTCAAGATTTCGTTCAACGTTACGACGTTACGACATGTATTTGTTGTGTAATCTTGGGTATTCTTGCACGAATCAGAATCCGCATCATTGATAACCGCCTTAAATTGGGCCATTGATGGGTTACATACCATTTCTTCGTAGCATGACGGAACGTTTGCAACCTGGGCACAGTATGTTTTAATACGTGATACCGTCCAAACATTGTTCGTTCCCGGCCCATGCGAAGCCAATTGTGCATCATAACATTCATACAATTCACTTATACATGCATCAAAGTTTGTACTGGCAGAAATCGCAGCCGACAACACAGATTGTTTTTCTTCGGTGGCAAATTCAAGACGCTTTTGCTGCAAGGCCTGTTGGGCAGCAACTTTCTGATAACCGATATTCTGGGCAGCATCACGCAATTGTTCGCCATACGCATCACAGTCTGCATTCGCGTCCAGGGCATATTTTTGCATAATACTGCGACGGGCATCAGCAACCGGACCACGCAGGGACGCATATGGGTCACCCGACGCAGACGAATAGCCAAAGCATGTTGCGGAATTTGATGCAGAATAACCATTATTTGCGGTTACAAAGTTCAATTCATACGCCCCAGTATTGTTTACAGAAATCTGGCTGTTGTAATTATATGGACACTGGGATTGCCCGTTACCACATTTGCGACCAGTAGACGGTGGTGTGCCACACGCTTCGTAAATTCCGTTAAAACACGAATCCAGCACGCGTGAGCATACATTATTGTGCGCATATTCAAATAATTCATATCCCCATGTTTCCGCCAAGGAATCTTTCAATTCATCTGAACTTGCAATCGTACCTGTGATGCCAGCCAAATTACCAACAATGTTGGAAATGTTATCAAATGCTGTTAACAGATTGCTGTTATCACTCTTGGTAATTGTTGTTGTTTCATCTTTGGCCTTGGCCCAGGCTTGCAAAGACGCCAAGATATCAGAACTGGACCCATCAATATTCGCGATATCAAATCCAAATTCATTATTTGATGCATCACAATAGCTGGGCTTTGAACAGGTGTCAACCAATTTGCCACCGTCTGCATAAACACCGTGGTTTGCACACCATTCTTTGGCCTGTTCAGAATTTGCACCGTATTGGGATGTTACATCCTTCCAGGATACGCAATTCATAACCTTTTCAGCATCAGTTAATTGAAATGCACTGGAAATATCTTTACCCTTGTTTGCAATCAATAACGCCAATTCGCCGGACACCTTAATCAATTCTTCGTTTGCGGTTTCCAGTTGGGCTTCGGCCTCTGCAAATGCTTTGACACGGCCGGCACATGCGCAACGACGCTGGGCCGCGTTACGTGCCGTACAAATTTCGTCCATACATGTATAATATGATTCCATACAATTGTTAAATGCGTCTGCGGAAATCAAACCAGTGCTGGAATCAATAATATTTGAATAATTACCTGTGTACAATTTACTGTTTATATATGTGTAATTAGTCGCCGCAGATGTAGATCCACGGATTGCACTGCCCTGGTGCGAAACGCGCGACACATTGGCATTACGCGCACGAACATTACGTCCAGAACGATCCGCAGTTGTACGGATCGACGCAGTCGTTGCCGCACGCGACACAACATTGCGCGATGGCGCAGTTGATGTACGGGTTGCAGTACGCGCAGTTACACCACGCGACGCATTTGCACGCGATGGCGTCACAGAATCTGATGTTACGCGGGATACAGACGTTGTTGCGGTATTATTTGCACGTGGACTGGGGCGACCAGAACGCGTCGCATTGCCAGCACGCATAGCACGCGGGGACATTGTTTCCATATTTGCCGGCGCAATCGGATCTGCCAACGCAGCACGCATTGACATTAATGTTGAACAAGTCAAGAATGCGCCGCCCAACAAAAACACCGTGCCAATGGCATTTTTACAACAATCTGAAAAATTACGACTTTTCATATTCACACTCCCCCGTATCTGGATTTCCCAGAATTCCGTACCTTAGATGCGTTTTTAACGCGCAAAACGCACGTATACTTGTTATTATTATAACATTTTTCCACCAACCTGTAAATACTAAAAAACACCGCATCCGCGGTGTTTCGATTTTGGCAGGGCGACTTGTACAATTCACGAGATGATGATATGCGTGATTTGCTGTCGTTTGGGAAAGATGTTAAGGTGTTTTTAACGAAATACTTTATTTCTTGTTCTTAAATTTTGCAAAACAGTTTATGTCGCGAAAACGATTTTCATACGGCGTCCATCTTTCCTGCTTTAGCACGCCCTCTAATTCATAGCCCAGATTTTTTGCAACATTTACAGAACCTATATTACGTGTGTCATTATGGATTACTATCTTGTTGATTCCGGATTTAAATAATTCTTTTTCTAACAAACTAACTGCTTCCATCATATAACCTTTACCGCGATAATCGTTTGCTAACCAATATCCTAATTCGGCTCTTTTGTGCTTTGTATCAAAAGTATGTGCGGCGCAATTGCCGATAATTTCGTCGTTTAATACGATAAAGTATTCATATCCTTTGCCAGATTCCCATCTTTCGTCAGATTGAACCAAGAAATTAAGTGCGTCTTGTGGAGATTTTATGTCATTTACCCATAACAGCCACGGCAACAGGTATTCTTTGTTCCTAATTTCTACGTCATACAGCAGTTTTGCATTCTGCATGCATGGTTCCAGATGTACCAGTTTTATTCTTTTGCCTTTTATTGTTATTCTCATATCCATTTCCCCCACAACTATTATGTAAAATTTTATCATATATGCACTTTATGAGCAAATTAAAGTTCGTAAACCGGCAAAACGATGTCTATTTTTGACACCCAACTTACGAACTCAGGAAAGTATTAGAAAACAAATAAAAAACCGCAAAAAATGCGGTTTTATATATTTTGGCAGCCCCAACGGGAATCGAACCCGTGTCGCCAGAATGAGAATCTGGTGTCCTAACCGCTAGACGATGGGGCCACAAGACAATCCAGAAACTATAATTCTATTTTTCCGTTTGTCGCAACCAAGTCGGCCATCATTTCAATTTTGCCACCCGCTTCGCGAACCAGCAAATCACCCGCCGCGATTTCTGCAAAATCCAGCGCATCAGATACGTATGCATCCAATTTACCGGCCGCAACCCATGCCAAATCCAATGCCGGGCATCCCGTACGCAGTGTATTTTCGCCAACAATCGGACGCGCATCCGATGTGTTATAGGCAACGGTTGCCTCACCCATATCCTGGATATTAGAAACACTTATACGCGCAGAATGATACGCAGAAAATACGTATGCGCCACGACCCGCTTCGGCATAATATAATCTTTCATCAATTGGGGAATATACCAATGCGATTTTCGTTTCATCATTTGAACGCAATGCCAACGAAATCGCAAAATGCGGATTACCGCGAACAAAATTTGACGCACCCGACAATGCCAACACGAATTCATCGCGTCCATCACCATCGTGCGAAACGTCTGGGGTTAACAAACCCGCCGCTGGACGAACCAGTGTCAGGTCAGACAAAATACTTTCTTCGATACGGGCGGACGCTTTGGCCACAAAGTCGCGCGCACCACGCAGGGATTGTTGAAGGCTTTCAACTTCTCCGAAGTCACGACGCAGGGACGACGCCGTCCGCTGTAACGCCATGAACATTTTGTTTAATTCGGTTGAACCCTTAATCAGCAATTCCATATCCCGCCCCCATCAGAGAAATGAATTAATCTTAGAAATTAAAGCCTGCGTATTTGCTTTTGAATTCGGTTGCGCGCTGCCCCTTGTCTGCCGTATTTGTACGCTGACCAGTCCAAGCAGAATGATTCAAGTTATCCTGAGACAAAATCAGGTCTTTTTTAACCGAAGAATACATTTTTACAGTGTTACCATCCGTCATTGTGACGTTGATTTCGTGGTATTCTGGATGAATTCCTTTTTTCATAATATCGTCCTTTTATAAAATTTAAGCCACGTAATTATATAAGTATTTTTACAGAAAGCAAGCAATAATAGCATTTTAATATCGACCAATACATCCCAGATACGAATTTCCTGTCGATTCCAGTATATTTATGAACTGAGACTGGTTCGCACCCGAAAATAATGCCAATATCGTACCAGCATCAGTCGCCAACATATCAGCCACAGTCGCAATCCCTGAATTCATCTTCTTGAAAAAACCACTGGTCGGGTAAATTTCAGCCGCCAACAACTGATTCTTGCCAGACGGTTTGGCTGTTTTATCAGACTCAATCACCATTAATTGACATTCTGGGGATATTATTAACTTGTTAGTAACAATCGCATTCCCACCCAACAATTCACCCCACCAACCGGTCGATTCGCAAAACACAGGATAATAAATACGCGCATTTGGATTTTGTGCCAATATATCAGCAATATCCACTTCGTCTGTTATAACCGTTGGCATTGTGCCTGTTTCGGTATTTATAACCTTGCGCGACAATTGATAGTTACTATCCGTTGTCGTCTTACGTGGCCAATAAAGAATCGGAAACGCTGTTGTCATTGCTATGAATTATATCAGATTCGGATTGTACAAAAAAGGGGGTCAGGTTAAATAAAGGACTTGATTTTTTATTTTTTCATTGTTGCCCATATTTTTTTCAAATTTCCCCACGTATTTTCCATGTCTTTTTTCAAATTATCATAATATTTCGTCGATATAGAAACATTAAACAAAGTCTTGGTCAGCGCGGGAATCGCCGTCATAAACATAGCAATAAACACACCCATTATCAGAATCGTTACCAACGAATCGTTTCGCATCATTAACCCATCAATCAGAATTTTCGAATCGCCAGACTGTAATGCAGTCGCCAAACGTGATATGCCACCTAAACTACCGAAAACTGCATCCAAGAACATTATCGCAAACGCTACAAACAGCCCAGTTACAGCAATCCCAGCCGTCGCATTTATAACATCATCAACAATTGCGCGAATGTTTTTATTGTGCGAACCTTGGGGAAATATGTTCCAACCCTTAAATAACCAACCCATAAACGTCAGTGGCAACAAAACCAAATCCATAGATAACTTAATAAACACTTCTAGGAAATACAGCGGTATCGGCAACAGCGCCGCAAAAAACAACAACATTATCAAAAGTCCTGCTGCAAACATTGGAATATTTGGAAAGATTGGTATATCCCACATAATTTTATGCATATACTGGTCATTAAACGACATATTCATCATCGTCCAACCCGCCGTCATCCCAAGGCCCGTCATTTGATGAACGTTTGCAACCTGGCACGCAAGGTTATGTCGCAATTTTGGTGAAAACGCACCGCGAGATGACGCAGCATCTGATATCGACACAGGATCTGCAATCGCAGTTGCAACAAGGCACGAATTAAACACTTCGTCACCGGTAACGGCCCGATTCATATAAAGCCCAACATTAAAAACAGGTTCTATTATTATATCTGTCAGCATTCGTGGAATTGGCGCCAGTAATACAGCCGACACAATCCCCAACTTTACAAAATGCGTGACAAACGTATCCGACAGCGACCAAGCATCAACCGACCCATTGTCATTAGAAAACGCCTTAATCAATTGCCACGCAACCCAGATTGCAGTTACAGCAATCGAAAATGGTATTATAAACGACCCCAATGCATCATATACACGTGGTAAAATTCCAGACATTGTCGACATAATGTCTGAAAACATCTGGCACGACCAACAACTGGAAAAAAATTTCATCGCGTCCGTCACATCCACAGGTGCCATTGAACGATATATCGAAAATCCTGCAATCGCACCAGCACCAGCCACCGCACCAACAACCCATGGCGACACAGCCGCTGCCCCAAATGGTAAAAACGATAAAAATGTTATCCAAAACTTTTTTAACATATGCGTTTTTAAGTATACCATATTTTGCAACAAATGTGATATAATTGAAAAGATAAATAATTATAGAGAGAATGATTTTATTCAAAAAATTGTTTTTTTGGCTGATTTTAGCGGTCTGTGTGTTTGACCCGTCAATGGCACACGCCCAAAAAACATTGGTTGATGCACTGGATTTATCCCCATTTGTTCCACTGATACTTGATGCATTGATGATGGTCGCCACAGGAACATATGAATTTTTTGTTGGTAACGGCACTGGGATTATATACACATTCATATGGTTATTTCTGGGCATTGCAATGGTCATGTATTTACTGAAAATGTATGCGCCAAAAAAAGTGCTGGGGTTTATTGGAATGTCGGGCGGTGGCGAAATGTGGGATGGCAAAGCCCAACCAATGACAATTGCTGAAAACATGCTTAAACCCGCTGTGCGCGCAATGGTCGCAGCAATTTTGTTGTTACAAATAAGACCTGTTTTTGTAACACAATGGTTGGTCAATCCGTTTTTACAGTTCGGGTCACTGTATACAAATGCAATTATTTCTACTATTAACGAAACGGGTATTGTTAATCAGACACGCACAGAATGTCCGCCAGATATTGTCGAAAAAGCATGGATTTCAAAATCTTCGTGTGAATTTTTAACACAACCAATCGCAGATTTAAGTCACGCAAACAACCAGATAATCAAGCGCGGTTTGCAATTTATAACAAGTGGTTTGCATGGATTGATGACGTTGGTACCACATGGGGGTGAAAACTTCTTGAACATAATATCGGGGTTATTCATTGTGGTAACGTTTGTAGGATGCAATTTATTTATGGCTTTTTTAATTATTCAAGCGATATTTAATTTT
This sequence comes from Candidatus Enterousia sp., assembly GCA_045645065.1. GTDB lineage: Bacteria > Pseudomonadota > Alphaproteobacteria > Rs-D84 > Rs-D84 > Enterousia. The sequence goes on from JAZRIB010000019.1 coordinate 17,370, forward strand.
GGTGTGGCGTTAATACTGTACCCATTTAATGTGTTAGTATGGACAGTCAAATCCAGTGACAAATGGTTTGATCCGTGGCCTGTGTTTTCAAATATTATAAAAGCATTACAGGATATAATTATCACAATGATTGCATGTGCATTTATACTGGGGCTGAATGTCGCGTTAATAAAAGCATTGTTCCAATGGAATTCGTCTGTTTTTGTAGTTGCAGCAGGGGGCGCTGCAACATCAAACGTACCAACAATCGCAAACAGCGCAATGGGATTTGGCCAGCATTCTATATTCTGGCTGTCGGCGATACTGACATTCTATGTGATGCAACGTATGTTTGATGTGACACGTGAACAATTAAATTCATATACCAAAGGTATGGACGGACTGTATAAACAGGTCAAAGGCGATGCCAAGACAACCGTCGGAAACGTTAAAAAAACAGGTAAAGCAATCGGTACTGCAATCGGGTGGATTAAAGACAAAAAATGATAGATGCAATCAATTCTTTTATCGATAACACGGTTCAGTGCTGGGGCTGTGGGGTGTTCGATCGTTTGTTCGGGGTTGTATCAACCGTTGCGGCAGAAATATATGTCCAGATGACTAATTTGGCCTTTATTATATTTTTTGCACTGTTCACTGCATTTGTTGTGAACGCTATTTACCAGAATATCAAATCTGGGGGCGAAGATTATTTATATAAAAAATCGATAGTAAAAGTTTTAATCAATTCTATTGTTGTGCTGGGGCTGTTGGGGATTGGGGTGGCTGTGCCAAAACTGGTTACACGCGTGACGTTTGAACCAGCCGCAACAGTTGCATTGACATATACCCAAGCATTGGTTAAACACGATATTAACACCGTCAATGAAAAGGTCACATACCAACCGTTGCCAATGTCAGATGATGGTTTTTATCGTCCACAATTACGCGATACTATTATTAACTTGATGAAAACTACAATCACTCAATTTCAATCTTATATGAAACTGGGGGTGGCTGTTATGGACAGTGCGTTTACATGGGACGCATTGTTGGGAATTGGTGCACTGATTAAACACATAGGATTATTTATTATCGGACTGTATTTAGTTTATGGATTTTTTAAATTATTTATACGTTTTTGTTTCTATTTTGTAGATATTATCGTGGCAATGACTTTCTTTGCTTTTTTCTTTCCGTTATCGTTGATGTTGATGGCATTTGATGGCGCAGATCATATTCCAGATGTTGTCAAAAATGTCAGCAAACATATAAGCAAAGACCAAATAAAAAAATTAATTAATGCGATTGTTGCATTAGCCTCATGTGTGCTGACATACACGATTATTATGATGGTTATTGCAAAATTCTTTTCAGACCCAGACGAAACAAATGCGGCATTAATGGACAAGATTTTATCAGGACATGTCTTTGAAGCTGATTTAAGCGATGACAATCTGGAAGCGTTGACTTTAATTAGTACAGTTGTGTTAGTATATGTGTTAAACTTTATTTATAAGCAAATCCCACAGATTTCTAAAATGGTTCTGGGGATTTTCGGCGTTAGCGAAGAAAAACAATTAAGCGAAAAAATGGCTGATGATGCGTTAACTTTATCGAAAAACGTTATAAATACCGCCGTCAGCATCGGTAAAACAATTATTAACGGTGGCGAAAACAAGAATTAATAATAATGAAAAGCAAACTGATAATCTTGGCCGTCAAAGTTATTATGGGCGCAATTGCGTTGGGGTTGGGAATATGGTATTTGTCGTCTTCGATTGGTGGGGCGGCGTTGACTTATTCCAGTATGTCAAATTTCTTGACTGCAATCGGTGCAGAAAATGGTGACATCGCAAGCGTTAATGGTTGTTTTATGTGTCGATATATTGCAGATTTGTTTGCAGTTATTGGTGATGCAACAGAATTATTTTGGACAGCGATATTGGATGGATTGTTGATACTGATTGCATTGGGTTTTGGCATTTACATCACATACACAGGCGTCGCGCACGTGTGGGACGCAACAAAAAAAACCGCCGGGACCAAAGTTGATGAAAAAAAGATAGAGTTCAAACCATGGTTTGACAAAATAACAAAACAAGGCGTTCGTGTATTCTTTGTGGCCGCGCTGTTGGGGGGTGCTGTGTTGGGTGGGCCAGATACACTAAAAGCATTGGCGCAAATAATTATTACACCTATATTGTATCTGGGCGGTCTGTTGGGAATGGCGGCCAGTGGCGTTGCAGACGCAGGAACATGTGTTATGGGAAATGTCAATGCTGGCGAAATTTTATCCCCTGTTATGGGACCCTTTATGTGCGTAGTTGGTAACGTCAACAGCGTTGTATTAGCCGGTGCCGCAGGTGGATTTTCATTGATGAACTATGCTTGGTTGGGCATGGGCGGTGGCGCATTCACATGGATTGCTGGATTGTCACTGGTTATAATGTTTTTGGTTATTGGGTTTGATTTGTTTTTCCAAATATTATCCGTGATTTTCAAATTAATATTCTTGATTATATTTTTGCCTATATTTATCGCAGCATACGCATTCGAAGGTGCATGGAAACTGGCGGGGGGACTGTTTGATAAAGGTATAAACATGCTGATTAACGCTGCACTTAAAACGGTTGTTATCGCATTAAAGGTTGTTATTGTGTACGCTACTGTATCATATGCAGCAGATTCTTATTTCCCAGGGCCGATTGATGGATACAGCGTAATGTTGCCACCAATGTTGGGACAAAGCCCAGAAAATCCAGACACACAAACACTGTCTGTTATGAATGTTTTTGCAGAATGTGAACGCGTGGCACTTAGTGATGGCGAAATGAACAAGGATAAATTTACAGCGTGCTTTACAGCACAACGTGCAATGGTTGAACGCAGTTATCCGGGTGCTTTTGATTTCTTGGATAATGGTTGGGATTTTCTGGTTATGATGGCAGCACTGTTTGCTTTGTATTTCTTGGTATTACGCGACCGCGTCGAAGGAATGTTCCCATCTGTGGGCAAAGAAGATTTTGATTTTGGCGGACAAATTAAACAACTGGGGAAAAACATTTGGTCGTTACCAAAACAAATCGCCAGTGCCATCGGCAAAGCAATAGACGAAAAGGCAATATAAGTGGTAAAGCGTATATGTAAGTTTTTGTCGGTTATTATAACAACAATATTGTTTGTTGGCGGGGCATATGCTGCATCAAATCTGGGCACAGGGGATATTGGCGATTATGGTACATGGGCAACAGGCGCAAATCGTGAAATGGTTGTTGGAAGCCTGACACACGATATTGATAATTTTGCACCAAATATGTCAAAACAACTGGTGGAAAACTATGTGCCGATTGAAGCAAAAGTCGGAATGGCATTTGTAAACGCAATGAGTCACGTTGCAAATATTATTGATAATGCACTGGCACGATTTGCAATTATTTTCATTATCCTGATGTATGTGTTCTGGATTATGGGCGAAGCATACAACAATATGCAAACAGGATGGAATATCGAAAAACTGGGCAAGGATATTTTAATAAAAACATTAAAAGTTATTTTCTGGATTGTTGTATTAAACTTTGGACCAGCCAAGTTGTTTATGATGCTGATGACACCAATTGTTTTTATTGGTACAAGTATGGCTGATATTATATTAAATGCTGTTTCTAGCGTCGTTGGAATCCAGTTACCAGACACATGTGCTGCAATTCATACATATGTTTCAACACACATTGCACAAAATGCAATTATTGATGCGAATGCTGCTGCTAATATTATGTGTTTGCCAACACGACTGTCTGGATATTTTACCAGCGGTGTTGCAATGGGGTGGGAATACATTAAACAATCAATCGGAACCAGCGCATTTTTATTTGTGCTGGGGATTGCGTTTATTGTCTTGTTTATTGTTAACGCGTGGAAATTTACATTTATGGCATTCGGTGTTATCGCAGATTTATTCTTGGCAATCATAATGTTGCCATTTACAGCAGTGGCAGAAACAGTTACAAAAACATCATACAAAGGTATCCCAGGAACAGTGTACAACGCATTTACAGGGTTGTTCAAAACAGAAACGTTAAAAGCGCAAATTGGACGCGTGATAAGTGCGGCTATTTATTTCGTTGTATTGGCGGTGGTTATTGCAGTATGTGTCGCATTGATGAGTGGCTTTGTCGCATTCAACAATAATTCAATGATTCCAGAATTAAAAGATGTTGGTGTAATGCCAATGATGATAACTGGATTTTTGATATGGTATATTGCAAATCGTGCAGATGAAATCGCCAAAGACTGGGGCGGCAGCATCAAAGACGAATTCGGTAAAAAATTACGCAGCGATGTGGAAACGTTGGCCAAAGACGTTTATAAAACAAGCAAAAATATTTGGGACACAATTAAAAGTGAAGATTAATTAATCTTAACAAATTGTCGGGCGACTTTTTTGATTCCCTTGTTCTTGAAAGCGACAGTTAATATATTTCCATCATCATCAATAACAACACCATCCCCCAGTTCATCGTGCGATACAAATTTACCCTTTAATGTATTATTTTGAATTGGCACAGGGCGCGGTTTTGGTGGCACATCATACGCGCGCGGTGTGGGTGCATAATAATTTCGTGCGCGTGGCGCGCCGCCTTGGAAATCCAGATACCGATTATCTATTTCGGTTATAAAACGACTGGGGGAATTATATGTACGAGCCCCAAACATCATACGCGACATAGAATTACTGATTACACAAACACGACGGGCGCGTGTGATTGCAACATAGGCCAGACGACGCTCTTCTTCTAGTGCGCCTTCGCTGATGGTGCGTTCGTTGGGGAATATGCCCTCTTCCCAGGCTGGCAGGAATACTGTGTCAAATTCCAATCCCTTAGCCGCGTGAATTGTCATAATAGACACAACATCACCAGTAACATCATAATCATCATCATCGGTCATCATTAATGCGGCCTGTTCCAGAAATTCTGGGATTGTGTCATATTTGGAAATCACACCTGTGATTAATTCGCGAATATTTGATAACCTGTCGGGCGCGTCTGCATCCTTGGAATCTTGCCACATTTTTATGTATCCGGTGCGTTCTAATAATTTTTGCGCAGCATCGCGTGGTGAAATACTTTCCCAATCAAAATCAAATGCAGATAAAAATTCGTCCGCTGCGTTACGTTGTTTTGTTGTCAAAGACGCATTACGCAAACCAGTCATCAAATTTGGCCCAGATGCGCGCACCTTTGCAATTGCGGCATCACCAAACCCACGACGTGGCTTTCCAATTACACGCAAAAATGATATATCATCAAATGGATACACCAACAGGCGCAGGTATGCAATCGCATCACGAATTTCAGCACGGTCATAGAATTTAGTCGCACCAACCAATTTGTATGGAATGCCACGCGTTGCAAAGGCTTCTTCGAACAAACGCGACAAAGTTCCTGTACGAATAAGAACCGCAAAATTTTTATATACTGGTTTTTCTTCGCGTTGAATGTATTCGGCAATTATGCGCGCTTCATCATAATCTGATGGCAAGGTCAGAACATACACAGGTTCGCCAGAACCACTGTCACTTACATTGTGCAAATCTTTGCCTAAACGTTCTTGGTTGCGACGTATCAAGGAATTTGCAGCCTCTAAAATATTTGCTGTTGAACGATAATTTGTTTCCAGACGAATTATTTTGGCGTTTGGATACGTTTTTTGGAAATGCAAAATATTCTTTATTTCTGCGCCACGCCACGAATATATAGACTGGTCATCATCACCAACACAACATATATTTGGGCTTTCAACCCCAGTGGTCAATATACGCAACAATTCCATTTGTGCAGTATTTGTGTCTTGGAATTCATCAACTAAAATATACTTAAACTGATTTTGATAGCGCGTCAATATATCGGGATGTGATTCAAACATTTTCAAAACACGTAAAATGATATCGCCAAAATCCACCGCATTCAGGCGTGTTAATTCTGCATTATATGCATTAAACAATTTATCTTTGTTTTGATATGCGCTTAGTCCCTTATCTTTTATCATTGAAAATTCTTCGACATAGTCGGCGGGACTTTTTGTTGTGGTCGCACCCGCCAGAACAGATTTTATAACCGCTTTTTGATCGTCTTCGCCATAAATCAAGAAATTTGGTTTCAGACCCGCCGCAATCGTATTTGCGCGCAAAATGCGCAAACATATTGAATGAAATGTACCGCACCAAATATCGCCCGCGTACCATGCACCAGTTGACATTGTTGTCAATCGGTTTTTCATTTCATTGGCGGCTTTGTTTGTAAATGTTAATGCTAAAACATTCCATGGGTTGCATAACCCTTGATTCAAAATGTAGGCAATACGTGTGGTCAGTACGCGCGTCTTGCCAGTACCAGCACCCGCCAGTACAAGCAATGCACCTTCGGTTGTGGTGACGGCTGCCAACTGTTTGTCATTAAGATTTTCTAGCAATGAATCCATTCTTTTATTATAATACCACAAACTATCATTATCAAAAACTTATTTTATGACGGGATTGGGGTATGAAACGTATTATTTGCTTTGACATTGAAACAACTGGATTTGAATATTTGCGCGGCGACCGCGTTATCGAAATTGGTGCTGTTGAAATCATAGATGGGCAAATTACAAATAATAATTTCCACGAATATATAAACCCTGATGGAAAAATTATTCCACCTGATACATATATGGTTCATAAAATTTCAAACGCGTTTCTGGAAGATAAACCAAAAATGGCGGCAATTGCACCAAAGTTCTTGGAATTTATCGGTGACAGTCCAATTGTCGCACATAACGGATTTGATTTTGACTTTCCGTTTGTAAATCATGAATTAGGTATGTTGGGATTACCACAAATTCCACGCAGTCAACAAATGGACACTTTGGTCATTGCACGCAATCGTGTGTTCGGCCCAAAAAGTTATACGTTGGACGCATTGGCAAAATGGTATGGAATATCACTGACGGCACGTGCAGATGCACACGGGGCATTAATCGACTCGGAAATTTTGGCTAAGGTTTATTTGGAACTGGAAAACACTGCGCCTGCGCCGGATGTTTCAGAAATAATCGCAAAACAACATGACGCAATGTTGGCACATCCAAAAATCGGTGGGGATTTTCCATATCGAACGTTTGATGTGCCTGAAAACGATTTGGCCGCACATAATGCTTTTATGGAAATAATTAACAAATAGTTTTATGCACGTTATTAAAATTATAAAAAAAGTCCGCTATGTGCGGACTAAATCTGGTGGGTGTTGAGGGACTCAAACCCCCGACCCTCTCGGTGTAAACGAGATGCTCTAATCAACTGAGCTAAACACCCAAAGCCCAACAATATTAAACTATCGTTTATGGTTTGTCAAATATTTTTTTGTGTGTTTATGATATTGGCTAATATATTATTTGCAAAAGGATAAATATATTCTATAATCAGCATCAGCGAAGATGAAATTGTTCTTTTTTATGCTTGTTTTACATGGTCAGAGCATAAAGACGAATGATTTTTCTTCGCGAATGAAGAAACAAAAAAAATAAATGGAGTAAAAAAATGGTATTTGGTTTATTCAAAAAAGACGCCAAATTAAACAACCCAATCGCTGTTGAAATCCCATACGGTGATACAACACTGCGTTTGGAAACAGGTCGCATGGCAAAACAAGCCAACGGTTCTGTATTGGCAACAATGGGTGGCACAATGGTACTGGCAACAGTATGTGCAGAAAAATCAGCTGTCGAAGGGCAAGACTTTTTCCCATTAACAGTTGATTACCAAGAAAAATTTGCATCTGCGGGTCGTATTCCGGGCTCTCGTGATAGACGTGAAGGCAAGGCATCAACCGCTGAAACATTAACAGCACGTTTGATTGATCGTCCGATTCGTCCGTTATTCCCAGAAACGTTCAAGAACAAAGTTCAAATTATTGCCCAGGTATTTTCATATGACCGCGTTAATCAGCCAGATATTTTGGCGATGATTGCGTCATCCGCGGCATTGGCGTTGTCTGGCGTTCCTTTCCAGGGACCAATTGGTGCTGCGCGTGTCGGGTTTGCAGATGGTAAATATATCTTGAATCCATCACGCAAGATGGTCGAAGAATCCGAAATGGATTTGGTTGTTGCAGCGACCAAAGATGGTGTTTTGATGGTTGAATCTGAAATTGGCGAATTGGACGAACCAACTGTGTTGGGTGCGGTTAAATTCGGTTTCGATGCACAGCAAACTGTTATCAACGCAATTAACGAATTGGCGGACAAGGCTGGCAAAGAACGCTGGGCAACACCAGAAAAGACCGAAGAACAACTGACAATGGAATCAAATTTTGAATCATTTGCACCGGCAATCGAAGAAGCCTTGCAAATCAAAGAAAAATTAGTTCGTTTGGAAACATTAGCAGACATTCATGCCCAGGCAAAAGCGCGTATCCCAGAATTGTTCCCAGAATCAATTCGTGCGACGTCGACATTGGAATCTTGGGCGGACGAAGTTGTTGAAAACTTGACTGCACGTATTATGCGCGGCAATATCTTGGCGGGCAAACCACGTATTGATGGTCGTGACAACAAAACAGTACGTCCAATTGAAATCGAATTAGGTGTATTGCCACGCGCACACGGTTCTGCATTGTTTACACGCGGTGAAACCCAGGCGTTGGTATCGTTGACGTTGGGTGGTGGCAAAGACGCGTTGCCGATTGAATCATTGGACGGTTCCGAAGAACGCGACTTTATTTTGAACTATAATTTCCCAGGTTATTCTGTTGGCGAATGCAAAGGATTAAAATCCCCAGGTCGTCGTGAAATCGGTCACGGTAATTTGGCGTGGCGTGCGGTTCACCCAATGGTACCAACACGCGCTGAATTTGATTATGTCATTCGCGTTGTATCCGATATCTTGGAATCAAACGGTTCTTCATCAATGGCGACAACATGTGGTGCAACATTGGCGATGATGGACGGTGGTGTTCCAATGAAACGCCCCGTGGCTGGTATCGCAATGGGATTGATTAAAGAAGGCGATGATTACGCGATTCTGACAGATATCTTGGGTGACGAAGACCACTTGGGCGACATGGACTTTAAGGTAACTGGTACAGACCAAGGTATCACAGCCCTGCAGATGGATATTAAAATCACATCTATTACTTTTGAAATTATGGAACGCGCCCTGGCCCAGGCAAAAGATGGTCGTATGCACATCTTAGGCAAGATTGAAAAAGCAATCAAAAAGCCACGTGCAAACGTATCTGAATATGCGCCCCAGGCATACACCATGAAAATTAACCCAGACAAGGTTCGTGATGTAATTGGTAAGGGTGGCTCTGTTATCCAGGCGTTGGTTCGTGAAACAAACACGATTATCGATCTGGAAGATGATGGTACAATCAAAATTATGGCAACAACCAAAGAAGAAGCAGACGAAGCAATTCGCCGTATCAAAGAAATTGTTGCAGAACCAGAAGTGGGCATGATTTACAAAGGTACAGTATCAGGTATCAAAGATTTTGGTTTGTTTGTAAAAATTATGAACGGCTTTGAATCAATGGTACATATTTCTGAAATCACCGGCGAACGTATCGCAAAAATCGAAGATACAAAAATCAAAGAAGGCGATACAGTGTACGTTCGTTATCTGGGGGCCGACAAACGTGGTAAAACACGTATGTCTATGGTTGGCATCGACCAGAAAACAGGTGAAGAAATCAAGAAGTAAGGTTACTTCATGACACCAGAACAACTGAAATGGACAGATGAACAATGGGCGGCACACCTGGGGTGTGCTGTCCAGCGTGTCCCAGCGGTCAGAGATTTTATAACAAAAAATTATTTTCCGGGCATCGCAAAGCATTCTGAAACGGGGTTGCATGTGTTTTATATGACTAAACGCGATGTATCGCCCAGTGGTGCGGAACGCGTTATGCCATTGTTGTCATCAAACAAAGAATTTGAAGATTTGTCCAAGGCGATAAAATACGCAAACCAAGAAATTTTACCACGCTTGGAATTGACCAAGGTTGCGGCGGATATGATGGGAATGCCAACGCGGGCATTGCAAATGTTGCACATAAAAACAAAATAAAACGGGGGGTATAAAAATGGATATGGATGCATTAATGGCCCAGGCGGCGGAATTGCAAAACAAAGTTTCTGCTGCCCAAGAATACTTGGGCAAAACGGTTGTCAAAGGTGTTGCCGCAAACGGTGCGTGCATTGTTGATATGACGGGCAAATACGATTTGGTACAAATGACTGTTACCCCAGAATTGTTGACGCATGGCGCAGATGTTGTTGCAGATGTTATATCTGTGGCATATCGTGATGCAAAAAATAAAGCCGATGAATTGGTTGATAAAGTCATGGGACAAGCAACCAGTGGCATAAATCTGCCAAATTAAATAACCCGCCCCAGGGCGGTTTTTTTTACAATAAAAACTGTGAAATCGTTCCCAATGCGTACAATTATGACGCGATGTTATAATTGAAGACATGAAAAAGCACAAGTCGAATATAACAGGGGCTGTTGTTCTGGGAATGCATGACGCATTGGTTTCCCAGACAGGTATTATTGCAGGTTTGACTTTTTCATTGGCCAACAGATATATCATTATCATGACGGGAATCATATCCGCCGTAGCCGCAGGTTTATCAATGGCCGCATCTAACTATTTGGCGCACAAGACCAGCGAAAACGAATACGCAGGCGCATTGGGGGCGGTTACTGGTTTAACATATCTGGCAGCCAGTTTTTTGTTAATATCGCCATTCTTTTTAACCACAAACGTTCGCGCTGCAATGACTTCGTCATTCGTAATTGCAGTTATCATTATATTTATTTGCAATATGGGGGTTTGTCGGGTCAACGGCACACGTTTTTGGAAACACACAATTGAAATGCTGGTAATATGTGCAGGCGTATCGATTGCTGCATTTGTTATCGGTGAATGGGCACGACGATTGATTGGTATCGCAATCTGATTAAACTAAAAGTCTGATTATTTCTGGCGGTATGTACAAGCTTTGCAAAAAAATTCCCAATAGTCACGACCCCCCAGGGTCACAGGACAATTAGACGCAGTACATTCTTGTAAATTTTTTCTGTCAAAAAAACATACAGGTTCAATCGGATGCCACGGTTTGCCATTAAGAAACCCTTTGGTCATTTCAAAAAATTCCTGGCAAACAACAAGATCAAAAAAAGAATACACGTATGTAAAAGGCTCAAAACCTTTATCTTTTTTTGTTACAGTAACAGTCCATCTATTGTTTTCTTGGGCTAATTCTGTGCGTCCAGAGGCATTAAAATATACACGATGTACTTTTCTATTCATTTTAAGACCACGAATTTAGCGAATATAATTTTTCATACCTATACAACGCCCATGATTTAATATGCACTGTTTTTGCTCTGCGAATATTTTGGATGCATCCTGCAATGTATCAACCACAGATTCAGAAACCCATGTTACGTCCGCACGAACAACCTGGACAGATGTAACAATAAATTTATTGCCAATCATTTCCATTAACAAAGTATCATGTTTATGTGTAAACGAATCCATTATTCCTTGTGACATATCTTAAGCTCTTGTTTTTTTTAACGTGCAGGGCGCATTGTATATACAAAATCAAAAAAGTCAAACAAAAAACACATCCCACAGACGGAATGTGTTTGTTTTTCTGTTATAAAAAATACTAGCGAACTTTGTACGGACATGATGCGCGAAAAAATCTCCAATACGCGTCCCCACCCAGTTCAGATATACAATTTTTTACACTGCATTTTTTTATATTTTTACAATCATATTTGCAATTACGCGCCGGCTTTGGTTCTGACCAATTGCATTTACCTTCGACAAACTTTTTTGCTGTTTCATAAAACTCTTGCGCATCAACAGAATCATCAAACACGCGTTTATGCGCAGAGGTTCCCCAATCGCCATTATGTTCAATTACTTCGACTGAATATTTATCTTGGTTTTGTATAACATATACCGTTCCACGACTTTGTGTATATTTTTTTAAAATTATAGGATTGTAATTCGCACTCATAATACCACCATTTATTTGTATTGCATACAGACAATATAACTAAAACCATAATAAATCAATAAAAATTAACAAAAAATTATTGATGATTTTTGTGATGGACTTACTGTTTATACCCAGATAATTTACCTTCAATCCATTTTGCAATTCCACGCTGGCGGCCGCCGCCCCAACTGGACCAACCGTCGGTATCAACCGTGCATCCACGGCACAATTCCGCCACATCTGAAAAAGTCTTGCCACGACCGCCACCGCTGTGCGATACGAATGGAATAACCGTCTTGCCCGCAAAGTCGTATTTATTCAAAAAACTCTTAACCGGTTGGGATATATGGTTTGCCCAAACAGGCGAGCCTAAAAAGACAATATCGTATTCCGCAATATTTGGCCCCGGTCCCGCCAGTGGTGGCAGGATATTTTCTTCAATCTGGCGTGTTAATAATTCTTTACGCACCTTGTCATCAGCGGGATATGGTTCGGCCACCATAATACGGTATAAATCGCCACCAGTTTCGTCAACAATTGCGCGCGCAACGTCGCCGGTGTTACCGTCCTGCATTGAAAAATATGCAACCAGAATCCGTGGTGATTGGGATGCAGATGTGTTGGTGATTGTTTTGGTGGCAGCGTTCGCGGCAAGGCTTAACATTATCGCCGGAAATATGATAATTTTTTTCGTGCGCATGTGGGGTTTCTCTCTTCCTCTGGCATGGGGTATAGTGCCACATCCTCTTCCCATCCGCCACAGGACATTTTACCCAACAAAAAACCGCCCAGAATCGGGCGGTGATATCAACAATACAACTGAACTTGTTTAAGAGTCTACTATTATCAACAAATCTTTTGCCTTATCCTTGAACCAATCACTGTTGATAAATTCGTCTATCCATACACCCAAACTAATGCACCCACCAGAACGACGCTTATCTTTGTCAGCAGTGCCGTGTAAATACATATTTGCGCGCCCATATGTTTCTGTTTGATGCGACGGAATCAGTGGAATACGATACCCACCCCACAAATCCAAATTTTTTGGTTCTTGAACGCTATTGTGCTTTGCCAGATATATTCCATTTGGTGTAGACCCAACATTTGGATATGCCTGAAATTCTGCACCTTTGCACGCCACATACCCCGAAAAAGCCGGTTTTACAATATGCACAGGTTTACCACCATCACAGACAACCAGAACCTGGCCGTTAAAAATCAAAACCTGACCATCTTTGATATCTGGCCGTTCTGAAAAACTTAGTGTTTTATCATTATATTTTGCATTCATATTAGTCATATTTGCAATGATGCCTTTATCTGAAACCGACGGAACAAGTGGACAAGATGAATCATCTGTGTGAACATTGATTGCGTTAATACAGGAATCTATATCCGCAGTGATAGTATAAAGATATTTAGTATCTTGTTGCGCCTCTTTTAATCTTTTTTCTAAATTTTGCCTGGTGACCACACAGCCCTTCCATTCTAATTCTGGGTTCAATGGGATTAAGTCTTTCTGGGACAGACGATTCATTACATTCGCAAGGCCCCCAATTATTTTATCGCCAAAATCATTCCCTTCTTTTGTTTCGCCGTAAAGCGTTGCAATCTGTTGACGACACTGTGATAAAAGCAATTCATAAAACACTTCTATTTTTGTGCCACTTTTATTATCTTCTTGTATAACGCCTTCCAAACAGGTGTTAACCGCATCTTGTTCCAGTTGCCGTATTAAATCTTCTGTAATAAAATAAACTTCGCCATTGGCTTCGTACATAATAACTTCTGGTTTATCTGCTGCAAATGCCGCACCATAACTTATGGTCAACGCCATAAAAAACATAAATACCTTTTTCATCCTAGCGTAATGCCCCCTCGCATTCATCGGCAATGGTTGCCGCACGTTTAATTACATTTATCTGTGTTGCATTGAATATAGTTGCGGTCGCCGATGCAACGGTTGTGCCACCCGCCAATACATTGGCCGCCGTGTTCAGGTTCTTTTCACGTTGTGCATCGTCGCCATTGCGCACACTATCTGAATTTGCAGATGCGGATGTTATTGTCCCGACCAAGCCCAATCCCGCACCAATGCCTGATGATACGGTTGCGCCCGTTGAACGATTGTTGATTGGCGTAATATCAATCGTGGACCACGCGTCACACGCGCTAATGATTCTTTCGGCGCGCGCCAGTTCCGTATCCGTTGCACTGCCGTCCATACGCGCCTGCATACGGATATTTGATAATGTTTTTACAGCGGCTAGGCATTCGTCGATTTGTTGTTTCAAATCGCCCTTAACCCGATTTGTGCCAGACATAATCGCACCCGCAATATTTGTTGCCGTTGCCGCCGCCAGTGTGCCTGTACGCAGATTTCCTAGATTCTTGGATTTTTGCATCAATTTATCTTTTTTTGCACGCAACTGTGCCGCATAAGCCTGGCCGTTTAGGGTGCCCGTTTCACTAAGTGCATCTGCAAATGTTTCATAAAACATTTCTAGACTGGTTACCTGTGTGGCGCCGGCGGCCTTTAACTCTGCAATGATTTGTTCTGTTTGTGAAAGTTCTTTGTCTGTCTTGGCTTTGGCGATACCGGCGCCCAAGCCAACACCACCGGCGACCGTGCCAACACCGGTGACCGCCGTTGTAATACCGGCCATTTTTTTCATATCGGTCAGTTCCGCACCAATATTACCGCAGACATCACGAACATTTTCAACGGCTGCCGTCAATTCAGGTCCCGCATACACAGTGTTGGAAACAAATAACATCGTTACAATAAAGGCCTTGCGCATACATATCCCCCACGTATAAATACAATAATTTCAAATCCCCACTAATGGTATCATATTTTTTTCAAAAAATAAACCGCCCATCTGGGCGGGGGATTATCGTGTTTTGCGGAATGGACAGGCGGCGCCAAAGATTTCCCTGAAGGCGACACCACCCAGGGCACGTGGGCAATTTTTATCCGTGCAACCACGGGACCGGTTTGGGTTATATTTACAACTAAATTTACGGACGGGTTCGGTCCATTCGATTTCGTCATTCAGATAACGACACGCCACCTTGAAAAATTCGCCCGCCGCCAATGCGTCCAGACGTCCACGCGATTTGTATTCTCCCGACCATGGGTTTGTTAATTTGATAGTGTGTACCGCATAAAATTTTTCGCCACGTGTGACATATGCGATGCCATTTGCGTGAATATACCGTTTGATTGCATTTGATAGTGTGTAATATCTGCCCAATGGTGTAAATGGCATTTTAAACCCTTTTTTCTTATTCGTGATAGTAACACATCAAGCGCGATACGCAACAAAAAACCGCCCAATGGGCGGTGGGGTTATTTTTCACGATTTTTCACAACATCACGAATTTGTTGTTTGAATTTCTGCTGATATGCCGTTGGGAACGTCAAACATTCGTGCGTTTTACCGTCAGGGAATTGTTTCCGTGCGGTTTGTAATAAAACACCCACACGTGCCGCCCCATCGATTAAAGCCTGCTTTTTGCCCCGCTTAGGCAGAACAGCCATGTATTCAACCGCCTGTTATGCACGCCCTGCGGCCGCCCCGTCAGGAAACACATCAAAATACCCGTAATCTTCCACTAAATTTTCTAAATCATTTTTGTTCATTTTGTTGCTCCTTATAATTTATTGTTTTTTCAGAATCGTATGCGTTTTTGAATTCGTTGTGTTTTTGTACCAGGGTTTCAATATATTTTTGACAAGAAAAGTCATGAGATTGCATTCTAACAACGGCGTCTTTATGATACGGTGTATTGCTTGAAGAAATAAATTGCATGGCTCTATTACACTCTGACAACCACTCATTTAACGAGGCTGTATTGTTAACAGTATTCATATAATCATTAAATATATTCACTAACGGATCTAAATCCAAATCCAGAATCGCAGTTAAAGCATTGTACCAAACTCTAAAATCCCACTTTATTTTAGCGTTCATGTCACTAAGGCCTATCGATAAATTAGTCAAGTCGCCAAATGTTTGTACTAGGCTATTATGTTTGTGAACTGCATCAATTAGCGCGTCCGAGCATTTTGTACTGGCATCAGCCGCTTGATACACTGACATACATTTTTCTATAAACTCGGCGGGACTAATCGATACAACCCCATCTTTTATATCCAAGGTTTGTAAAAATTCCTTGGAGACAGCATTCCCCCGTTCTGCCCCATCGGCACTTTGATCATCACTATAAATCATCTTGAATATTGCATTACTCAAGGCTTTGGCATACCATCGCACGGGCTTATTTAAGTCTATTTGATTAGAAGAAAGCTCGCTTGCTAATACGCTACTTGAAATTCCAAATATAAAAATAGGCAAAATTATTTTCTTCATGTTATTTCAGCGCCCCCTCGCATTCATCGGCAACCGTTGCCGCACGTTTAATTGCACTTATTTGTGTTGCGTTAAATATTGTTGCGGACAAACTGGCCGCTGTTGTGCCACCTGCCAATACATTTGCTGCGATGTTCAGGTTCTTTTCTTTCTGTTTGTCATCGCTATTGCGAACATCTTTTGAATTTGCTGATGCAGATGTTATTGTGCCGGCCAGACCCACCCCCGCACCAATCCCAGATGATACCGTTGCGCCCGTTGAACGATTATTGATAGAATTGACATCAACTGTGGACCACGCATCACACGCACGAACAATATTTTCCGCATGTGCCAGTTCGGTGTCATTTGCACTGCCATCAATTCGCGCCTGCATACGAACGTTTGATAATGTCTTGACCGATGCCAAGCATTCATCAATTTGTTGCTTCAAATCTCCTTTAACCTTGTTGGTACCAGACATAACTGCACCTGCGATATTTGTTGCGGTTGCCACCGCCAATGTTCCTGTACGGATATTCCCCAGGTTTTTAGATTTTTGTTCGGCAGAATCTATTGCTGTATTTTTTGTTGGATTTATTGATTTGGCATAATTTAATGCATCGTTTTTAAACTTAGATTCATTTTCAATTGCCAACAAAGGCAGTCGTTCCAACGCTTCAATTTCTTTATCGACATTTGCCTTGGCAACGCCTGTCCCCAGTGCAACACCACCGGCGACCGTTCCGACGCCCGTCACCGCCGTTGTTATACCCGCCATTTTTTTCATGTCTGTCAGTTCTGTACTGATATTTCCACATGCAGTACGGACATTTTCAATTGCCGCGGCCAGGTCGGTATTGGCATGTGCAACACCAGCCACAAGCGACAGCAATAACCCAAATGTTAATCGCATATTTGTAATCCTTTTTTGTAAACAAACACCGTCACAAAGCGGACGGTTGGAGGTTAAGAACTATAACTTATGGAAAATAGCGTGCTTATTCAATATATTCGCAACCCTCCAACCAATTTGTTGGAGGTATTTTTTGTCCCCGCGGACACCATAAGTTTTCAGGGTTCTTACGCCCATCCGGCACCTTGCCAGTGATTGAATTTTATCATAATTAATTGATGATTGCAAATTTATATACCGGGGAAAAAGATTCTGCCCCCCCCCGCAAGAGTGGTAATAAAAAAAACCGCCCGGATGGGCGGTTGAATTCGGTTTTTATATCGATAAACTGGATTTATTCTGGCGACGACCTACTCTTCCGTGGCTTAAGCCAAAGTACCATCGGCGATACGGGGTTTCCCTGTCTGGTTCGGGATGGAACAGAGGGTGGCTCCCGCTCAATAATCACCAGAATAAATCCAGCGAAC
>JAZRIB010000020.1:0-100901 GCA_045645065.1 Candidatus Enterousia sp.
TGGGATTATAACGAAGGCTCTATCACTATAAAAGATAAAAACGGTACCATTTATGCCAAAACAAAACATAATGTTGGTCGCGCGATGGACCGTTCAAGTGTAAACCCGATTGCCATATTTACCCGTCTGCGTGCGCCATTATTCTTTCGCCTTATTGACATGGCGGAAAAACGCGGTCTGGATCAAAAAGAAACAATAGCATATAAAATTGCAACTTTACGTATGAAAACACGATAAGTTCCCACCGCCCAACCCGGGCGGTGTTTTTTTACTTTGTCATCCCGTGGCCCAACCGCGGGACCCAGATTATAATACAAACAAAAATTAAACCCGCCACACGGGCGGTTTGAATTTTGGTAGCAGCGGAGGGATTCGGACCCCCGACCAAAGGATTATGATTCCTCTGCTCTACCACTGAGCTACGCTGCCAAGCGTTGCGTATTATAACAGACTTTTTTAGGATTGCAAGTGGCAATTTGTTTTGGGATTTCGTTCGTGTTTACAATATATGTGCTTTCTTATAAATTATATCAGTGTTATGGCCAAGATTTTATCTGCTTTGACGGTGTTTTTTATAACGGCGGGTGGCGCTGCATGGGCAAATGTGGAAAATCCGTTCTTGAACGGATATCAAAATCAAGTCGCTTTGAATGTTGGAACTGGGGTAAATGATGGCTTCTTAATCCCGTCCCCGTCCGAGTTTGTACCGTTTAACATGTTGCATTTGCAATATTCACAAAATATGACTTTTTTTGGTATCCAGGCACGTAAATCACTAAATGTTATTCAAACAATAGGTTGGGGTAAAAAGTATGGGTGGAATTGGGAAAAATATACGATTCCAATCGCAATGCTTAGTATGGATGTATCCCCATTTTATGGTGATGATTGGTATACTTTTGTTGGGATTGGGGCTGGATTCCAAGCACAACAGAACAAACGTATCGGATCAAAATTATTATTTAGTTTTAAGTTTGGGGTAGGGTATCGATTATCAGAATGTACGTCGTTAGAATTCTTTGCACATCATTTTTCAAATGGAAATACGGCACCAGAAAATAATTCTTATGCGTTCTATGGTGCGGGGGTAACGTACAGTTTTTAAAAGAATTTTATTGCAAAATTTATTTAGGGGCTTATAATCATCGTCATATTTTATGCGTATGGATATGATGACGTGCCTGACAACCACCGAGTGTTCATAAGCATTAGTGAAGTTATAAGCCAGGGTGGCACCGCGCATAGGAAAAAAATCTTTGCGCCCCTGATGTTTTAACAAGAAAATTGGGTGCCGAAATTCCAATGAATTTTTGTGCCTTAAGAACAAAAAAAAGGGACCAAAATGTTATCTTTGAAATCAAAGTTCAGAACACATACGTGTGGCGAATTAAATGCAAAAAATGTTGGAGAGGTGGTAACTCTGTCGGGGTGGGTTCATCGTAAGCGTGACCACGGGGCGCTGTTGTTTGTGGACCTGCGTGATAATTATGGTATAACACAGATTGTTTTTGATGGCGGTAACGAAGCGTTGGAACGTGTTCGTCCGGAATCTGTGATAACGGTTGTTGGAAACGTTGTTGCGCGTGACGCAGCGGCGGTGAATGATAAAATCCCAACGGGTGCAATTGAAATTCAGGCTACGTCTTTCGAAGTTCTGACAAATTCAGAAGTTTTGCCATTCCAAGTTTTTGGCGAAGATGAAGTTGGCGAAGAATTGCGCTATAAATATCGTTTCTTGGATTTGCGTCGTGAAAAATTACACAACACTATTTTGACACGTAACAAAATGATGAAGTGGTTACGTGATAAGATGTGGGATTTGGGTTTCTCGGAATTCCAGACACCTGTTTTAACCGCATCCAGTCCAGAGGGTGCGCGTGACTTTATCGTACCAAGTCGCTTGCATCACGGTAAATTCTATGCGTTGCCCCAGGCACCACAGATGTTCAAGCAATTGTTGCAAGTATCTGGATTTGACCGATATTTCCAGATTGCACCATGTTTCCGTGACGAAGATTTGCGTGCAGACAGATTGTTGGAATTTTATCAGTTGGACATGGAAATGTCATTCGTTGACCTGGCAGATATTCAGGCCGTTGGTGATGAAATTATGCCAAATCTGGTTCGTGAATTTGCACCGGATGCCAATGTATATTCTGAAATTCCACATATTACATTTGATGATGCGATGCTGAAATACGGTTCAGACAAACCAGATTTGCGTAACCCAATTATCATTCACGATGTGACGGATGTTTTCCGTGGTTCTGAATTTGGAATCTTTGCAAATGCGGTTGAAAATGGTGCGGTTGTTCGTGCCATCCCGGCACCAAACAGTGCAGACAAACCACGTTCTTGGTTTGATAAATTGGGCGAATATGCAGTCAAAGAACTGGGGTTGGGTGGATTGGCTTATATTGTATTTGCCGAAGAAGCCAAGGGGCCAGTTGCCAAGAAATTAGACGCGGAACGTATTGCAAAATTACGCGAAATTGCGGGCGATAACTCGTCATTGTTCTTTGTATGTGATATGGCGGAATCTGCGTCAAAAGCGGCGGGTAAATTACGCAATAAATTAGGTGCAGATTTAGGTTTGATAAATCCGCGTGATTTTGCGTTCTGTTGGGTTGAATCATTCCCATTTTTTGAACCAGACGAAGATCGCGCGGGTGCGCCAAAGTTCACACACAACCCATTCTCGTTCCCGATGGCGACATTGGAAGAATTAGATACAAAAAATCCATTCGAAATCAAAGCAGCACAATTTGATATGGTGCTGAACGGTTTGGAAATTTGCAGTGGTGGTTTGCGTAACTATAACCCAGATATTATGAAGAAATGCTTTGAAATCGCAGGGTATCCGATTGAGGCGGTTGAAAAGAATTTCAGTGGACTGTACACAGCGTTCCAATATGGTGCGCCACCGCACGGTGGGTGTGCATTCGGTATTGACCGTTTGGTATCTGAAATCACAGGATTTGGTGACAGTGTTCGCGAAGTAGTTGCGTTCCCAGCCAATCAACGTGGACAAGACCTGTTGATGGGCAGCCCGAATGAGGTTACAGAACAGCAATTGCGGGATGTGCACATCCAAGTTCGCAAAAAGAACTAAAAATTAAATATAATAATCTATCTAAAAACAAATCCGATGGCTTATGTACGTTTTGTACACTGCGCCATCGGATTTGTTTTTATCTAAATCATTCTATTTAATTTTACCCAGCCCAAGGGGGTGGGTGCTGGCTTATGTACGTTTTGTACATTGCGCCATCGGATTTGTTTTAACAAAATACATTAAGAATTCATACCTGTGGGAATCAAGACGAATATAAATATAATTTTTTCAAACAGGAGTTTGTTACTATGACAGATTCAAATAATAATTTATTTTTTTTATTGCGTTTAACCCCATATCAATCATATGTGTTGGCGTCTAATAGTGACAAGTATAATATCGGACGTATTGTAAAACGGGGTGGGGTGGTTTTTGTGCCATATCAATCACGTGGAATTTTTGGGTTTTTCAAAAAAATCTTGTTTGGTGTAAATGTTGATGTAATCGGGCAAAATAAAATGCTGGTAACAAATCAACGTAATGTAAAAATTTTTTCAAATGGTTATCATTATGTAAAATTTGGACCATATACATACTATGCTGATGCATATGGTCGTGGTATAAATCGTTCTGAATTTTTGCGCGGAATTTGTAACTAAAATCTTTTATGTGTTTTTACAAATTCACGCAGGTAATCGCCATCAAAATTTATCATAATTTCAGATAATGAATAACGACGTGTGCCATTCGGCATTATGTCAAGTTGGATTACAGATGGACTGGCAGAAGTGCCACGCATTGTTAAATCAAGTGTTGTATACATTTCGCCATTGTCTATTTCAAGCGTGCCAAAACCATCAACGTGACGCATGGATATACGAAATGGTTCAGATGTTATAAAATTCCCGTTTTCATAATGACCAACAAGATGCATATTTTTTAACTTGGTTTCACCACCGTTTAATGCACGCGATAAAGCAAATTCAAGATTTAATTTACCAAGATTTTCACTGGATGCATAAAATTCATCCAAAGACAGTCCGATAATATCGCCACCATCAAACGATAAATCCATTTCGCCATTCATATTGTACCAGATGTCATGCGCAATTTGACCAGATGTTTTCATGTGGATTTCGGCTGTAATCATTGTGTCACGAATGTTCAATGGCATATTCTTGCTTAGTAATTCGCCGTTGATTACAAATTTGTTCATTTGCGCAAATATGTCGTAATTGTTTTTATCTTTTTCAATCGTTACAAGTACGTTGCCACGCGCATTATCTGTGATAGAAAATACCATTGCATTATTTTTTAATGAATATACAAAGTTAGAATATTCGTTGCCCTTATATATCAATTTATCAGCAGATAATGATACGTTGGCGTTTATACCAAATGGTATCAGTATTGGTGCGTTTGTTAAGAATTCTAGTTCGTCATATTGTGCAATGAATTCGTCAGATATAAATTTATCAAGATTTAATACAGCGGTGTATAATGTGATGTTTTGTCCGTTAACAGAACCTGAAAATACACTGTCACCCAGTTTTAGTTTCATATCAGAAATTTTATCTTTGTCATATATACCAGATATTGTATATGGCATATCGTTTATTGCACGTAAGTCCAATTCAGGAACCCATGTGTGTGCAGATATACCAGACAATGTGAAATGCTTTCCATTTATTTGAATGTTCCATTTTTCGTTATGTGGGGTAAATTTCATAACATCGTTATCCCATACAAAATTGCCAATGTCACTGTTCATAAATCCAGGCAGAAATGGTATGTCTATATTTGCCCAGCGTAATGCTTTGTTGTTTGCAAATATAAATTTAGCAGTTGTATGTTCGGGGGTTAAAAAGTATGTGCCTGCAACATCTGTGTATTCAAAATTTATTTTGCCTTGGTTGCCCAGTTGTTTTATTCGATTGTTCAATACCCCAGAACGTGGCATACGTTTGTCTGATTGGACTGTCATATCAATTGTGTTGTGGTTTATAGATATGTTGCCCGTCACATCACCGTATGTATATGGTGTGCATTTCCAGTTGTCTGGTGTGCCAGAAAAAAGACATGTTGATGCACGACCATCAAATGGCATTGTTACAAATATGTCGTGCGCACCAGTTGAATCAATACGACCACCGGTTAGTGCGATGTCGTCTGCGATAATATTTGTAATTTGTATCGTGTTGTTCGTCGCAATCGCATTAACGCGGATATGTTTATATTCAAAATCCATAAATTTTAATTTTCCATAAAAATCTAGGTCGTATTGTGTTTCAGTCAGAGATTTACCAAAATCAATAACGTCTGAAAAATCATAGTTGATATTTTCTGCCGTTAATTGAATAAACTTTATTCCGTTTGATTTTGTTTCTATGTTTCCAGATATGGGGCCTGCTTTTATATTTGTGTATTTGAAACCATGTTTGCCGTCCCATTCGAAATTAAGTGTAACATCTGTTTCTTGGGTTATTTTAGGTTGTTCAATATCCAACCATTCGTTCAATTTGTCTGTGGTAAAAGACATGTGACCGCGTATCGAACCGTTATCAAAAAATTGCCCAACGATATCTAGATTATTATTTTTATTTGTTATATGAAACGTGTCGCCCGAAAATTCAACGTCGTATTTATGGTTCTTGGTACGTATTATGCCGTGAAAACGGTTGTCTTGCATTTTGGCACGAATGATATAAAAATCGCGCCCCATAAAATGTATTTCAGAATCATAGATATTAATCGTATGGTTAAATGTTGCCGGTGCCAGTTGTTTAATATCAATGTTTGCATTTATTACAGTGACGTTGCTTTGTATGTCTGGGTTGCTGGGGTTAAAAATACTGGTTAATGGTACAGACAGCATCACAGAGCCGATTTTTGCTGTTGGAACACTTACGTCGTGGGCAACGATTTTCGCGCCAGACAGTAAACTAAAATGTAAATCGCCGTTTAATTTCGCATCAACATTTGTTTGTTCGTATATTGCACGTTCAATCATAGGCTTGAAAGAATTCAGGGTAATAATTGATGGGGCAATAATAAATGTTAATATTACCGCGGCGATAATTGATACTATCGTCCACGCAATGCGACGTTTATGTCTGGGTTTTAATACCATTCTCTGCTTCCTTGTAATTTCATTATAATGAATTATACTTATGGTTGTGAATAAAAAAATATTTAATCTTGAAAGTAATTATAAACCAATGGGCGATCAACCGACCGCCATATCTGAATTGGTCGCGGGGGTGAATGATGGTCGTCGGTCCCAGGTGTTATTGGGTGTGACCGGGTCGGGTAAGACTTTTACAATGGCAAATGTTATCGCAGAACTGGGCCGGCCGGCCTTGATTATGGCGCCGAACAAGATTTTAGCCGCGCAATTGTATACGGAAATGAAATCTTTCTTTCCCAATAATCATGTGGAATATTTTGTGTCGTACTATGATTATTATCAGCCTGAGGCATATATGCCAACGACAGATACCTATATCGATAAAGATGCATCTATTAATGAGCAATTGGACCGTATGCGGCACAGTGCAACGCGCGCAATGCTGGAAGAGCGTGATGTTATCGTTGTGTCAAGTGTGTCGTCAATTTACGGTATGGGGTCGCCCGAACAATATGCAGGGATGAAGTTGGTCTTGCATGCGGGGGATAAAATTTCAATGCGTGACGTGATGTATGCGCTGGTGGATATTCAATATAAGCGTAATGATACGGCGTTTGAACGTGGTGAATTTCGTGTACGTGGGGATACGCTGGATTTATTTCCGTCACATAGTCAGGATAGGGCGTGGAAGTTGTCTTTCTTTGGTGATGAAATCGAAGAAATTTGGGAATTTGATACGCTGACTGGGGCAAAACTGCAAAAATTAGACCGGATTGCGATTTATCCAAATACGCACTATGCAACACCGATGCCCAGTGTTTTACAAGCGATTGGTGAAATTAAAAAGGATTTGAAAGAACGGCTGGAATATTTTCATGAAAATATGAAATATATCGAAGAACAACGTTTGCGTGAACGTGTGAACTTTGATATTGAAATGATGGAAAATACGGGGACGTGTCGTGGGGTGGAAAACTATTCACGTTATTTATCGGGACGCGCGCCCGGGATGCCACCGCCAACATTGTTTGAATATTTGCCACGCGATGCAGTTTTATTTATTGATGAAAGTCATGTGACAGTTCCGCAAATTGGTGCAATGAGCCGTGGTGACCGTGCACGTAAAGAAACGTTATCACAATATGGTTTTCGATTGCCAGCATGTGTTGATAATAGACCGCTGACATTTGAAGAATGGGATAAATTGCGTCCGCAAACAATATTTGTGTCTGCAACGCCGGCAGAATGGGAATTAGAACAATCGGGTGGAATTGTTTCTGAACAGGTGATTAGGCCGACAGGGCTTTTGGACCCGATATGTGAAGTACGTCCGACTGAACATCAGGTTGACGATTTGCTGGACCAGATTAAAAAGACGTCTGGGCGTGTGTTGGTGACAACACTGACCAAGAAAATGGCGGAACAATTAACGGATTATCTGAATGAAAATGGTTGCAAAGCAAAATATTTGCACAGTGATATTGAAACGCTGGAACGTATTGAATTATTGCGTGATTTGCGACTGGGGAAATTTGATGTGTTGGTCGGAATTAATTTATTGCGTGAAGGTTTGGATGTCCCTGAATGTGAATTGGTTGCAATTATGGATGCAGACAAAGAAGGATTCTTGCGTTCAACACGTTCGTTGATTCAGACAATCGGACGCGCGGCACGTAATGCGAATGGGCGTGTGATTTTATATGCTGATAAAATTACAGATTCTATGCGGGCGGCATTGGATGAAACAGCACGCCGTCGTGAAAAACAGATGGCTTATAATGTGGCCAATGGCATCGTGCCAACGACTGTGACCAAGGCTGTATTTGCAGAGGTTTGTGAAAAACAAGAAAAGACTGACAAAGCGCGCAGATTTGTGTATGATAAGTCTGGTGGGGTTATGGATGCGGATACGTTGCGCAAAGAAATTGCAAAATTGAATAAGAAAATGCGCAGTGCGGCCGAAGATTTGGAATTTGAATTGGCGGCAGAAATCCGTGACCAAATCCATAAACTGGAAGATGATTTATTATTGGTGGAATAATATGAAAGAATATGTTTTGGAAAATGTTGATCAAATGCGCGTGTGGGCGCATGATTTTGCAAAAATGTTGAATGCGCCGTGTGTTGTTGCATTGCATGGTGATTTGGGAATGGGTAAATCTGAAATTGCACGTGCGATAATTCAAACGCTGCGTGGGGCGGATACAGTTGTCCCCAGTCCGACATTTACAATCGTGCAATCGTATGATGGAATTTCGCACTTTGATTTATATCGTATCGAAGATGCAGATGAATTGGTTGAGGTTGGATTGCAACATGCGGTTGCAAATGATATTACATTAATTGAATGGCCAGCAATCGCAAAACATATGTTGCCAGAAAATACAATTAATATTTTTATAACCCAGCACGGCGATGGACGCAAGGTTGTTGTTGAATAATTTTAAGAATAGGTACCTGTGGCGTGGTTTTTGATTTTTGATACAATAAATATCGCGGATACAGATTTATGCTTTTCTGATGTCCCGAACCCACATCCCTAATAAAAATCCCGCATTCGCGGGGTTTTTATTTCATAAATAAATTTATTTGATTGGTGGAAAACAATCGCCACCAGATTTTGGACAGCATGCAAATATTGTATTGCCCATGTCTTTGAAAACTTCGTCACCACAGCATCCAAATTGATTTGGGGTGGTGCCATCTGCGCACAGGCCAGATTCAATATTGGTAATGCGTTGTTCGTCGGTTAGTTCAGGCTTTTGTTCAGGGGTGGTTTCTGGTTCGTCTGGGGTGACAACAAGTGGTGGAAAACAATCACCCCCTGATTCAGGACAACAATTAAATCCCAGTTCCCCCATGTCTGTATATTTTTCGCCAGGACAACATCCGTTTTCATCAGGTGTATCACATGTTGCGTCAATTGTGTCAGTCGGTGTGTCCGATGTGGTTGTATTGTTTTGGGTAATCGGTGTACGACGTGCGTTTTTAAGTGCAGTGCCACGTGTGCCAGCACGTTTTTGACAGAAACTGCGTTGTTGTTTTTTAAGATTGTTTAGTTCTGTGACCGTCTCTGCGTCTGGGTACATGATTTCAGACAATTCTGCAATTTCTGATGCGATTTGGTCGCAAGACTTGCGTTCGGTAACAGATGATGTTGCGGCTATTTCAGCAGCCACAGCCGCAGTCGCAAATCCGGCGACCATCGAAAATATTGCAAGTTTGTATAGTTTCATTTTATTGCTCGTTTATTATTTTTTCAACTTCTAGAATAAAATCAATTGCTGGGTTCGTTAATTTCTTTGCTGTTTCAAATATTTCATTGGCAGCCGCCTGCATGTTCAAACGTTTGTATGTTTCAACAACTGCGACTGTTTCGTGTTGTGAAAATTCATCATCGGACAAAGCGCGGGCAATTGCTAATTCCTGTTTTGCCAGGTCATGATATTTCTGGGCGTTTTCAGGGCAACCGCGTTCTGATAAATTCGCATAGATTTTTGCACGATATATGCGTTCTTCGGATGTTGCGAATTCGTCGCCATTTGGCAGGCGTACCAATAATGATTCTTCAATCAGGGTGCAGGTTTGTTTTACTTCTTCGGTTGGTTGTGGTTCGGTAGCAGGGTTGGATTCAGGGGTAATCGTATCAGATGGGGTTACAACATTTGTAATAAGATTTGGATTGCCGTTAATCCCAAGTCCAACCATAACCCCACATATGAACAACATAGTTAATGCAAAACACCCCCAGATTTTCTGGGTGCGTGTGTGAACACATCTGAATTGTTGTGCTGGTTTCTTGGTTTGTTTTTTCATTGTTCTCTCTCTCTCTCTGTATTTTTATTGTTCTTATTATGCCACAATTCCATCACGAATTGTAATAATTTTATCAGCGCGCTGGGCCAATGTCATATCGTGTGTGACGAACAGCATTGCCATCTTGTTTTTGCGAACCAATTCCAACAGTAAATCAAACACCGTCATTGCGTGATTTGGGTCCAGATTTCCAGTCGGTTCGTCTGCAAGCAAAATATCTGGGTTGTTTGCCAATGCGCGTGCGACGGCGGTGCGTTGTTGTTCGCCGCCAGACATTTGCCCAGGCAGGTGGCCGGCACGATGTGCGACATTTGCCGCGCGTAATAATTTCAATGCGCGTACACGTGCATCAATTTCTGGCATATTATTTGCCAGCATTGGCAACATCACATTTTCCAGTGCGCTGAAATCGGATAACAGGTTATGTTTTTGATATACAAATCCGATTTTGTTGCGACGAATTTGTGTGCGCATATCTTCGTCCATTTTTTGAACAGATGCACCACCAATCATAATGCTGCCGCTGGTCGGTTTGTCTAATAAACCAACACATTGTAATAATGTAGATTTCCCAGATCCAGATGCGCCAACCAATGCAATGATTTCACCACGATGTAAATCAAAGCCACCACCACGTAAAATATGCAGGGGTTGGCCACCTTCGATAAAGGTTTTTTTGATGTCGCGTACCGACATAACAATGTCGCCTGTTTGAATTTTAGATAAAGAATTTAAGATACTTGCCATTTTATTCGTTCCTTAATACCTCTACTGGGTCTGTGTTGGCGGCTTTCCAGGCGGGGTATAATGTCGCCAAGAATGATAATGTAATGGCCAGAACTGCAATGCCTGCAACACTGGATAATTCTAATTTTGATGGTAATTCAGACAGATAATATAATTCTGCTGGGAATAAATCGCGACCGGTTAACATCTGAACAAACTGACGTATGGGTTCAATATAAATCGCAATCAGTACACCAAATATCGTTCCGAAAAATGTTCCAATTACACCAATTGATGTCCCCGACAGGATAAATATCCGCATCATTGATTTACGTGAAACACCAAATGTGCGCAAGACCGCAATGTCTTTATTTTTGTCTTTGACCAACATAACCAGTGACGAGATTATGTTAAATGCCGCCACAATTACAATCAGCATCAATATCAAAAACATTACGTTCGATTCAACCTGAAGTGCGCCAACAAAACCGCGATTTAATTCGCGCCAATCACGTACAACAAATCCGTCTGGTAATAATTCCAGTAATGATTTTTGTACAGCGGTTGTATCTTCGGGGTCGGTTAAGAAAATGTCAATGTGTGTGACTGCATTCCCGATATTCAAATACTTTTGCGCCGTTTCCAATGGCATGAATATGTAGCCTGAATCATATTCGTACATTCCCATAAAGAAAGACGACATTACCGGATATGACATAATGCGTGGCATAGAACCAAACGGTGTTGGTGTTGCGGCATTTGCAGACACCAATGAAATATTGTCGCCCATTGTGACATGCAATGCACGTGTAAGTGATGCGCCTGCGACTAATTCGCCGTCTTGGATTGCGTCCAGTGGTTTGCCATAAATGCGTGTGCCAGTTGTGGTCTTTTTTGCCAAGTCGGACATACGGATACCGCGTATCATTGCGCCGGTGTTGTTGCCGTTGGCGGTCGCCATTACTTGACCTTCTGCGATTGGGACAATGGCGGTGGCGTGGGTTGATACGATTTTGTTTTGTTTCATTTTGTCGATTAAGAAATCAAAATCTGATATTGCACCGTCTTGGTGATAGACAACAACGTGGCCGTTCATACCAATTATGCGACCCAATAATGTGTCATGGAATCCGCCCATAACAGACATTACAACAATCAATGTTGCAACGCCCAGCATAATGCCAATTAGTGATACCCATGATATAACAGAACCAAAACCGCGACGTTTCGCGCCAAGATATCTGAATGCTATTTTTCGTTCCAGTTTTGAAAACATTTTATTTTTTACCTTTATTCACTTAGAAATGCGCGCAGAGCATCGCCAGCCAATGGTGTTAATGAATTGTCTGGGATTGTCGCAGCATCAACAATTGATATCAGACGTGGTGACATAAATACAACCAATTCTGCAAATGGACTGATTAATGTTTCCGGTGTCGTTACGAACGAGTGTGTCGGAATACCAACGATTACATAGTTGTCGCCAACGCTGGATGGGATATCAAATGATGATAATTCGCCATTGCTGGTGCGCAGTACAATTTTTGCATCGATTTTATCACGACCTGCATAATCGCCGTATGTGGCTGTTGCGCCAATTACCAAATCTGTTTCCAGGCGTTCCTCTTTACTGCATTGACCGATGTCAAAGCGCGATTGCCATCCGTTTGGAATTACAAATTGTCCCTGGGAAATTAGAACTACGTTTGCTTGCTGGGCAAGGAATTCTTGTAGTGTTTTTGTGTTTATTTCAGAACTGGTAACCAATGCGCGACCAACAACGCCTGGGATGGACATCTTGATATTGTTATCACCAAATGCAGGTAATAAATTCATCCAGATAATAGGGTTGTCTGTGCGTGGATAGACACGATATATATCAACATCCCAACCAATCATATATTTTTTAGATGCAATATCGGATATGATTTTTGCAACTTCGCGTTCGGTTTGATAGTTGCCTTCGAATACGACGGTTTTATCATCCCAGTTTACCAATAAATTACGCATATCAGCGCCGTGCATTGCATCCAAAAGTGCCATTATAATACTTTCGTTTTTTGGCATCTTTATCAGCCATTTTCCACGGTGTGTTAAATGAATTTCGCCAACTGTTTCATCGTATGAATAATATGCATGACCCATTTTCGCCATTAATTCAACCGCGTCTGATAATGTGCCAGATGATATCGTGCCAGTTATACGTTCAATCATTTCGCCGTCTTCGACCACAGAAATGTCCGTGCCGTCCAATAATTTATCCAGTGCCTGTTTTACAGTCAATTTTTTGAATTCGTAATCAGAAACCTGTAATTCTGGTAACGCGTCACCTGTTTCCAGACGAACGATTTCAATCTTTTCTTCGGGGACAACGGATACGATGTTTTGATTGTTCCAGTCGACATTGCACCGTTTTGGTAGATCAATTGAAAAACGACGCGCAGTGTCAGTTGTTAATGCAGCCTTTTTTGGGAAAATTGGAACAGAATTTTCATCAATTACCAATGTATCAACAACAGTTATATTATCATATAGTGGTTGTTGTTGGTCCTGTTGATTTTGTTTGGCGCATCCAGATGTTAAGCATATACAACAAATGGAAAGTGTAAAATATGTTAAATATTTGTTGATAAGTTGCATTGGGGTCCCCCTTGTTCCCATTAGATGTTCATCAGTTTTTCAAATTCAGCCAATGTCATTTCATGAATTGGTTTTTGTGTTGGTGTGACTAAATCGCGTACATGGTTTAATTGTTCTTCGAACCGTTTAACCAAGGCGACAATTTCAGGTGATGTGTTTGGTGTAGTCTGAATTAAGCGACGACCGTATTCAACCACAAATTCCAGAACGTCCGCAGCATAAAAGCGCCCAACGTAATTTTCGATTGCAATACCGCCTTTTTGAACACAGATGGCAGACATAAGCATCGCGGTTTGGTTGTAATAATTTGCAAACTTTATAAAGTTTTGAACAGTCAGTGCCATATATAAATTCCTTTGTCCTTTTATGGTATTATAAAAACTATTGCCCCACAAACGCAAATGAATTATAATAAAATTATGAGAATAAAAATCCTGGGGGTTTTTTTTGTGCTTTTTGTGTTGGGGGGGTGTGCGTCACCCAACCGGGGCAGTATTGATGATGCAACAATTTTGAACTGGGAAAACGAAGCGGTTACAACAGAACAATTCGTTCGTGATCATAAATCGTGTCTGGGGATAAATGAACCATCGTATATGCCACGTTCACGAATTGCAAAATTGTTGTCGCCAAATCAAAGTGCGCTGATGCCGGATTGGGATGGCTTGTGGGTGACGTTTCAATCAAATGAATATCGGGATGTTGGACAACGCGCGTTGTTGTCGGTGCCACGTAATCAATCGTCGCGTACGGTTGGGGCATATCGCAGGTGTATGTTCCGACGCGGATATTTGTTGCGTGCAATGTAGAATATACGGTATGAGACATGAAATTAAATTTTATGTCTCTTGTTTTTTATGATATAATGGTCGTTATGAAACGTTCAATCTGGTTTTGGGTGTGTTTTGTTATTGCTGTGATAATGGCAATATATTTCGCAACACGTATTATTATGGTGGGTATGGGACATGGAAATTTGGCCCAGGTAAATAGCATATCAATCGTTACAGATTCCAAGGATGCTGATATGGACGCAATGCGCGCAGCGGCGGGTGGTTTGGTGCGGGATACGTATCGGGTTGATTTGGATGCATTGAATGCACGAATTGCAGCAGTGCCAGGGGTAAAAAAGTCAGCAGTGCGAAGATTGCCAAATGGGAATCTGGCGGTGCGGGCGGATATGTATCGGGCGGTTGCACAATGGTCTGATGGGGAAAATTATTTCCCGTTGTCTGCCGATGGGACGGTTGTTAATAACCCCAGTCCAACACGTGATATTGGTGCAGTGGTGTTTGTTGGGGTGTTGCCAGATGATATTTCTGATATAACAGCGGCGGCACGTAATATGGTCGCGGATGTAAGTCATATGGAATGGATAGAAGGACGCAGATGGAATCTGGTTACGATGGGGGGGATAACAGTTATGTTGCCCGAAGAAAACCCTGTTCAAGCAATCAGTACATTAATATCTTTGAATCAAAACCATGGGTTGCTGGGGAAAAAGTTAAAGGTCATAGATATGCGTGATAATACACGTATTCTGGTTAAATAATTAAGTGCGGATATACGAACAATGAATATGATGGATTCGTGTTTTTTGTGTCTGGATGTTGGTACGTCGGGGGTTCGTGGTATTGCGCATCATGTTAAGTCTGGGCAATTGGCAAAATCAGCCGTTTTTTCAGTGGACAGTTTTGATACAATATTTGCAATTAAATCTGTGGTTTCTGGGTTGGAAAAACAAATTGGGCGAAATCTGGATACAGCATATATCACAGGAAATTTCGGGCCGTCTGTTTATCAGGCGATGGTTAAAAGCACAACTTGGTCGGGCGAACATAAAATTAGTCAATCGGATGTTCGTAATCAGATTGCTCAAATCACGCCACCAAATGAATTTCATCCAATTCATATTGTGCCATTGGCGTTCAGTCGTCCTGGGGCACGGGATATGCTGAATCCGCTGGGGGCGGTTGACCGTCAATTAATGTCTATATTTGGGGCGATTTTTTATCGGTTGGATCGATTGGATAATTTGCATTCGTTATTACATCATGCGTATATAGAACCAATTGCATTCTTTGACCCGCAATTTGTTCAAAATGCCGCGTTTCGTAACAAAAAACAAAATACATTGTTTATAGATTTTGGGGCGGAATTTACATCTGCGTCTGTGTGGACTGATCGTGGCCCTGTTTGGCATATTAAGGTGCCAATCGGGGGAACAAAAATTACAAACGATATTGCAGATGCTTTCCATATCGATTTTGACGAAGCAAACAGAATTAAACAGGGTGTGGCAGATTTAATACCAAAAGAAATGGATCGGTTTACACCGGCTGATACGGCATATGGTTTTTCGCGTGGTGATGTAAATGATATTATTTTGCCGATAATATTGGACATTGTTGGCAGAATCCGTGATGCAGGTGCAACAACATTTGAAAAGTATAGACCAGCACGTATAATTTTAACAGGTGGTGGTTCTGAAATGGGCGGGGTGCGCGATTTGATTGAAAATACGTTCGCAATCCCAACAGAGGTTTTACACAATGATGCAACTGTTCGTGCGTTGTCAAAATATGTGTGGAATATGTTCGCTGGTAAACGTAGTGCATATTTGGCGCGTCGTGAAAAAATACAATCTTTTTTTGAACGCCTTGGCGGAATGTTTCAAAGTAAAAAGAAAGTAAAAAGACCAAAGTTTATCCCAATTTTACCAAGTTCTCTTTGCTTTAATATGAAGCGTCCTGAAACGTATAGTATGTTTAAGGCGGGTGGAATTTCAATGATTCATATTGATATTATGGATGGGTTTTATGTGGATAAAGTCGCAGGTAGTATTGATTTTATCAAATTTATTCATTCGCATACAGATGCACATTTGCATGTCCATTTAATGACAGAAGGTCCCGCCGTTTGGGCGGCAGATGCGATTGCAGCGGGTGCGGATACTGTGATATTATCAACAAATACATCAGGGGTACGTAATGCGGTGCGTGTTGTCAAAGCGGCTGGGAAACGTGTTGGTATTGCGTTGCATCCGGATTCGTCGGTTACGATATTAAAAGACATCTTGCGTGATTTAGATGAGGTTATGGTTATGACGGTTGTCCCAGGGGCAGCAGGGCAAGATTTTAGACCAGATTGTTTGCACAAGATTTCAGTATTGGCGGCAACACGCAAAAAATATGGATTAAAGTTCTTAATCTCGGTTGATGGTGGGGTAAATGATAAGACAGCCCAGATGTGCTGGGATGCAGGGGCAGATTTGTTGGTCAGTGGGTCTTATTTAGCGAACAGTCCAGATTTTCCATTGGCGGTACAAAGTTTGTTAAAACGTTAAAATAAAATACTTGATTTTATGTCCAAATAATATATAATCGTAGGGCTTTGAATTTGTTGCGGGCATAGTACAAAGGCTAGTATGCAAGCCTTCCAAGCTTGAAATGCGGGTTCGATTCCCGCTGCCCGCACCAAAAAACATTTTATATGTTTTTTGGACAGATTGGGCGTGCGCCGGAGTTGGAGAGCCGGGGCAGACTGTAAATCTGTTGGCTTAAGCCTGAGCTGGTTCGAATCCAGCCACTCCCACCACTAAAAATAAATGGTCGCTGAAAGGCGGCCATTTATTTTTAGTGTGTTGTGTTTTATGGATTTGAAACACGCAATCGAAAGATTGCAGGTTCGACAATGAGTAAGCGAGAACAAGCAGTGCGCAGTTCGAGTGCTAACGAATGCCCCGCAGGACATTTGTCCGAGGGAATCCAGTACAGCCCACCAAAAGATACACCGCATCATAAAGGTGCGGTTTTCTTTTAGATTTCCAATATTTGCATAGGTTCGAAGAAAGCACTTTCAAAAAACACTAATTTTTACCAATCTTCGAACAGAGATTGCCGATTCTAAAGCTTCTTTTTACAATAAAGAACTATATTTGAATCGTTCCCCTTATTTATACTGTCTACTATGATGGAAGATATTTTTGTGTTTTTTTGTAAAATTAAATTTTTAATAGACTGTTTCAGACAAGAATTATACAGTTTGTCATCGTAAATATAGGCAAAACAAATTTTGCCGTTAGGATTCAAACATTGTATAAATATCGGTTGAACAAATTTATTATAAAAATCAGATAGTTTATATTTAATATTATTTCGCGTAAAACGAGTGTCGAATATATTTGATAACAGCACTACATCGTATGTTTGGTTTGTTTTATTTATTATGTTTTTGCAATTAGAATTAATAAAATTGATTTGTGTGGTTGGCAACAATTTTTTCAATTTATTATATTGTCGTACATTTCTTATATATGAAATTTTTTTTATATCGTATCTTGGTATTGTTGGGCCACGGTATTCAAAATAATCTAAGTTATTGCTTTTGTAATACATGTTTAGAAATTGTTGCAAGCCTGATGAAAAAGTGTGAAAAATAGGAGCGATAATCTTTTTGTTCATAAATTCTTTTTTATCAAAGAAAAAAGCCATAAATTCATTATACGGTAAGGCAATTATCATTTTTGATTTCAATTCAATTATATGTTTTTGCAAATAATTTATATCGAAACAATCAATATATTTCGAACCTGCCAGAATAGATTCAAATACATGGTCACCACCGCCAGCAACGCATAAAACCTTTTTATTCTTTAAATTATCAAGTTGTATTAAATAATCATGAATATTTTCATTAGTAAACAAATAAACAGGAGAATTCCATCTGTACTGATTAGATTTCTTTAAAAAATTTCGTTTCCTCTGAAGTTTTAATGCAATAAATGTTTTAATTTTATCTTGTAAATTTGTTCTCATCTTAGAATCTTTGTTTTCTATAGAATAATATCATAAATTCAACAAATATTCAATTTTCACATTCGGGTGAAATTAGCCATTTATCTTTAAACTCTTTTACCTGTTGTATTAAATCAGAAAATTCTTGTTTGTTTTCTGCTCGATTAATGCAAGCATACTCCCACCAAAAGATACACCGCACTGTGAAAGTGCGGTTTTTTTGTATAATGATGGTAAAAACTAAGCTGTGGTTTTATTTTTTTATAATAGATAAAAACATTATTAATAACAAAATTATAAATGACACTCGTATAAGTTTTGTTATTGTTTGTTTAAGATAAGTAAAAAATGTTAACTTATTACTGTGGGGGCTGGGAACGCGAATGCGTAAAATTTTATCTCTGATTCTTTCGTATTCTTGCTGTATTTCAAAGGTAATAGCATTTTTTAGGTGTTCGTTTTCTGTATATAAAAATATGTTTATATAAAAGTTGTAATGTGTGAAGTCGTGTTGACTTGTGGTGTTTGGGGATATAATATACAGCCGTGAATAATAAAAGATGAAAATATGATGCCGAATGTTACAGATGCAAAAAA
The DNA here is from genome assembly GCA_045645065.1 of Candidatus Enterousia sp. Classification (GTDB taxonomy): domain Bacteria; phylum Pseudomonadota; class Alphaproteobacteria; order Rs-D84; family Rs-D84; genus Enterousia. Next base: position 18,758 of record JAZRIB010000020.1, read on the forward strand.
ATATTTGTCTGGTATGGCCGGATTTACTGCATATTCTTCGGCTTATGTTATGACTAATGAAGAGTTGCGACATGCATTAAAAGATGTTTCGTCTAATACAAAAAATGCACTGACGGTTGTGGGGTCTGGCGATCATCCAATGTTTACAAAATTATATGGCGCAAAAGATATAGATACGTTTGATATATCTTATAATGCAAAACTGGTTATGGATATAAAAACAACTGCGTTGTCGGTGCTGGATTATTCAGAATATTGCAGATTACTGGTGGAAATGGCAAAGGTTGATGTCAAAAATATTAAATCTTTGCCGTTGGTTGCAGATTTGTTACCAAATGATGAAAAAATATATCTGCAACAAATGAAAGATTTTTTTATTTTTAGACATGAAAAAGCACCAGAAAAAAATAAGGCATTGCCAACGAAAAACGAATTTATACAAATGCGCAAGACTATAACAAAACCGTTTAATTTTATTTGGACAGATGTATGTGATTTACATAAAAAGTTAACAAAAAAATATGATTTTATACACTTGTCTAATGTTTTTGATTATTTGCCAATAGGGACAAGTATTGATGTGTTATATAGGTTGTGTCAGTATACTAATCCTGGGGCGATTATATGTATGGTGGGTTTTTTTAGAGATGTGCGATATATTTATAATCAAATAACAGATGAACATTCAAGAAACAATACAGGACAAATATGGAAGTGTTGTGAATTGTTATCAAGTTGTACGTGTTTGTTGTTCCGTGTTCGATAGGGTGGGGGTGTTAAAACATACGTACAAGTTCTAGTGAAACTTGATGGTTTGATAAATCGTATTGTGAAATATTAGAATCTTGGATGGTGTATGTGTAACCAATGGCTGGGATAAAATTATAATATTCAATATAACTGTTATATATTCGTGTGTAAATCTGATATATGTTATCGTGTCTGGTTGATGGTTCGGTCGTGATGGTTATGCGTGTGTCTGTGGCGTGATATTCACTGAATGAATACATGGCGTTTATATAAAAATTAAATCCGTATGGGAATATTTGAAAATATCCAAATGCAATACGACCTGTGTTTGCACCCAGTGCTTTTAGTTCTGTGTGATTGTGGGACAGGGCGCCGGTTAATGATATAAAACCTGTGTCGTCAAAGTAATATTTTGGGTGAATATAAAATGTCCAATCGTGCCCATGTAGGGCACTGTTTATTTCATGGTTTTGATAGTGTGTGCGCTGGATGTCCAGTCCAATGTCTGAAAATAAAATTCCCCATGTTTGCAGATTGGAATTTAATCGGACACCATATGAAAAATTATAAAAATCATTCTGGTACATACGTGCACCAAATGATGGTTGGATACTGATGTCTCCGTGGGAAAATATATAGCGGGGACCGATTGCAAAATGTGTGGAATAATCTGTGGGAATGTTCTTGGACAGGTTTAATATTGCACCACCAATTGTTGTGCGCAGACCAAAGTTCTTATATATTTGTTTATAATAATTTGTTGCACCGTTTATTTGAAACCCAATGCCAGATGTTGGATCTGTTATTTCATAACAGGTTGGCCCAGATATGCCACTGATACATTCGTGGCGGTTTGATGGGGTGTAATTTATACTGGCGTCGGGGATTGCGCCGATACCAAATTCTGTGTCCCATTTTTTAAGTTTGCGAATCTGGGTTAAATATTGGTCTATTTCGTTTGTGATGTTTTCAGGTACTGAATGATTGGCGCGGGCAAATTCAAAGTTATATTGTGCGGCACTGAATTGTTTGTGTTCAAAATACAGTTTGGCAAGTTCAAATCGTGCGTTCCAATCAGATGGGTCTTTACGAATTTTGTCATTGTATGTCGTTGGGGGTGTGTATGCGCAGGTTACACCTGGTAAAAATAAAAAAATACAGAAAGTAAAAATAAAATTTTTCATGCTGGGTACATTTTATCCCAGCATTTTTTCTATGGCAAAAGGAACAAAATCGGTTTCGTTTTATTCTTCGATTTCAATTTCGTCAATGTATGTGCGGTCAACGTATTCAAGTTCAACAGGCTTGTATCCAGATATTGTTATTGTGTCACGATTATCTTCGGGTAAAATGGTTATAACGTCTGTACGCATTGTGATTGGTTCCGATGTCATATTTGCACCGTATGTTTTTGATGTGTATTTTGATGCTAAACGTTCGGGAATTTGGATATAGTTGTTAGGATTTATTCCGTTTGTTTGTAATGGTATTTCGTTAGCCCCAGAAATATGACGTTGTTCTAAATTGTATATTGGTTTTATAAAGTCTGATGCGGCATTTTTTACATCTGTGGTTGTGCCGTCGCCGTTCAGTTTTACAATACGCAGGGCGCGTTCGTTATCGCCGGTGGGTTTTAAGCGGAATAATCCGTCTGTGCCGATATAGCCACTGGGGTCCAGTAAATATGCAGCATTCGATTTGTTTGATTTTATCATGCCTATGGCCATGTTGGTGGCGTCATAACCAAATGTTGCCAAACGTGATGGATATTGGTTTGTTAACTGGGTGTAGGTGGTGGCAAATTTTTCATTTGTCTGGGGTAATGTGGCGTATTTTGCACCAGCCATCGTTATGTCAGATGCAATGTCACTGCCGTCCCAAAGGGCAGAACCATAGTATTTTGCATCACGTGATGATATGCCATAGTAGCGCATAAATGATGCAAGTTTCTTGGTGTCGTCTGCATTCCCAAGGAATAATATTGCATCATATGGTATTGTGCCAATTGTGTCTGTGCGTGAGATACGTTCTAGTTGTGTGTTCAGTTTTGAAAATTCAAGTGCGGTTAAACGCTCGTTTGTTAAAATATCAGATAAAATTTCACGGGCGCGTGTGTTTGCATTTGTACGCGCAGTGTTCATAGATGCTTTCTTGGATACGTCTTTGATAGATGTTGAATCCCCTTCTTCGTAATAAAACAGACCATTTAATGGGACGCTATAAATTGCGGCTGCATCCTTAGCGGTGCCGGCCATTAATTTGCCAGATGTATTGTTGGGGGCCATTATGATAAATGATTGAATTCCATCAGATGACATTTGTTTAACAATAAATTCTACGGAATTTGTAGGCATTAATGCCATGGTCATAACACCATTGCCAACCGCTGTTGCGTCGGATGTAAATGATAGCGCAGGCATATCTTCGGGTTTGGTGTCGCGTAATAGACGGGCATTTTCTGAAAATAATGGCCCGATTATAATTTCTGGGTTGGTTGCCAATGCTTCTGTTATCGTGTCGCCAGCGTTGGTGGCGGTGTCATAAAAAGATACAGACAGATTTTTGTCATTATGTTCCAATATCGCTGTGGCAACAGACGTTTGTATGGTTTTTCCAATAACAGCATTTTTTCCAGATGTCGGTAATAATACAGCAATTCGGTGCAGTTCATTTTCGCCAGATGTGTCGGTGCCATACATGTCCATTGGACGACCGTATTGCATTGTAACCGGTGTGCCAGCCGATGTTATATCGTATCCATCAGACCATATGCCAGTATCAGGCGCAGTTTTTGCACACCCAGATAATAAACCAATCAAGCCTAAAAATTTCAAAAAGTTATTCATATGCATTGAAAAATCCATTTTATTTTGTATCATTTTACTATAAAAGGATTTCGAATGCAATCAGGGCTTTACATTGTTGGTACACCAATAGGAAATTTATCCGATATGTCGCCACGTGCGATTGATGTTTTGCGTAGTGTGGATTTAATTGCCGCCGAAGATACGCGTGTGTTTGGAAAATTGGCGGCACATTTTGATATCAAGACCAAGCGCGTGTCATGTCATGAACACAATGAACGTGATGTAATTGATGGTTTGATTGAAAAAATTCAATCAGGGCAATCTGTTGCGGTGGTTACAGATGCGGGTATGCCAGGGGTTAGTGATCCTGGGTTTCGTATCGTGCGCGCAGCGCGCGCGGCGGGCGTAGATGTGTTTGTTGTGCCGGGGCCAACGGCGGTGATAAGTGCGCTGGTGTTGTCTGGATTTCCGACCGACCGATTTACGTTCTGTGGCTTCGTGGACGAAAAGAAATTACGTGATGATAACAAAATTCGTCATACGATTGTGTACTATGAAAGTCCAAACCGTATCATGAAAACAATTGCAGAATTTGCACGCGTTATGCCAGAACGCCAGATTGCAATTGTGCGTGAAATTACAAAAATTCACGAAGAAACTATTATTGGATATCCCGCAGATTTGATGTGTATAGAGCCGCCAAGGGGGGAAATAGTTATTGTGGTGGCGCCGGCCCCAGATAAAAAGATGACAGATGATGAAATATCAGAGATTGTAAATGATATTGTTGGGGGACGCACTAAAAGTGCAGCAGCAGAATTGGCGGCGCGCAGTGGGATTTCAAAAAAAGAAGCCTATAAACGTTTATTAGAACAAGGGGGCGAAAATGATTAAATTTGTCGGCAGTTTTGAAACAGTTAAATCTTTGCCGCGTACCCAGTTTGCCGAATATGCCTTTGTCGGGCGCAGTAATGTTGGAAAATCATCATTGATTAATGCGGTTGTGGGGGCGCCAATTGCGCGTACGTCAAATACGCCGGGACGCACACAAAGTATTAATATGTTTAATATGGACGACAGGGTTATGATTGTTGATTTGCCAGGCTATGGATATGCTCGTGTGTCGCGGGCGGATGCGTTGCGTTGGCTGGAAAGGTTGGAAGAATATTTGTTATCACGTCGTCAATTGAAGCGTTTGTTCATTTTGATTGATTCAAGAATTGGTGTGCGGGATTCTGATTTAGACTTGATGGATTTCTGTGATGCGAATGCAATCGCGTATCAGATTGTTTATACAAAAAAAGATAAAAAAGTACGTGAAGCAAACCAGACAAAAATCAAGCATACAGAACACGGTGCAATGGTGCCGGAAATCTTGGAAACATCGGCAGAAAAGAAAACAGGGTTGGACCCAATAAAGGCAATAATTGGCATTAAATAAAAATATCTTTTGTGCGACAAATCCTGGCCGGATGATGGATGCATTATTTCATATAATGGATGCGTCTGGGTTGGATATGCGCGATATGCTGATATTTTTGCCCAGTCGGCGTGCAGTACGAAGTGTTGAAATGGCATTGGTTAAGCGGGCGGGGTGTGCAATATTTTTACCACATTTGGTGGCCCTAGGCGAAGGGGTTGATGACCCAGAATTAACAGAGGAGGAAGAATCACCAGATGTTTTTTCAAATATTGAACGTGTTGTTGTGGCGGCACGTTTGTTAATAGAAGATGCAAATATAAAAAATTTAGTTACGGCATTACCGATTGCGCGTGATTTGGTACGTATGTGCGACTATATGGAAAATGAAGGGGTTGATGCTGCGACAATTGATTGGAATAATTTAGTTGATGAAAAGTATGCTGCGCATTTCAAAGACAAAGCGCAAATGCTGAATATTTTGTCGCGTGTGATGCATGAATTTGCCAGGGGACGTGTGACACAAACACAAAAAAGAAACAGTGATATTCGTGCATGGTGTGATGCGCTGGATAAATACAAGTTGGTTGTTGTGTGCGGTTCAACCGCCAGTGTTCCAGCCACTGCGGATTTAATGGTAGCAATTGCAAAAGCACCCCAGGGACGTATTATTTTGTCTGGTAAAATTGATGGTCGTGAAAATGATTTTGCGCTGGATACAAACCCATATAATGCAGAATATAAATTTTTGTCGCGTCTGGGGGTTGGGGCGGCGGATGTTATTCCGATTGATGTTGGGACGTCGGCAATTGATTTTATGAATTATGCATTTGGAAATAATCCAGCAGAATATACTGGCAATAAGGATATAAAACATTGTCATCTTGTTCCGTGCCCGAACGAATCTGTGGAAGCCGCGGTCGTTGCAGAAATTGCCGCGCGCAGTATTGAGCAAAAAAAATCTGTGTTGGTAATTACGCCGGACGCCGCAGGAAACCAGCGTATAGCGGCGGCGTTGCGCGCGCGTGGAATTGTGTCTGATTTTTCAGGTGGTGTATCAGGGACGATGTCAACAACGGGACGGGCGTTATTAAATTTACTGGATTTATGGATTGAAAATTCATCGGACGCGTTTGATAAATTGTATGAAAAAAACAAGAATGATTTATTTGAAACAGTTGCAGAAATTGTTGAAACATATTCTGATTCTTGTGAACCACAATTTGCGGTGGGGGATGTGCCAGAAATTTGGGAAAAAATTCGTGAATTATCGCGTGCGTTACAATTGGCTGGGGTACAATTAAATGTTGCAGATGCGCGTGCGTTTATTGCAGATGTTTTGTCGACGGTCACAATTCGCAATACGCCAGAAATAGATGCCAGTGTGGTTGTGTTGGGAACAATTGAATCACGTATGCAGACAGCGGATGTTGTGATTTTAACTGGATTGAACGAAGGAATGTTCCCAGCCCGCGGATATGAAAACGCGTGGTTACCACGAAGCATATCAGACCAGATTGGTATACCGTCGTCTAATCGTAAAGTGTCGCTGCAATCATTGGATTTTATGAATTTGTCGTGTGGCGGGGATGTTTATTGGTTGCGCGCAGGTGTGTCGGGTGGGGTTCAGACAACAGAATCTAGATTTATATCACGTGTGGTTGCGCGTGGCGCAGTGTTTGATACAGATGTTGGTGCAGATGTTTTACGTAGCGTTGCGTTGCGTGATAATCCACAACCAAATGGTCTGGACTATTCCGCGCCACAATTAGACACGCCGGATTGGAGTGATGTTTATGTGACGGAACTGGAAACGTTGATTCACAATCCGTATGCTTTTTATGTAAAGCATATTTTGCGGTTAAGGGTTTTGGATGATTGGTGGGTGGGTCCAGATGCACGTACGTTTGGAAATCTGATACATGATGTGATTGAAAAAGCGACTGATTTAACGCCAGATGTTTTGGTTGCACAAATGGATGCACGTGCGCGTGAATTAGTCGGTGAAAAAAGTGTTTTGTACCATTTTTGGCATAAACGATTCTTGGAAATTGCGCCGGTTGTATCAGATGTTTTAAGCGCAATTCCAAACCGTTATCACGAAATAGGGGGGCGGATAAAATTCCCAGTCGGTACATCGTATCGTAATGTGCGGGCGCGTGCTGATTTGGTGTGGGCTGATGGGGTGGTGGATTTCAAAACAGGAACACCACCGAATAAATCACAACTGCAAAAAGGTAATATGCCGCAATTGCCAATAGAAGCATTGATATTAAAGTCTGGGGGATTTGATTTGCCACCAGATGTACGTGTGTCATCAACGCCGATGATAATGTTTTTGCAGATGAAAAATAATGATGTTAAACCAATTGTATATGATAGCGATACAACAGAAAATCTGATACAAGCTGCAACGGATAAAATAACAGAATTGTTTAATATATACACCATTGGTAACGCACCATACGAATATCATGAAACAGGTGATGATAAGTATAAAATATATGATGATTTTGCACGTGTACGGGACTAGGTGATGGTTGTAATATCTGTTGAATTAAATTTTTTATTTGATACGATTATACGTATAATACAACAGGATAAAAAATGGCTGACAAATTAGTTGAAAAACGTGTTTTACAAGCGTATCAGTGCGACAGATTTGGTAATGTTCGACCACTGATTTTGATGAATGAATTACAGTCAATTGCAGACCGTCATGCTGAAATATTGGGGTGTGGCCGGACATATTGTTTGGAAAATAATGTCGGGTGGGTTGTGTTGTATTATATGGTTGATGTTATCGAATTGCCAACCGAAGGGGAAGAGTTAACTTTTACAACATGGCCATCATGTCAAGATGCGTTACGTGCGACGCGCGATTTTGAAATTCATGGTGCAGATGGACGCTTGATGGTTCGCGCAACAAGTCAATGGATTCTGATTGATATGTCGTTGCGACGTCCGTTGCCATTGGCAAATCATTTGTCCCCAGATGTTGTTGTTCCACATCGTGCGTACGGGTGTGCGTTTGAAAAATTCCCAGATTTTGATACAAATAAAACACATATAATGAAATGTCGATTTGATGATATAGATGTAAATCAGCATATTAATAATGCTGTGTATGCTGTCTGGGCAACAGAAAGTGTCGGTTTTAAGTATCGCAGTAGTCATAAACTGAAAAAAATTGATATCAATTTCAAAAAAGAAGTTTCGCCAGATACACCAGAAATTCGAATAGATGTTGCGATTGATGGATTGGTTACACGACATAAAATATGCACAGGTGATACAGAACACGCACGTATAATTTGTCATTGGGAACAAATATAACAGGGTGTATTGTATTTGTCTTAGTTTTTTTAGATGTTTGTGATATAATTAAACTTATGGCACGTGATAAGTATATTTCAGTTAATAAAAAAGTTAGCGGGTTTTCGTTTGCAAATCTGGGGTTGTTTACAGGATTTGCAGATGGTATTTATAATGCTGTTTATTCGCTGGTAATTTTAGATATTTTTCGCTCGTCGGCGGTTGTTGGTGTGTACGTAGCATTGTATTCGGCGTTTTGTTTGGTTGTGGGATTATTTGCGAACGAGATTTTTAGAAGATTTTCTAAGGTGCGGGTGTTTTATTTTGCGTTGCTGATGTTGGTGGCGTGTTACGCAATGATGAGTTTTTCTATATTACCGCGTACGTTTATTATTCTGGATTTTACCAGTGGTATTGCGGCGGTCTTGACGGGGATGTTGATACCGTTGTTTATGTCTGATTTTTCTAAAAACATTGGTATGGCACGATTAAATGCACGATATCATTTGTGGCTGAATATTGGGGCGTTGTTTGCGCCCATGGTGGCGGTAATTTTTGCGGATTATTTTGGGAAAAACAGATCTGCTTTTTTTGCTTCGGCGATTATATATTTAGTGGCCTGGGGGATGTTTAAGTTCTTTGCAATTGTCCAACAGGATAAGCAGATTAAACCAGTAAATCCACGACGTACATTCAAGGCGTTGTGGAAAAATACAGTTGCGTTTTTCAAGACACCGGGTCTGACACGTGCGTATCTGGTTAATTTTGGTTATTATTCTTTGCGTGCGTTGCGTGTTCTGTATGTTCCAATTGTTGTAATAGAGGCTGGTTTCAGCAAGGATGTGTTGGGTTGGGTTTTAACACTGGGGATAATTCCATATTTAATTCTTAGTGAGGCAATGGGAAGGCTGGTTAAGAGATATGGTAACAAAGTGTGGTTGTCGATGGGGTTTTTATCGTTCGCAGGTTTGGCAACATTGGCAACAGTTGCAACAGGTTATCCGTTGTTGCTGATTTTTATTGTGTGGCAGGTATCAGGGGCGTTGATGGAATCTGTGCATGATTTGCTGTTCTTTGATACGGTGAAAAAATCACAACAAACAAAGTTTTATGGTGTGTTCAGAACAAGTTCAAATTTACCAAGCGTAATTGTACCAGCAATGGCTGCGGGGGTTATTTCGTTGTTTGGTGTGACGTCTGCGGTGTGGGGAATAAGTGCTTCAATCGGTGTGTTAGCAACGATTGTGTTGTTGGCGGAAAAAAGATAAGAAGCCCTTGCTTTTTTGATATATCCCCGCTATGATTTTATTACGAAATAAAAGGGGAAATATATGGCGAAAAAAGAAGTGGTAAAAGACGGCGCGCCGGGAAAAAATCCGGCACTGGAATCTGCACTGGCGCAAATCCAAAAACAGTTTGGTAAAGAAGCGATTATGAAAATGGGTGATGGGTCGCAACAGAATATAGAGGCGATATCGTCCGGTTCGCTGGGGTTGGATATTGCGTTGGGGATTGGCGGTTATCCAAAGGGACGAATTGTGGAAATATATGGGCCGGAAAGTTCTGGTAAAACAACGTTGGCGTTGCATGCGGTTGCAGAATCCCAGAAAAAAGGTGGAACATGTGCGTATATCGATGCAGAAAATGCGCTGGACCCATCATATGCAAAAAAATTAGGCGTCGATGTTGCAAATCTGATTATTTCACAGCCTGATTCCGGTGAACAGGCGTTGGAAATTGCAGATACGTTAATCAAATCGGGTGCGGTTGATGTTGTTGTAATTGATTCTGTGGCGGCATTGGTGCCAAAGGCTGAATTAGAAGGTAATATTGGCGATTCTTTTGTTGGTACAACCGCACGTTTGATGTCGCAATCATTAAAAAAACTGGCGGGGTCTGTATCACGCAGTAACACGTTACTTATCTTTATTAACCAAATCCGTATGAAGATTGGTGTTATGTTTGGTAATCCAGAAACAACGTCGGGTGGTAATGCACTGAAATTCTATGCGTCGGTACGTCTTGATATTCGTCGTACAGGTCAGATTAAAGACAAAGAAAATATTGTTGGTAATGAAACACGTGTCAAAGTGGTTAAGAACAAAGTTGCACCACCATTCCGTACGGTTGATTTCAAAATTATGTACGGCGAAGGGATTAGTCGCATCAGCGAAATATTAGATATGGGTGTGAAATATGATCTTATTGAAAAGGCGGGCAGTTTCTATTCATACAACAGCGAACGTATGGGACAGGGCGAAGCAAACGCACGTCAATGGTTAAAAGATCATCCAGAAGCCCAGCAAGAATTGCTGAATAAAATTATGGCGCGTTCGTCGGGTATTGCCGAAGAAATGACAACGGGGCCGATTGATGATATGGATACAGAAACGTCAGAAGAATAAAAAAATCCCCAGTTTATTTGCTGGGGATTGTTTATCAGATAACAATATAACAAAAAGGGTGTAATATGAATGTTTCAAGAACATGGGCAATGACAAAGATTGTACTGTTTGGACATATTTTGAATTGGCCGTGGCGAACGCGCGAACACCGCCGTGCCGTCAGAAGTGATGTTATTTCAAAAATTATCCCGCAATATTTTAAGCGTTATTTGCCGGCTGCGGCGGCTGTGGTGGAACGTGTGCCAGAAAATAATGACAAAAATGACAAGATTTTTACATTGTGGCTTCAGGGTGAAGACAATGCGCCACCATTGGTTAAAGCATGTTTTAGAAATATAAGAAAACACTGTAAGCAGGAATTGATTGTTTTGGATATGGATTCTGTGTTTGAATATATCACGTTGCCACAAAAAATCGTAGATAAGTATAAGGCAGGTAAAATTGGACATGCGCATTTTGCGGATATTTGTCGTGTAGAATTGCTGTATAATCATGGTGGTTATTGGTTGGATTCAACCGGGTTCGCAACGGCACCAATTCCAAAATGGATAAGTGACCAAGATTTCTTTGTCTATATGGCGGGGCAAAAGGTTGGCAGTCCGTATTCTTTTATGCAAAATTGCTTTATCCGTTCACGCAAAGGGGCATATTTGTTGGATGCGTGGCGGGCGATGATTTTGGATTACTGGATGCACGAAAATTCAAACTTTGATTATTTTATGCATCAATTGTTATTCAAGACAATGGTTGAAAACGACCCGCGTGCAAAAAAATATTTTGCCCAAATGCCACATATTGACCAAGACCCAACACATGCATTATGGTGGGGGTATCATGATAAACCATTTGATAAAAAGACTTTTGATGATGTGACGTCAGGGGCATTCTTTCAAAAGACAACATATCAACAGGCGAAAAATCCAATCCCGGGTTCGTTCGCCGATGAAATGATTAAAATGTAAGGATGTGCGATGCCAGCAATTTCGATTATTATTCCGGTATATAATGTTGAACAATATTTGCGCAGATGTCTGGACAGTGTGTTAAATCAAACTTTCCAAGATTGGCAGGCGATATGTGTCAATGATGGCAGTCCCGATAACAGTGCCGCAATTTTGGACGAATATGCAAAACGTGATGCGCGCTTTGTTATCGTGACCAAGGAAAATGGGGGGCTGTCGGATGCGCGTAATGCTGGGATGAAGCATGCCACCGGTGATTATATTATGTATCTGGACAGTGATGATTTTATTCATCCCCAGACAATGGAAATTGCGTACACATTGGCGGTACGTGATGGGTCGGATATCGTGTCGTACACATATGACAGAATTTATCGGCCGCAATTAATGGTGCGACATGTGTTAAAAATGGATACAGATAATGTTGTGCCAATGCGTATGCATAAAAAATACAATATCAAAAAGATTAAAACACGGGTCACCGATGATGTATTTGAATATGCGACCGAACGCACGCACAATAAGTTTAACCCTAAACGGAAATGGCTGATTAAACACTGTCAGGTGTGGAAGAATTTGTATAAGCGTGAATTGATTGCGGATATTCCGTTTATCAAAGGTATCTTGTTCGAAGATTTTCCGTGGTGGAGTCGCGTTATGTTGCGTAATCCGCGCGTGACGATTGCGCCACTGCCGTTGTATTTTTATATTCCGAATTTTGGTGGCATTGTATTAAGCGCAAAGCAATTACGTATTATGCAAAGTTTGTGTACGGGTATTGCGGATGCATATACCGCATATGCGGAAAATGCGACCGATTATCAGATGCAACGATGGAACGCAGAATTCAAGTGGTACTTTATCCGGTGGGCGTTCAGAAAAATTAAATATTTATCAACGGATGATGAATTAGATGCAGCGCGGAAATGCTTTGTCGATTTGGAAAAGATGGGCGCACTGTCGCGTCCGCCATATAAATGGGCAATGCAGACACGCGATGAAATTATGCAATTCATAGGAAAATAATCAAATGCGACGCAAGAAAAAGTTAAAGGTTGTATTTTGTCTGCGCGATATGCAGTTGGGCGGGGTGGAATCGGTTTTGGTGCGTACCCTGGAACAACTGATAAGGCGTGATGATTTAGATATTTCGTTTGTGTCATATGTAAAAATTACCGAACCGGTGTATGCCGAATGGTTTAATGCACATCCAGAAATTAAAACCTATGTTTTGTATCCGTGTTCATGGTTGGGGACGGAATTAAAACGATTTTTCTTGGTGCGTTTGGTTCAACATATAATGCGTGACACATATCGTGGCGCGCGACGTATGTTTTTCAAGCATCATATTTTGCATAATGCGGATGTGGTTATTGATTACTATGATTTCGGTTTTAGAAAGGAATTACGCCGTGTTCGTGCAAAACGTGTTGCCTGGTGGCATTCGTCTATAAATAAATTTTTGGCAAATCACAGTTATGTAAAATATGTGAAAAATTATGATTTGTTTGTGACATTGACCGATGGGTTTGTTGATGAGTTCAAGGCACGCTGGCCAAAATATAAAAAGAAAATTGTACGTGTGTATAACCCGGTTGATATCGATGATGTTCGTCGCAGAATTGCCGCCGCGGTTGTCCCACATTATGGCAAATATTTTGTTAGTGTGGCACGTCTGTCGGGGGATAAAGATATTGAAACGGTTCTGCGTGCGTTTGATATGTTTTGGCAAAACACTAATCAACCAGATGTGTATATGGTGTTTGTTGGCGGTGGTGATGTTACAAAATATCGCGCAGTCGCAGATACGTTTGCGTCACGTGACAAGATTGTCTTTGCGGGGCCGCAAAAAAATCCATTTGGTTTTATGCGGGGGGCGATTGCGCATATCTTATCAAGCTATGGTGAAGGTTTGCCAACAGTATTAATAGAAGCGATGTTGGTTGGTATCCCAAATATTGCGTCAGACTGTAAAAATGGGCCGCGTGAAATTTTAATGAATGGAGATGCGGGATTGTTGTTCACGCCAGGGAATGCAGATGAATTAGCGATGCATATGGAAAACGTATGGAAAAACAAGGCACCTGTTAAAAAAATGATAAATGCCGCCACCAGGTCATGCACCCGTTTTAGTGCAGAAAATATTATCCCAGATGTTGTAAGGGTTATTAAACATTAGTTTTTTTGAAGCGTTCTGGAATCTTTACAACGATTTTTAGCCCACACATATTTGGTTTATTCCAGGCATATGGCGCGCGTATTAGGCGTTGGATTATGCGGGCAATTTTTATCCATCTTTCGCCACGGGCGGGGCGTTTGGTTATATCGTTAATTGTGCCGTTGCCACGACGTTTAAGGTGGTTTACCCAATCTTGGCCACGTTTGGCGGCCTTGGCCAATAGCATATCCATATCAACCGCACCAAAGTGCAGCAGATATAAATTTTTATCAATATGGAAATTGTGATTTTTTACCCGATGAAAGCCGGAACCCCAAGATGCCGGTTTATTTAACACGACGGGCTTTGTGTATCGTGTGGAAATAAATGCAAATTCACGCTGGGCCAGAAAGGCTTTTGTGGTATCCAATGGTTTTTCGTGTTCCATATGCTGGCCCACGTCCAGCCCCAGGCCAGACAATGTTGTTTTAATTTTTTTATTAGATAAATATTCACGCAAAGACATTTTACAATTTGGGTCAACAACTAAGAATTCATCACAATCGCAACCAATTACAATATCGTATTCGGATAATAATTTGTTTGCTAAATCCGATATTAATCCAATGCGATATTTGTCACCGGCGGCACGTGTCATATCGGTGTGCGGTAATTTAGTTATGTGTGCTGCACCTGCGTTTTCAGGAATAACTTGGTCGGTCCCGTCCAGGTATATGTACAGATTTTCATATCCTAATTTATCGCCATAATATTTTATCCAACGTGATAAAAAGAATTCGTCGTTGCGGGCCATTGTTATGGCAGCAACACGTTTTAATGTTTTTTTTCTCATATGCCTTCGGTCCTTAGTTTGTGAATTGTATATCTTATGTTTCGCCACATGATTTTTAATGGATTGCGTGTTAAAATTGTAGATATATATTTGTCGCCATATACACGACGGGCGCATGTTAAAATTGTGTCGCGTGTATCAGGGTTTGTATGTTTTAATATATACAATAATTGACGCCCCAGTGCGCCGTTGTGACGTGAAAAAGCCAGTTTCTTGATAAAAGGCATTTTTTGTTTATAGAAATACTTTACACGGTTATATATAGAACGCCCCGGGGCAGAATAAAGCGCATCCCATGATAAATTGTTTTCAATTAAATGTTTGGTAAATCCGTGTTCGTATAAAATTGTGACGCTGCCCTTGTCATCGTGATGCTTTACAGATTGTAACAGGTCATTGAACCATTCGGACATAAATACGCTTTTGCGCATGCCGATAAACCACGACTGAATGTGTGGTGATGTGTGGTGTGGATTTTTTACCATACCAAACGCATCATTTGCGCCTGATTCCATTTTTTCAAAATATGTTGATAAATCAAAAAGTGGCCCATACACAGAATCATTTACCATATAGATATAATCATAGTTGTTTAATTCTGTATTTTTTTTCGCCCAATTATATGCACGTTTATATGAACCAAAATCGTATTCGCCGTGACGTGTCGATATTGTGTGTAATGCTATGTTGTCTAATTTTTTTAATTCAGATTGTGTGCAATCAGAATCAATACATACAACGATGTCGCCAAATTTGTGCAGTGCGCGTACATACATTATGAACGCGTCATCAATAAGATTGTTTTTATCGTATCCTGCAAATAAAAATAAACGTTTAGTCATTATAAGTTCTTTAATTTTTTTACGTATTTTTCCATTATTGAATCATGAACTTCGTTTTTATTAAAACGTTGAAAGTTTGTTTCAGGATCGCGACCAAATATTTTTACTTTTTCACCACTGCCTGCATCGCCAAGGTGGCATCGTGCAATATATTCAGCATGTGATTTAGTTATATAGTGATTGCATCTGATTTTATTAATTGTTGTTGGATTGTGTTGTTGATTAACACGCGCAATTTTTTTGCCGTTTTCATCAATGGTCGGTCCTGCAACGTTGTTGTAATGTGGATTACCCAGATATGTTATAAGACGTGGATTTATAATTGATTTTACACCCCAATTATCACGTGCGTGTTTGGTATAGTTTTCAATAACCAAACCGTCTGGTTTTGTTTCATGACCGTTTGAACCATAATCAACCCAACTGATGATTAATTGGCTGAAACGGGGCAGGGTGTGCAGAAATTCAGGTAATGTTTTGTGTTGCACCGGTACTAAAAATTCATCCAGGTCAATTAATGCCATCCAACGTGTGTCGTCGGCGTGTTTGTTTATTACGTCATAGTATGCAGGACGTTGTTGGGCACGACCTGGAAAATATGTGTATTCAACAATTCCGCTGTCAATATATGGTTTTAATATTTCGGCTGTGTTGTCGGTGGAACCGTTGTCGTATAAATAGAATTTATTTACGCCAACCAAGATATGAAAATCAAGCCATTCTTTTATGTATGGCCCTTCGTTTTTCATAATTGCTGCAATGGTCAGTTCGTTTTCAAATGTTGTATTTTTGTCTTGTTTTATTTGCCGTATGTATTCAAATAAACCCATGCTTAAAATACCGCGCCATGCGCGACGCGCAGGACGAAATGTAATAAGCGATGTTAACAGGTTCGGCCAGAAATGTTTTTTTATATCTGATAAATGTGATGACATATTTCTTGGGTCCTTGGTATCTTATTATATGATTTATATTGTATACATTAAAAATATAAAAGGCTATGAATTTTTGTGTTGGTGTGGAATGAAAAAACCGGCATATGCCGGTTTTTGTTTGTCTTATTTCTTTTCTTCGTATAATTTGGCAAAATCAACCGGCTGCATTGCAAATGTTGGAAAGCCAGATTCGCTTGTCAAACGTGTGATTAAACCACGTACCGCTGGGAACAATAATGTTGGTACGTCGATTAATAATGTGCGTTTTTTGACTTCTTCGTCTTTTTCTTCTTCCATTTGAACCAGACCAGAATATGTTGATTCAATTAAGAAGATAGATTTGTCGCCTTCGTTTAATTTTGAATGAACCTTAGTAATCAAATCAACCATAAACAGGTTGTTTTCTGCACCTTTAATCTGAATGTCAATGTTGATTTCAAGTTTAGCCTGGCCGTTGTCTTGTTTGAAAAACAATTCTGGAACATTTGGACTTTCAAAAGAAATGTCTTTTAAAAACTGAGAAATTATATTGAATTTTGCCATTGTTTTATCTCCTTTTCTGGCGTTTTAAGACACTGGACTTATGTTTGTCTTTTATGATAATATAGCATTATAAAATTATTTTACAAGTGGGGGACGGTATAAAGTATGAGAAATTTTGTGTTTAGATTGTTTGGAATTGTTTTTGCGGTTTTAACACTGGCGTCGTGTGATGTGTCAACCCCAACCGAAACAATGGATAATTCTGTTTTGCCGTCTAATTTTAAGCGCGTGTCTTATTCACAATTGCCGGGCTGGCGCGATGATGATGTGCGATATGCCCTGCAGGCGTTTCGTAATTCGTGCAAGGCACGTATTCAATACGTTGGGCGTGTAATGCCAGATAAAGAATTGTTTGCTGAAAAATGCCGCATGTTGCCAAGTGCATCCGCCGATGTTGCAACGGTGCGTGCGTGGTTTGAATCACATTTCCAGCCATATCAAATCTTTAATGATAATGGCGGGGATAAGGGGACATATACAGGTTATTATTCCCCAGTAATTCCAGGTTGTCGAACCAAGACAGCCCAGTGTAATGAACCGTTGATGGGTATCCCAACAGATGGGCGTGGGTACAAAGGGGTCGCAAAAAAAGATATCGTTGAAAAGAAAATAGGGCGCGTATTGTACTGGGCGAATATAGTTGATGTTCAAAATATCCAGATTCAGGGCTCTGGGATGTTAAAATTGGACGATGGGACAATGGTAAAACTGAATTTTGCCGCTGTAAATGATATGCCGTTCAAATCTATTGGCGAAGAATTGCGTCGTCGCGGAATTCGCCCAAGTGGTGGATATTCGGCGGATGCGGTCTGGACGCATTTGAAACAAAACCCAACATTGGCACGTGATGTGATTTATACAAACCCACGCTATGTTTATTTCTATGAATCAAAACCGGCCGACGTAATCGGAAAACTGGGCACACCATTATCCAAGATTCGCAGTGTCGCAATGGATGACGATTTGTACACATTGGGGTTGCCGGTTTATATAAATACTAATTTATCAGATGGTCGTCCATTCCGTCGCCTTATGATTGCCCAGGACACCGGCAGTGCAATCCGCGGTTGGATTCGTGCTGATATATTCTTTGGATCCGGCGACGAGGCATACAAATTGGCCCAGGGTCAACACGCCCAGGGACAGATGTTTATTTTAATGCCGAAAGTATACAGTTATGTCAAACCAGAATAACGACGATAAATTTTTAAAACGTGCCGCACGACCACAAAGTATGGCCGGTGTTATGGGTGGATTTTTAAAAATGTTCGGTGCACGTGCATCGGATTCAGATTTGGCGGCACGGTGGTCTGAAATTATGGGGCCGGATATCGTAGCGGTTGCGACATTGGTCGCAATAAAAAAAATGCGTGATGATAAATTTAATGTTACAATTCGGCCTGTAAATCCGGCGTATACATTGCAATTATCATATATGTCAGACGAGATTATAAAACGCATAAATAAATACTTTGGATATGATGCGGTTGGTAAAATAAGTTTTAGAAAATGACAAAGCGTGTATTGGGAATTGACCCAGGACTTTTACATACGGGGTGGGCGGTTATTGATACTGCGGGGCAATCGCGTAAATATATCGCCAGTGGTGTTATTTTACCAAAAACAACGCTGCCGATGTCGGAACGATTGGTAACTATATTTCGTGAATTAACGAAAATATGTGAAACATTTCAACCTGATGAATGCAGTATTGAAATAACTTTTGTTAATAAAAATCCAAAAACAACGTTGATTTTAGGGCATGCACGTTCAGCGGCGATTGTTGCGGTTGCAAATCAAAACATCCCAATTTTTGAGTATGAACCAAACAAAATAAAAAAAGCACTAACTGGGGCGGGGCATGCGGATAAAACATCGGTTGATAAAATGGTAAAAATCTTGTTGCCGGCGGCGCATCCAAAAACGTCAGACGAAGCAGACGCGATTGCAATTGCGCTGGCGCATACTAATGTTTGTCGTTTTGTATAAAAAAATCAACAAAACGCTTGACTTTTGGTGTTAAAAATATAGAATTTGCATAAACTTTTCGACAAAATGCGAAAAATAGTTAAACAACAAACAATAAAAAGGGAAAGATAAATGGCAGAATACGCAATCTTTCAAACCGGTGGCAAACAATATCGTGTTGCAAATGGCGATATTATTAAGGTTGAAAAACTGAATGCCGACGGGAAAATCGAATTCGACCAGGTTTTGATGGTCGGTGACAAGGTTGGTACACCATTCGTAGAAGGTGCTAAAGTTGTCGCAGAAGTAGTTGAACAGAAACGTGCTGACAAAATTTTGGTGTTCAAGAAAAAACGTCGCCAAAACTATCGCCGTACAGCCGGTCATCGTCAGTATATTACTGTTTTGAAAATAACAGATATTAAAGCCTAAGGAGCGAAATTATGGCACATAAGAAAGCGGGTTCCGCAACGTCAAACGGACGCGACTCAGCCGGACGCAGATTAGGCGTTAAAAAATCCGGTGGCAGCCGTGTTATCCCAGGTAACATCATCATTCGTCAACGTGGTACATCTGTACACCCAGGTTTGAATGTTGGTATGGGTAAAGATCATACAATCTTTGCGAAAATCGCAGGTATTGTTAGATTCAAAAAGGGTAATGGTGACAGAAAAACAGTTTCTGTTGTTCCAGAATCTGATGCAGAATAAAAAAAACCGCCGTTTGGCGGTTTTTTTTTATTAATGTTTTCCACCGATTTTTGTGCGGCCACCCATTAATGGTTGCAGGGCCCGCGGAATATTTATCGAACCATCGGGATTCTGGTGGTTTTCAATTACCGGTACAATCGCACGTGGCAGTGCAATCCCAGTATTATTCAATGTTGCACAGAATTGCAAAGACCCGTCCGCAGCGCGATAGCGCGTGTTGGTGCGACGTGCCTGGAATTGGCCAATTGAAGAGCAAGAGCCCAGTTCACGATATGCGCCTTCACTTGGGAACCAGGCTTCGACGTCGTGCATTTTTACCTTGTTAAAGCCCATGTCGCCCGTGCAGGCTTCGATTACGCGGTATGGCAATTCCAAATCTTCCATTACTTCGCACAGGTTGTTTAACAAATGTTCGTGCATTTCATCAGACTGTTCGGGGGTGCAGTATATGTACTGTTCAACCTTGTTAAATTGATGTATACGCACGATTCCGCGGGTGTCGCGACCAGCGGCGCCGGCTTCTTTGCGGAAGCATGGTGAAAAACCAGCGTATTTAATCGGTAAATCTTTTTCGTTTAACACTTCGTCAGAATGCAGAGAATTCAAAATGATTTCCGCTGTTCCAGCCAAGCAACGATCTGTGTCCGTCAGCATAAATACGTCGTTGTTCATAACAGCCGCATCTGAACCCATAAAGTGGCCGGCGTTAAAGATTGTCTGAGGCTTTGTAATCGATGGACAATTTACGAATGTAAAACCCTTAGCTATTAATTTTTGAAGAACATATGTTTGAATGGCCAGTTCCAGTTCTGCTGCTTCGCCAAATAGGGCGTATGTGCGTGTGCCACAAATTGATGCGATTTTTTCAGGCTTCCACCAGCCGTTCATTTCTAATAAATCCCATTGTGCGCGTGGTGTAAAGTCAAATTCACGTGGGGTGCCAACACGGCGCACTTCGACGTTGTCCGCGTCGCTTTTGCCGAATGGAACGGTATCGGCTGGGATTTGTGGTACGCGGCGCAGTAAATCGTCCAGTTGGGCTTCTTTTTCGGCCAATTCTGCCATGTCGGCTGCGATTTCATTTGCGATTTCTTTGCTTCGCGCAATTAATGGTGCGCGATCGGTCGCAGTTGGTATTTCGCGTGTGATTTTATTTTTTTCAGCGGTTTTTGTTTGTGTAATGGTTTTCAGTTCACGTACGCGCGCGTCCAGCGCCAATATTTCATCGGTTTTGTCCTGGATTCCTTTTAATTCACAGGCGCGTTTAACGGTATTTGCGTTTTCACGAATAAATTTTATATCCAACATATCTTGTTTCCTTATGGATTAGTTTAATTGTTTTATATTGTATGAAAATTTATGAAAAAGTACACAGTTAAATTATTCCCCCAACGGGGATGAAGAGCGACTAGAAAATGTAAATTCATGTTTCATATTGTTTTTATTATAAGACTATTTATAAATAAATGCAATAAAATCATATGGGGCGAATTTGTTTGCATATACCGAATTATTTGTGTATGCTGTGCGCGAAGTTTATACAAGGAAAGGTTTATATTATGTCTGATACGTTTGTGATCTATGATGTTATTATATTAGGTTCGGGGCCAGCGGGTTTGACGGCGGCATTGTATGCGGCACGTGCAAATAAAAAGACTATTGTGTTGGGTGGCGACCGTTTGGGTGGTCAAATGGCAGGTATTGCAACACTTGAAAATTATCCAGGTTGGGCCGGGTCCGGTATGGAATTGGCGGAATTTATGAAAAAACAAGCCGAAAGTTTTGGTGCTGAAATTGTGTTTGTTGCTGCAAAAAGTATCGATGGTGATGCAGAATCAGGTTTTAATGTGTTGGGTGATAATGGCAAGCACTATATCGGTAAAACGGTTATTGTGGCAACGGGGGCGTCGCCACGTAAACTGGAAATAGAAGGCGCGCGTGAATTGATGGGGCGGGGCGTTTCATATTGTGCAACGTGTGACGGATTCTTTTATAGTTACAAAGACGTCATCGTGTTGGGGGGTGGAAATAGTGCGCTGAATGATGCGTTGTATTTGGCGGATTTGGCCAAGTCTGTAAAAATCGTTTATCGCAAGGGTGCGTTTACCCGGGCGGAAAGCATTTTGCGTGAACGTGTTGCGTCACGTGAAAATATTGAATGCTTGTTTAATACGGATTTGGCAAAAATCGAAGAAAAGCCAGGGGATACAGACGGTCGCTTAATCGTGACGACAACCGATGGTACACAAATTGAAACAGATGGCGTATTTGTTGCAATTGGACATGAAGCCAACACAGACTTCCTAAGCGAAGATATTGCACGTGATTCTATGGGGCGCCTTAGCCCGTGTCAAATGCCAGACGGTATTTTTGTCGCAGGTGATGTGCATTCAGAATTAAAGATGCAGATTGCGACGGCGGTTGGTACGGGGTGCAGTGCTGCAATGGACGCAATCGCATATTTGAATAAGCAATAATAAATGCCAACCGGTTCATCTGTGGCGGTTTTGACAAGTTCATGTAACAATTTGTACACTACACTTGTCAAAACCACCACATGTGACACAATTGTTCAATTACTTTTGTTTTTATTTCCTTCTGTTTTGTGTCGAGGGGATTCTTTTATTTTTTTCCAAAATGTTTCTTTAATATTTCATATGCGGTGGAAATACGCGCAAATTCAGTTGCTGCGTTCTTTTTATCTGTTGCGGTATCGGGGTGGTATTTTTTTGCCAATGCACGGTATTTAACCCCGACTTCGCGCCATGTCGCTGAAATACCCAAATCAAATACTTTTAATGCAGATACTACATTGGTTGGTAATTTACTTTTTGCGGGCATTTTATCAAAGCGTGAGCGACCAGTTATAAAATCGTTGATAAATTTTGCGTAATCGTTTGCATCGGAATTTGCGGTATCTTTATCTTTTAATGGTGCGCCAAATGTTTGACGTTCCCAGTCATCTTCGATTTCATCTGGTGTCATATCTGCATAATAATTCCAGTTTTTATTGTATTCTGCTGCGTGTTCAGGGCAAAAAAACCAATAGTCGCGCAGTTCGCGTGATTTTGGGGCACGACATGTACCGGCCTTGGTGCATCCGGGTTTATCACATTTTTTTATCATTGATTGTTTTCCTTTGTATAAGACAGTGGATGACATGTTTCGATTGTTTCACGCAACTGTTCAGGCATTACGTGTGTATAAATTTGGGTTGTTGAAATATCTTCGTGTCCCAGCATTGTTTGTATTGCGCGTAAATTTGCGCCACCCGCCAATAGGTGTGATGCAAATGAATGACGCAGTACGTGTGGTGATACACGGTTTGGTTCAATCCCAGATAGTGCAGCACATTTTTTTAATAACTTGAAAAATGCGTCACGCGTTATGTGGCCCGATGCGCCACGTGATGGAAATACGTATTTAGATTCATCATTGCCGCGTGCCACCAACCATTTATTAAGTGCTTTGACGGCGCCACTGTGCATTGGAACGATGCGTTCTTTGGCACCTTTGCCGTGGATTAATAATTTGTCGCCTAATATCGCGGTCATTGGTAATTCGCACAATTCAGATACGCGCAGGCCTGATGCGTATAATAATTCAATCATTGCACGCAGGCGGGTCGATGTCTTGATGTCACCAGCCGATGAAATCAATAAATCGATTTCGTCAATTGATAAAAATTTTGGCAATGTGCGTCCGCGCTTAGGTAATTCAAGATTTGTTGCTGGATTTTTTGTGATGATTTTTTCCAGCATTAAAAATTTATAAAAACCACGAATGGCGGACGCTTTGCGTGCAATAGATGTTGGTTTTTCTGGTAATTGGGATAGGTATGATTGAAGTGCCTGTTCGTCGGCACCCATTAAGCCGCCATCAATCGCAGCGTCAGCCAAACGTAAGTCTGATTCATAACTGTTAAGTGTTTTTTGGCTGCGACCACGTTCGGCGGAAAGTGCTTCTAAAAATATATCTATGTATTTCACGGGTGTACCACAATTTCGTTTATATGTTGTGTCGGTTCAAAAGATATTATCATCAATACAATTACAGCCAGGACAATTGCCCAGATTAAAAATTTTATAAATGTGTTGTTCTTTTTTTTCTTGATTGGCATTTTTTATCCTGTGTATTAAATGGTGTCAAAACTGGTTATAAATATGCCGGCGCCCGCAATAATAATCAGCGGTGGGGCAATGATTGCTAATAATGGTGGTAGTGCCCCTGTTGCGCCCAATGCATTAAACATATTGGTTATAAAATACATTGCAAAGCATGTTAAGATACCAATACTGAATTTTATGCCAAAACTATAATTTCTGCGTTGTTTTGTTTGTGAAAACGCAACCCCAAGTGTTGCCATTGCAATCATGGTAAGTGGCAAGAATAATAGTGTCCAAAACTGAACCTGGTGTCCGCGTACAGGCGCGCCAATCGCAGACATTTTGTGAATGAATTTTGGTAGTTCCCAAAAAGAAATCTGATCCGGTTGCAGATAACGATCCAGTACGGTTTGTGGGGTTAATAATGTTTCTGTTTGCCATTTTGATTTGCGCATGTTGCCATTGCTGTCCCAGATGGTGGCACTGTCTGTGTTCAGACCGTCTTGGGATAAACGCATTGTTTCTGCTTTGACGCGTTCGACCAGTTTAAATGATGGATCTTGGGAAAATATGGTAGCGTTTTCAAATATTAATATGTTACCAGATTTATGCATTGCGTCTGCGTTCATTGTGATGAAACCGTTGTCAGACGCTTCGCGTAGCCAAATTTGATTGTCAACCAATTTTAGGTGGTTAGGGGTTATGTTTTTTGAATTAACAGATACAGAATATGGGTTAACAAGTGTAGTCGCAACAATCCCGATTAAGGTTGCACCAACCAAAAACGGTCTTGATGCCTGGTATGGGGAAAGGCCAGCACTGGATACAATAATGCTTTCGCTGGATTTAGTAAGATTATACGATGCCAACAGTGTGCCCATAAATACCGCCAATGGCAAGAATAGGGGAACGTATTCCAGCAAGCGTACCCAAGATTCGTAAAGTGCGCTGATTGCGTCTGGGTTTGACGGCAGGCGTTCAACAAATGTTACCGCCAGAATGATTCCGCATACCACCAACATTACCAAACCAAAGCCGCTAAAAAATCGGCGCATCAGGAATTTAGTCAAAATATTAAGTCTGAACATAACTTAAATTATAACCCGAAGATTTCCTAATTGCAAAATTAAAATGAATACTTATAATTTGAGTACGAAACAAAATAGGATTGTAACATGGAAAAGAAACCAATTTCACGTGCGGGATTTGATAGTTTGATTAAGGAATTAAAGGATTTGAAAGAAGTTCAAAGACCTGAAATCTTGAAAACAGTAGAATGGGCACGTTCGCTGGGTGATTTGTCTGAAAATGCAGATTACAGCGCAGCCAAGGAAAAACAACGTCAAATTGACAAACGTATTCAGTTTATTGAAAATGTAATCGAAAATGCTGCGATTATTGATGTGGATAGTCTGACGGGGAATCGGGTGGTTTTTGGCGCACGGGTTACAGCCGAGGATGAAGATGGTAATGTCATGCAATGTCGCATATTGTCGGATATCGAATCTGATGGGCGTACGGTTATTTCGTGTACGTCACCGGTGGGGCGTGCAATGATTGGACGCTGTGTTGGTGATACGTGCGTTGTAAAATTGCCCAGTGGCGAAAAAGAATATGAAATTTTAGAAGTAAAATTTAAAGAATAGGGCGATAAGTTAAAGTAATGTCTGTACGTGTGTTGCCTGATTTTTTAATCAATCAAATTGCTGCTGGCGAAGTCGTTGAACGTCCCGCCAGTGTGGTAAAAGAATTGGTTGAAAATGCGCTGGATGCGGGGGCTGATCAGATTGTTATAGATGTAGTTGATGGTGGACGTACACTGATTAGTGTTATTGATAACGGTTCAGGGATGAGTCGCGATGACCTGGCTGTTGCGGTTACGCGTCATGCAACGTCCAAATTGCCAACCGACGATTTGTTGAATATCAATTTTATGGGATTTCGTGGCGAAGCGTTACCGTCAATTGCGTCTGTGTCTGATATGGAAATAGATACATGTAACGGTATGGACGCAAATGGTTGGCATCTGGATTGTAATACGATGGATCTTCGCCCGTGTGCATGGGATTCTGGAACACGTATTCGTGTTAAAAATTTGTTTGGACGTACGCCCGCGCGGTTAAAGTTTTTGCGTGGTGATCGGGCGGAAATGATGTCTGTGTTGGATGTGGTAAAACGTTTGGCTATGTCGCGTGTTGACGTTGGTTTTACGTTAAATAACAAATGGCGTTTTCCAAAGAACCAGGATTTATCTGAACGTATTGCGGCGGTTATGGGGGATGATGTTCGTGGACGGATGCTGGACGTTGACGCAGAGTCTTTGTCAAATTCTGGGTTGAAGTTGGGCGGATTTATATCAGAACCGACATTGCGTCGCGCATCCAGTGTGGACCAATATTTGTTTGTAAATGGTCGTCCAGTTAAAGACAAAGTTTTGGTTGGTGCGTTGCGTGCAGCGTATATGGATGTTATGCATGCGCGTGAATTCCCGTTGTGTGCGTTGTATTTGACATTGGATCCACGTGCGGTGGATGTAAATGTTTCTCCGTCTAAGACTGAGGTGCACTTTTTAGAACCATCACATATACGTGCGTTTATTATTAAAAATTTGCGTGAAAGATTGGCGCAAACGATGGTGTCAGCGCAACCGGCTGTGCAATCTGCGACGGCTGATGTGCCAAGGTCGAATAATGAAGTAAATCATACTTTTTTTAGGTCACCAAGTGCAACACCAGCCAGGTTTGATTTTGGGTTGGTTCCAGGGGCGTTCCATGTTGCATCACGTGCCACACCAGATTTGGAAATTCCCCAGAATTTATGCGTAAAGACAGATTTTGAGTCGGCACCAATTGACGAAAATGTTCAGTGTTTGGAAATGCCGTTGGGGCGTGTTGTTGGGCAAATTGGAAATAAATACATAGTTGCCCAGACCGAAGATGCGATGGTTGTTGTTGACCAGCATGCGGCCCATGAACGCATTACGTATGAAAAGTTGCGTACGCACACAATAAAAAGTCAGCCGTTATTAACACCGATTGTTATTAATATGCGCGAAGAAGATGTTGCGGCGGTATTAACGATTGCAGATGAAATGCGTGCGTCGGGATTGCATATTGATGCGTTTGGGGATGATGCGATTGCAATCTTTGAAAAGCCAGCCGATTGGGATTTAGATTGGGGGGCGTTATTCAAATCTGTTGCAGATGAGGTTCGTGCATACGGTCATTCGTCACAATTGCATGAAAAATTACACTTAAAATTGGCAAATTATGCATGTCATCATTCTGTGCGTGCAGGGCAAAAATTAGACTTTAATCAAATGGATGCTTTGTTGCGTGATGTTGAAAGTACAGAACGTGCAGGACAATGTAATCATGGTCGTCCGGTCTATAAAATTATCCCATTAATTGAAATTGATGGTTGGTTTGAAAGATAAAAATCCCCCGACCGGGGGATTTTGAGTGATTAGTGTAAGTGGTTAGTGATTAGTGGTGGATTCTATTAAAAATGCTATGTTAAATTGAAAAGCGGCGCCGGTAAATTAAATATAAATTATAACGGCGAAATTTATCACGCCGTGGAATAAGTTTTTTCTGTATTTGTCCTTTACTTTCATTGGTTTTTTTACTATTGTGCCATTATTAAAGTAAGGAGAAATACAATGGATCAAGCAGAAATTGTTGTTGATAATGTTGCGCAAACCGCGACAACCGCCCAACAGGGTAGTGTTTGGGGTATGTTTTTATACCTGGTTGTGGTGTTTGGGATAATCTATTTGTTTATGGTGCGACCAAATAAAAAGCGTATGGCAGAATACAAAAAAATGCTGGATGCGTTACAGGTTGGTAATCGTGTTATGGCGGCGGGTATCTATGGTGTAATTAAAAAAATCAATGAAAAAACAATTGAATTAGAAATTGCCAAAGGTGTTGTTATCGAAGTTAACAAAAACGCCGTGGCATCGGTTGAACAATAAAAGGGTATGGGTATGTTTAAGAAACTGGCTATTATTTTCACAGCAGTGTTTTGTGTTTTGTTGGCGGTTCCGACAATGGCACCGAATTTGGCACCGTATTTTCCGTCTTGGATTGAACCGATTCCGTTGGGCTTGGATTTGAAGGGTGGGGCCCAATTGTTATTAGAGGTGGATACAAATACTATGTTCCAAGAAAAAGCGGAACAATTGTACGAAGAAACACGCAGTACACTGATTAATCGTGATAAAGGGGTTATTCGTTTTTCAAATCTGCGTAATCATGATGGTGCTGTATCGTTGGTTGTACGTGATGAAAATCAAGTTAGTGAGGCAAAAGGGCGATTAAAAAGTGCGTTTGGGAATACTGTGGATATTGCGTCCAGTGGAAAAACAATTACTTTGTCGTATACAGAAGCGCAAAAACAAGAAATGATAAAAGATGCATTGGCGCGCAGTATCGAAATTGTTCGTCGTCGTATTGATGCGTTGGGAACCAAAGAACCGTCTATTCAAAGTCAGGGTGGTAAATATATAATGGTGCAATTGCCGGGTGTTGATAATCCTGAACATATAAAAGGGTTGATTGGGCAAACTGCAAAAATGACATTCCATTTGGTAAATGAAAATTTGTCGCCTGATCAGTTGGCGTCGGGACGTGCGCCAAATGGTACGGAATTGTTACCGTATATGGATATGCCAGACCAGGTTGTGCCGGTATATTCCCGTGTAGAAGTATCTGGTGAATCATTAAAAGATTCCCAGGCAGACTATGACCAGAATAATATGCCGGTTGTAACGACTGTGTTTGATGCCACAGGTGCGCGTAAGTTTGCGCGTTTGACAACAGAACATGTAAATGAACGTTTCGCGATTGTTTTAGACGGTAAAGTTTTGTCTGCGCCGACAATTCGCGAACCGATTCCAGGTGGTCGTGGCCAGATTTCAGGTGGATTTTCATTGCAAGGTGCCAAAGATTTAGCGGTTCTGTTGCGTTCTGGGGCGTTGCCAGCACCATTGACTGTTATCGAAGAACGTACTGTTGGTGCAGGATTGGGCGCGGACACAATTGAACGTGGTAAATTGGGCGCAATTGTTGGTGTAATCTTTATATTTATATTCCTTATCTTTACATATCGTATGTTTGGTGTATTGGCCAGTGTTACGTTGATGGTTAACTTGGGGATGATTGTTGGGGTGACTGCACTGTTTGGGGCGACGCTGACATTGCCAGGTATCGCAGGTATCGTATTGACGTTGGGTATGGCGGTGGACGCAAATATCTTGCCATTCGAACGAATTCGTGACGAGGTCCGTGCTGGTGTGCCGACGCTGCGGGCGGTAAATATGGGATTTGATCGTTCGTTGAAAACGGTTTTGGATGGAAACTTGACTACACTTATCTGTGCGTTGGTTCTGTTCCAGTTTGGTGCCGGTCCAATCCGTGGGTTTGCGGTTACATTATCAATTGGTATTTTGACAACCTTGTTCACGTGTGTATGGTTGGCCAAAGTCTTAATCGATTGGTATATGAATGGCAAAAATAAAAAGATTGGTTTTGTTAAATAATAAATGCAAAGGGGAAATGTTATGAAACTGCATTTTATGAAATATCGCAAATTATCGTATGTTATTTCAGCAGTGTTGCTGGGCGTGACGGTAATATCATTGTTGTTCCGTGGGTTGAATTTTGGTATTGACTTTTCGGGTGGTATATCAATGGAAGTAACACCGGTCGAAGAATCAATGACTATTGACAAGATGCGTTCAGAATTGTCTGAATTTAATCCTGAATTACAGCAGATTGATGGTAAATCGATTTTAATCCGTTTAGGTCTGCCCAAGGGGGTAACAGACGCACAGCAAAATGAACGTGTGACCCAGATTAAAAATATTTTGGGCGACAGTGTTCAATATGCCCAGGTGCAAATCGTTGGACCAAAAATCGGTGGCGAATTGATTCGTGGCGGTATTTTGGCGATTATATTTGCATTCTTGATGATGGCTGTTTATGTGTGGGTGCGCTATCGTGGGGGGTATGCTGTTGGGGCGTTGGTGTCGCTGTTCTTGGACTTTATGTTGATGTTTGGGTTCTTTTCAGTTACAGGGTTGGAATTTAATCAGACAGCAATAGCGGTTATTTTGACTGGTATTGGTTATTCTATTAATGACAAGGTTGTGAACTATGACCGTATTGAAGAAAACGTTAGAAAATATCACAAAATGCCAATGCCAGAATTGATAGATTTGTCTATTAATGAAATGTTCCGCCGTACAATGATGACCAGTATTTCAACATTACTGGCAATGGTTGGATTGTTCTTGTTTAGTGGTGAAGTCTTGCGTGAATTTGCAATCGCGATGACATTCAGTATCATTATGGGAACATTTACAAGTATTTATATTTCAAACGTAGTGTTGTTAAACTTTGACCTGCGCGGGGAAAGTAAACAACAATAAATGATATTGCGCGTGCGCGATAATCGGCAAAGGGGGATATGTGTATGAGAATGCTGAATAAAATCATAATGATAGTTGCTTCTGTTTTTGTGGTTAGTAGCGCACGTGCAGACGGTTTGTTTTTCGAGGATGAACCAATCCAAGATGGTATTCAAGTTTTTGATGTGTCAAAGACTTTTGCAGAAATATATGAAAAATTAAATGATATAAATTGGGCTGGGAAAAATATAAATATTGCGATTGAAAGTCTGGAAAACCTGAATGAAAAAGCGCATATTGCAGCAACTGATGAACGTGTTGTTTTGGTGTGGGGGGATGAAATTGTTGCGAATTATCCACGCCCTGCGGCGCGTGATTGGAATGGATTTGGCGAAATCACAACGGCGTTAGTATTGCGTATGCGTGCAATGGATTCAAATTTGCGTGCAATGTCGGAAAGTGAGTTATATCAGGCAGTTATTGCGGCGTTAATGCGTGGAATTGATGAAAATGGTCGCTATGTTTATTCGCGTGCGGCTGAAATTAATGAAGATGGACGATTGCTGACCAGTGTGGGACTGGAAGGGGCACGTGATGAACGTGGAAATTTCCGTGTTGCAGGTATTTTCAAGGGTGGACCCGCAGATGTAGCCGGGATTCGCGCAGGGGATTTGATTTCAAATATTAATGGTGTGGCAACAGCGGGAATGACGGATGCCCAGGTTGCTGCTGCAATGTCTGGTTTTAATTCAGGCACAGTCAAGGTGCGGGTTTTGTCGCCGTCAGGCACGCGTGATGTTGTGTTGCGACGTGCAACGGTTGTTGTGGCAGATTCTGATATTATTCATCGTTCGGGGGAAAATGGTGGAATATTGGAAATCGTTGTGCATCGTGTATCTGATAATGCGGTTGCAATTGTTAATGAGGCTTTGGCGCGTTATCCAGATGTGTCGGGAATTCTTTTGGATTTACGTGCTGCAACCGGTGACGATGAACGGGCGGCTGCAAAATTAGCCGGATTGTTTGTCGGGGCAAAACCTGTTATGCGTATCAAAGAAACCGCTATGGATGAAGTTGAAGTTATCCCAGGTGGTAATGCTGTGACAGGGGCGCCAATGGTTGTTGTGATGTCTAATATGACACGTGGTACAGCCGAAGCGATTGCGGCGGCTGTGTATGAAACGGCGCGCGGTGTTTTAATTGGTACGCCAACCGCAGGAAACGCACGTATTGCGTCAACGATTGATTTAAGTAATGGCGGGGCGTTGGAATTGTTAAACAAATCATTAAAGACTGGGGCGGGGCGCGTGTTGGACGGACGTGGCGTTTTTCCAATTGTTTGTTTGTCTAATATTCGTACCACACAGCAACAGAATGCTTTCTTTTTGAATGTTTTGAATAATGATTTTAATGCCCAAGATTTTAACAAAGACATGTCTATTAATCCGGATGTTGTGCGAAAAGGATGTCCGGTTATTGTTAGTGGTGTCGATGAAGATGCTGTGTCGTCCGCAGTCGCGGCAAAGATTTTAACAGATAAAAAAGTATATAATCGATTAATCGCAGAATAAAATACGGGGGCTGGAAATGTTTTTAACACAAAATAATGAAATGTTGTGGAAACGCTTAGGGTGGGGGACTGTTGTTGCAACGGTGTTGATTTTTTGTGGTGTTTTTTGTCTTGATGTACCGTTGTATATGATTACACGTGGGGTTGGTGATTGGGGTTTTTGGACGTTGCTGGGTCGCGTTTTTGATGCAAAAGTTTGGATTGTTGTAACGATGATTGTTTTTGCTGTTTATGGTGTAAAAAGATTAGTAAAAACAATAAAATCTGTGCAAAATAATAAAATTAAGTTTAAGTTTTTAGATGTTTTGAAAGAAACTTTTGTAAAAACAAAGACTAGTAATGCGTTCTTGATATTAAATAGCGTCTTTTGGGCAAGTTTAATTGTGTGGGTGTTAAAAGTAATAATTGCACGTTTGCGGCCTGTGTTTGTTATGTCCGGGATTGTTCCAGATTTCGATAGATTTACATGGGCGTGGCATTCAATGCCATCGGGACATACGACGGTAACGTTTGCAGGGCTGGTTATGATTGGTATGCTGGCACCACGCTATAAACCATTAACATGGACGTTGGCATGTGTGGTGGGTGTGTCGCGTATGTTTGTTGGCGCGCATTGGTTCAGCGATGTAGTGTTTGGTGCGTTTCTTGGTATGGTGGTCGCAGATATTGTGAAATGGATATTGATGAAGAAAAAATAAAAAATTCCCCGATTTGGGGATTTTTTTTGTGCAAATACTGTGATAAATATAAGAATAAATATATTTATCGTCTGTTTTTTTGTTAAAAATTATGGTAAAATGCATACTATGAATAAAGAATCAAGATTTTTGCCTGAACGTATGTCAGGAGCATTGAAAAGTATGGCTGTGCGCGTGTTTGGCGCAGGGTTGATGGTATTGGGTGTATGTTTGGTTATAGCGTTATTTTTTCATGACCCATACCTTGATGGTTTTGCCGCAGCAAGCACATTTGGTTCACAGTCTGTTTTAGGGCAGATTGCAGGATTTGTTCGTTATTCGGTTGGTTTTATACCGACACTGTTTGTGTTTTTATGTTTGGTGCGCGGTGGAATGGCGTTGGCGATTAACCTTTCAGAAGACACAACCCCAGAATATAATATTCTGCGTGGATTTATTGCGACTTTTTTGGGGGCGTCTGGATTTGGGTTGTTGGCACCGTCGGCAACGTTTGGTGGGTTGGCTGGTGCGATTGTTGCAAACGATTTAGGTAAATTGGTTGGTAGTGTGATATCTGTGTTAATTGGTTTGGGATGTGTGGCTGGATTTTTGTTGATGGGGGCGGTCTTGTTGCATATAAAGTGGTCGCATGTTCGGGCGTTGGTACGACATGTATGGCGTGTTGTGCGCTGGGTATTGGCGGCATTCCATTTAACCAATACACCGGTTATGGCAAAGGCAACAGAACAAGAAGCAACCGTGGACGATGCAGAACCAGAACAAGATACAGAAGAAGATAGCGAAGAAAAGGATGACACGGCAAAAAAGCAATCGCCACGTAAACGCGCAGAACGTGCATCAGAATCAGGTGTGGTGGCGACTGTGGCGCGTCCTGCGATTGCGATGGGGGATTATCCGTTGCCAGATCCTAAATTCTTGGCAAAATCGAACTTTGGTAAATGTGTTGTAACACCGGAATTAAAGCAAAATGCCAAGAATATGGAGGTACATTTCGCACAGTATGGTGTACACGGCAAGGTTGAAGGTATTAAACCAGGACCGGTTGTTACATTATATGAATTTATGCCAGACGAAGGTACGCGTATGACCGATGTTAACAAAACGGTTACCGATATGGTGCGTGCAATGGCAACAGAAAATATTCGTATTGCACATATTCCGCGGACTCAATTAATCGGTGTTGAAATGGTGAACTTGGTTCGTCAAACGGTGCGTTATCGTGGGCTGATTGATAATCAGATGTTTACAGAATCAAAATATAAAATCCCGTTGGCGTTGGGGGTGGATATTGGTGGAAATCCAATGTATTTTGATTTAGCAAAAATGCCACATATGCTGATTGCGGGACGTACAGGGTCGGGTAAATCTGTGTTTGTACAATCGCTTATTACGTCGATTGTTTATCATTTTACACCAGACAAGTGCAAGTTAATGATTATCGACCCAAAAGGGGTTGATTTTGGGTTCTGGGATGAAATTCCACATTTGATTACACCGATTGTAAAACTGGATCCGGCGGCGGCGGTTAATGCACTGAAATGGGCGGTGCGTGAAATGGAAGAACGATATAAGCAGTTACAGGTCTTAAATGCACGTAATATAGAAAGTTATAATGAAATGGCTGCGGAAAAACGGGCGGCAGGTGAAAAAATAACCAAGCAGGTCGCAGTTGGTACAGACGAAGAAACGGGTGAATTGTTATTTGAAACCCAAGAAGTCGATTTGTCAGAAATGCCATATATCGTCATTATTATTGACGAGGTTGCAGATTTGATGAGTTTGGCCCGTAAAGAGGTTGAAGCATGCGTCCAACGTATTGCACAAAAAGCGCGTGCGGCTGGAATTCACCTGATTATGGCAACCCAGCGACCAGATGCGACAACAATTACGGGGGTTATTAAGGCAAACTTTCCAACACGTGTGTCTTTCCAGGCGCGCAGTCGTATCGACAGTACAACGTGTCTGGGCGAAGGTGGGGCAGAAAACCTGCTGGCGATGGGTGATATGTTGTTTAGTGAGGCGGGACGAGTTCCTGTTCGTATCCACGGTGCGTTTATCGATGATAACGAGTTGACACGGATTGGTAATTTCTTGCGTGCGCAAGGTTCGCCAGAATATGCAGATGGCGTGACCGATGGCGAAGATGTGGGGGCCGGTGCAGCCCCAGCACCATCCGCAGCAGAGGTTAAGGCGGAAAAGAATGCCGACCTTTATGAACAGGCCAAAGAAGTTGTTATTCGTGATAAAAAGCCGACAATTTCATATGTTCAACGCAGATTAGGGGTTGGATATAATAAGGCGGCTGGATTTATTGAACGTATGGAACAAGAAGGGATTGTAAGCGCGCCCGATGCCAGTGGTAAGCGTCAAGTGTTATAATAAAAATCCCCCGTTTGGGGGATTTTTATTCTTCGGTGTGTTTCTTTAATTTCTTACGTGTGTTGCTGTCTAATTCCTTTTTGCGCAGACGAATTGTGGCGGGTGTAACCTCTACCAATTCATCGTCCAGGATATAGGACAGGGCTTCTTCCAATGAAATGCGACGTGGTGGCGCCAAGAATAATTTTTCGTCTGCCGTTACCGAACGCATATTGGTTAATTCTTTACCTTTAATCGGATTGACTTCCAGGTCATTTTCCTTGCTGTGTTCGCCGATAATCATACCGGAATAAACCTCGGTTTGGGGATCGATGAACAATGTACCGCGTGGTTGCAGGTTAAACAGTGCATATATCGCGGCCGAACCCTTTTCCATAGATACAAGAACACCCGGACGATACTGCTGGATTGGGCCACGATATTCGCCGTATTCTGCAAATACGCGGTTCATAATGCCGGTGCCACGTGTGTCGGTGCGGAATTCTGATAAATATCCAATCAGACCACGTGATGGGGCCGAAAATACAATGCGGGTTTTTCCGTTGCCGGATGCCTTCATTTCGGTGATTGTGGCCTTGCGTTTTGTCATTTTTTCAATAACAACACCGCTGAATTCGTCGTCTACGTCGATTACAACGTCTTCGATTGGTTCCAGTTTGTTTCCGTTTTCATCGGTGTGCATTACAACACGTGGACGGGAAACGGATAGTTCAAAGCCCTCGCGACGCATTGTTTCAATCAAAATCCCCAGTTGTAATTCACCACGACCAGAAACTTCAAAAGCTTCGTTGTTTTCGCTTTGTTCAACCTTTAGTGCGATGTTTGTTTCGGCCTCTTTGAATAAGCGTTCGCCAATCATACGGGATGTTAATTTTTTACCAGATTTTCCCGCCAATGGTGACGTGTTTACAAAGAATGTCATGGTTAAGGTCGGTGGATCAATTGGCATTGCCGGAATTGGTTCGGTAACCGATGGGTCGCACAGGGTGTCGGATACGGTCGCCTTAGAAAAACCGGCAACAACGACAATGTCGCCTGCGGACGCGGTGTCGCGTGAAATCTTTTCAACACCACGGTGTTCGATGATTTTTGTAATTTTTGCGTTTTCGATAAATTCGCCGTTCATATTGATTGCCTTAACCGATTGGCCAACACGAACAGTGCCGGATTCTATTTTTCCGGTCAAGATGCGGCCAACGTATGGATCTGCTTCCAGGGTTGTCGCCAACATTGTAAATGGCGCGTCCAATTGACAGCGTGTGCCGTTGCAGTCCGGTGCCGGTACATGGTCAACGATTAATTGGAACAGGGGGGTTAAATCTTTGCGTTCATCGTTCAAATTGCGTACCGCCCAACCATCACGACCAACCGCGTACAGGTATGGGAAATCCAGTTGGGAATCTGTTGCGCCCAATTTATCAAACAGGTCAAATGTTTCGGATAATACTTCGTCTGGACGGGCATCACTACGGTCGATTTTGTTAATGCATACGATTGGATGCAGCCCCAGTTTTAATGCCTTGGATAATACGAATTTAGTCTGGGGCAGGGGGCCTTCGGAACTGTCGACCAATAATACCACGCCATCAACCATTGATAAAATACGTTCAACTTCGCCACCAAAGTCTGCGTGGCCCGGTGTGTCAACGATATTGATTTTATATTCGCCCCACTGGATAGATGTAGGTTTTGCAGAAATTGTAATCCCGCGTTCGCGTTCGATATCACCACTGTCCATAACGCGGTCATCGACGTGTTCGTTTTCGCGGAATGTGCCCGCCTGTTTCAGCATATTGTCAACCAATGTTGTTTTACCGTGGTCAACGTGTGCAATAATTGCAATGTTGCGAATTTTCATAATGTATTATCCCTGTTTTTATTATTAGCAGGTACAGGGTATACCTAAAAATAAGAATTTTCAACTTTTTTATGGCTTGGTATTGACATTTGTTAAGATTTGTCTATATTTATACAGGTAAGGGTTAGTAACCAAAGGAGTTTTAAGATGGATTTAAGAATACCAGATTACGAAGCAACGTTACAGGCGTTTTTTAAGGAAATTATTTTGTTTTTAGACAGACGTGTGCGTTATGTTGATTCAGAGATAGATTTTCAGAAGAATCGCAAGGCGCGTGAAGCGATAGTGGAAATTGCAGCTAATCCAAAAGAATATGCAGATTATAATGCGCGTGTAAAAGCGGGTATTGAACCAGATGCAAGTGTATTCATGACAAATCCACGTGAGAACAGTGTGTGGGTGATTTTAAGCAGTGTTTTGTGGAGTATGGCTAATTTGAATAGTGAATTTGAATGGCATCGCAAGGACGCGCAAGAAAAACTGGTCAAGGCGCGTCGTTATATGGAAATTAAGAATTCTAGAAATCCGTTCCAAACGATAAAGTTTAAGTTTATGCGAGACAAGAAATTTATTGAAACAAAGTCAATAAGTCGTTAAAAGTAACCCGGTTTTACCGGGTTTTTAATTTTTGTGATTTGTAATTAAAAAATGTACTGGCAATTGTTGTGAATATGTTTTATAGTCGCAACACAATACGCCGGTGTAGCTCAGTTGGTAGAGCATCTCATT
This sequence comes from Candidatus Enterousia sp., assembly GCA_045645065.1. Taxonomy (GTDB): domain Bacteria; phylum Pseudomonadota; class Alphaproteobacteria; order Rs-D84; family Rs-D84; genus Enterousia. Next base: position 56,178 of record JAZRIB010000020.1, read on the forward strand.
CGTAATGAGGGGGTCGTAGGTTCAAGTCCTATCACCGGCACCAGAAAAATTAACCCGCCAATTGGCGGGTTTTTATTTCATGCTGGCTCATTATCTTGTAGGAATATACAATTCCGCATAGCGTTTATCAATCGCAGATTTAACATTGTCGGACGCTTTCTTGTCCAAATTAATTTTGTTTAATTTACCACCCGCCATAATATGTGTCGAAAAATGAGTCGCCTGTTTTTCACCGTTTACAAATACGAAAACAACAGCATCTTTAGTATAAATACGATACTGATCACCCCAATCTTTGATAACATAGGCACATTTGATGATGTCCAATAATTCTGGGACTTTCATTTCTTTTATTTTTTTTGTTTCTGACATTTAAAAACTCCTGTTTTGCTTTTGTTGTTTATAATATAACACACAAAAACAATTTTGTCAAGTGTTCGTGTAAAAAAACTTGCATTTTTTGTTTTTAGGCTGTAATATTTCATACAATGAAACAAACAACAATAATTATTATTAGATAATGGTCACACGCGCTTTGGCGGTGGCTGGGGCGCATGTGCGCCTTTTTTTAATAGTAAAAACAGTAAAAATACGGAGTGTTTTATGTCATATCCAAAATCAGACCCACGTGCAAACTTTCCAGAATTGGAACAGTCTGTGTTATCATATTGGCGCGAAAACGATACATTTCATAGATCGTTAGATAAAACAAAATCGGGGCGTCCATTCTCGTTCTTTGACGGGCCGCCGTTTGCCAATGGTTTGCCACACTGGGGTCATTTGGGTGTATCGGTTGTCAAAGATATGATTTCACGTTTCCAGACAATGTCAGGTCGCTATGTTAGACGTGAACTGGGGTGGGATTGCCATGGATTGCCGGCGGAAAATTCCGTTGAAAAAAAGGTTGGCAAAGCGGCAAAAGATATCGTTGCAGAAAACGGTATTGCGGCATTCTGTGATATGTGTCGCAGCGACGTTATGACATATACAAATGAATGGAATGCCTTTATTACCCGCATGGGTCGCTGGGTTGATATTGGTGATGGATATGGTTATAAAACAATGAACAAAGACTATATGGAATCCATGTTGTGGACATTAAAGTCTTTGTATGAAAAAGGTCTGTTGTACAAAGATTACAGTGTTAATCCATTTGACTGGGTAAATGGAACGGTTGTGTCTAATTCCGAAGCGTCCCAAGATTATCGCGAAATTGTTGATGATGCGGTGACGGTTTGGTTTGAACTGGAAAATGGTGACAGGGTAATCGCATGGACGACAACACCATGGACATTACCGGCTAATTCTGCGTTGGCGGTAAATCCACGTATGACATACCTGCGTATGCAAGACGCAGACGGTGCGGTTTATGTTGTGGCAGAAAGCCGTTTGAAAGCATATGAAAAGCAATTTGCCAACGCAACGGAAATAGGGCGTTTAACGGGTGCAGAATTGGCGGGTATGCATTATACGCCACTGTTCCCATACTATGCAGGTGGGTCTGATTTGTTGTTCCAGGTAATACCGGCGGACTATGTTTCTGATTCCGATGGTACGGGTATCGTTCATATCGCACCGGCGTATGGGGCAGACGATTTCTGGGCGGCAAAGGCAATCGATCCAAAATTCCCAGTATTATTAAATGTTGATAACTATGGCAACTTTGATGAAACGGTTGTGGATTTTGCAGGTCAGAATATATTTGCAGCAACACCAAAGATTCTGGATTGGTTAAAATCAAATGGTCGTTTGGTAAAAAAAGAACAATACAAACACAGTTATCCATTTGGTGACCGCAGCAAGGAAAAATTAATTTATCGTGCGACAGATTCTTGGTATATTGACGTACCAAAGGTCAAAGACAAATTGATTGCGAATAACGCAAAAGTTAATTGGACAAGTGCCGGTGAGCGTTTTCGTTCGTGGATTGAAAATGCACGTCCGTGGTCAATTTCACGAAATCGTTTCTGGGGGATGCCATTGCCAATTTGGGAACGCGACGGCGAATACAAAGTGTTTGGGTCAATCGCGGAACTGGAAGAATTCTTTGGTGTTTCGGTTGAAGATTTGCATCGCCCAACATTGGACAAACTGGAAAAAGACGGTTGGAAACGTATCCCAGACGTTTTGGATTGCTGGGTTGAATCGGGGTCTATGCCGTGGGCGTCCTTGCATTATCCGTTTGAAAACAAAGAACGTTTTGAAGCAACGTTCCCAGCCGATTATATTATCGAAGGTCAAGATCAAACACGTGGTTGGTTCTATGCGTTGATGGTGTTGGCGACGGCATTGTTTGACAAGCCTGCATTTATGGCGGTGTCTGCAAACGGTATGGTGGTGGATGAAAACAAGAAAAAGTTTTCAAAATCATTAAAGAACTTTGTTAACCCGGAACAACAGATTGAACAATACGGCGCAGACGCAATTCGCTTGTTTGTGTTGGGGTCAAACTTTATGAAAGCAGAACCAGTGCCAGTTGATAAAGAAGGAAAAGTATTCGTTGAATCAACTAAAACAATTCAGACACCGTTGTGGAATGCGTATCACTTCTTTACACTTTACGCAAATGCAGGAAATGTTGTTGCGCATGAAATGGTAAACCCAACAAATGCGCTGGATAAATATATCTTGGCTGAATTAAATGTATTGATTGACGTTGTTAAAAACGCATTAAGCGAATATAAACCAGACGTTGCAATCAAAGAATTTGTTCGTTTCTTGGATATCTTGAACAATTGGTATATACGTCGTGGTCGCGCACGCTTCTGGGACGAAGAACAAGATGCATTTGATACGTTATACACGGTGCTGACAATACTGTGCCAGACATTGGCGCCATTTGCACCATTTGTGTCTGAATATATATATCGCAATTTAACAGGGGCTGAATCTGTGCATTTAACAGATTTCCCAGTCGCGCAAAAATTCGACGAAAAAATCGTTGATGATATGCGTCGTGTACAGTCAATCGTTTCCACTGGAAAACAGTTGCGTGAACAATATAAATTACGCAATCGTTTGCCGTTGGCAGGCATGACAATCGCAGGTGCAGATTTAAGTGCATATGCCGATATCATTCGTGATGAATTGAATGTAAAAAATGTTCAATTCGTTGAAAATATTGATGATGTAGCAGATAGTTTTATATACCTGATTACGCCAAAAATTGGCGCGCGTCTGGGGGGTGCATTAAAAGAAATTATCCCAGCCGTCAAACGTGGTGAATATGAATTTTCGGGTGATAAATTAATTGTTGGTGCGTATACATTGAATTCAGACGAATTTGAAAATCGTCTGACCGTCAAGGCGGGTGTTGCGGGTGCCGCATTGCCAGATAACACCGCTGTGGTCGTATTGGATACCGAAGTCACAGCCGACCTGGTTGCAGAAGGTTTAGCGAACGACGCGTTGCGCTTTATCCAAGATACGCGCAAAGCAGCCGGTCTGGACGTATCTGACCGCATTGTTTTGACATACAATGCAGACCCTGCATTGGCGATTGCAATCGAACAACACAAAAAACGCATAATGCGTGAAGCGTTGATTGTTGAAATGGTTGCAGGCGACGGGGAATACAACCAAGATATCGAAGGTTATTCATTCAGCATTTCTGTTAAAAAAGCATAAGGAGTAAGTTATGGCAAAATATTATTGTGAAAAATACTTTTACCCAGAAAAATACGCTTCATACAAATGCGAACAAAATGTGCAACGGGTATGTCCGCGTGAATGCTATGATTCTAATTACTGTCCGCGCAAATTGTATTTGGATAATAAAGAGTTTGCAATGCTGGACAGTTTGCGTGCTGTAAAGGAGCAAAATCTAAAAATCTTGGAACAAAACAAAAAGATTATAGAAGAATTGGCATTACAACAATTACAGAAATTAAAATAATGACACCGGCGCAATATTTTGATGCAGTTATTCCGACCGTTGATATGACAATTCGGTCGGAACTGTATCACACAAATGAATTTAACTTTGCGGTGGCGGTTATTTTATCGGCCCAGGCAACCGATAAAAAAGTAAATGAAGTAACACCCGAATTATTCCGTGTTGCACCCACACCACAAAAAATGTTGGCACTGGGGATTGATGGATTAAAAGAACATATTCGTGTTATTTCGTTCTTTAATAACAAGGCAAAAAATATTATTGCGTTGGCCGAAATGCTGGCGGCGGAAAATATGACCGATATTTTTCCAGATAAATACCACAATCGCGATGAATTGATGAAGTTGCCGGGTGTTGGGCAAAAGACTGCAAATGTTGTTTGTAATGTGTTGTGGGGCGCACCCAATATCGGCGTGGATACGCATGTTTTCCGCAATGCACATCGATATGGATGGGTCGACGATGTCGACAATACGCCTGAAAAAGTAGAAGCGAAATTATTAAAAACAATCCCAAAAAAATATCATCCGATTGTAAACCATGTTATGGTTTTACACGGTCGATATGTGTGTACTGCGTTGCGACCAAAATGTGACATGTGTCCCGTTGCAAAATGGTGTCCGGTCAAAATATAATTTGGTGCTGTTGGGTGTTAAAAATACTTTTTTATAGCGCATATTTATGTTATAATATTTGACAAAAGGAGTTTTTATATGAAAAAACAGTTGTCTTTATTTGTGTGGGCTTTTGCTGTTCTGGGGATTAGTCCTGTGTTCGGTGCGACTAATTTTGGTACACGTGGTGCATCCAGTGCTGATTTAACAGGCGCGCCCGCCACACGTACACGCGAAAATGTAAATTATCAAAAATATCAGACGCGCACCACAACGCGCACATATAAACAGTCTGATGGTGGCGATTTATATTATTCAACACCAACAAAGCGCAGTGATTTGTACAAAGAATATCAGGGGGCGTCATCGGCATCTGCAAATGCTACAAAAACAACAGTCCGTACAACACGTTCTGAAAAAATTGTAAATAAATTAAATCGTAAATATTATTTGGCGCATCCTTTTTTCCAGCCGTTGGGTGGGAACTTTGGTTCAATAACAGATTTTTCATATAACCAGAATTCATTCGATTTTGATTTGCCAGATACGTTTGTACAACCTGGTGGAAAATGGAATTCAGAGGCTTTTTCAATCAAAGAAGATTTCAGCTATGGTATCACAGATCGTGTCGCATTGGTTGCGATGGCAAAATATGATATTGCAGAATATGAATTTGATTTTGATGACACCAATGCAGACAGCAAAATGGATGACAATAATCTGAACGTGTTTGGTATTGGTGCCCAATGGCGCATGATTGATAATGAAAAATGGATTGCAACCGCAATGGCATTTTATCAGCATCAGAAAGATTTTTCGAATAACGCAACATTGGATTTGAAAGCAGGGTACAAGGTTGCACGTTCAACAATATATGGTTTGGCACGTGCGTGGTACTTGGATTTGGATGAAAATTCATATGGTGCAATCGTCGAAGAAGATAAAGGTGGTGCATTCTATATAGCATATGATACAGATGTAAAAAACACATTCTATCTAGAAGGTGGTTTGGGTGTATTCAGCGTATTGAACCAAGACTGGACATTAAATGTAGAAGGTGTCTTTGGGCATTATGGTTGGCATAACCAAGCATCGGTTAAGGCCGCACTGGGGTGGCAACCAAATGATTGGTTTGCATTGAATTTATATGCAAAATCATCAATCTATGACAGTGCCGATGGAAAAAAACTGAAAACATATATGTATAATCCATCTGTAAATACAGGTTTGGAATATTATGGTGATTCCAAGATTGATAATGTAAATGAAATGTCACTGGGTGTCCAGGCGATATTCCATTTCTAAAAAACAAACACTACAACCGTCCCCGTAAATGGGGGCGGTATTTTGAAAAAACGGCGAGAGGATTAAAATCATGCGTAAATTTTTACCGACTTGTTTATTAGGTGTAATCTTTGTTAGTGGTGCGAATGCAAATTCACTGGAATTTGATTCGTCAGATCCACTTTATATGCCACGCGCAGAAGAGGTTTTATCTGAGTCCACAGTATCGTTGGGGCATGATATTTTGCGCTTTGGTGAAAAATTATCATATGGTTTGAATAATCGTTTAACCGTATCGGCCAGTGTTCATTATCAAAATGAATTCGGTGGCAACAACGATGGCTTTTCAAGCACTGATTTAGGTGGTGTATATCGTGCGGGTACATCTGATACATTTATTTCTGATGTTATTTTCGGGTTCAAATTCGGTGGCAGTCGCCATGTGCGCACCCCCGAATATGCAGATTCAACATACTATGCAGGTTGGCGCTTTGGTCGTCAATGGGCGGGTGTGACATTGGCAGCAACAATTCAATCAAATTGGATTTTTGATGACGAACGTGGCATGTCATACATTGATTTTACCCCAGAAGCGTATTTCAGACTGGATGCTGATTGGCGTTTGGGGATGTCTGCAACTATTCGTAAGGCAACAAACCCCAGATATAACCGAGAGTGGATTGGTGGTAAATTGGTTCGTCAATTTGGTCGCACGCAATACATAGGGCATATTGACTATGAATTCGAAGAGAAAGATGTTAGTGTTGGCGCCCAGGTGAACATCTTGTTCTAAAAAATTAAATCTAATGACATATCTAAAAACAAAAACGATGGCTTATGTACGGTTTGTACACTGCGCCATCGTTTTTGTTTTTATCTAAATCATTATCTTTAATTTTTATCCAGTCCAAGGGGTGTGGGTGCTGGTTGGCTTATGTACGTTTTGTGCGCCATGCCATCGTTTTTGTTTTTATCTAAATCATTATCTTTAATTTGTATCCAGCCCAAGGGGTGTGGGTGCTGGTTGGCTTATGTACGTTTTGTACACTGCGCCATTGTTTTTATTTTTATCTAAATCATTATCTTTAATTTTTATCCAGCCCAAGGGGTGTGGATGCTGGTTGGCTTATGTACGGTTTGTACACTGCGCCATCGTTTTTTAATCTTTGTCTGAATTTAATTTCTGGCGCAGACCATCCCAGTATTCAAGGCGTTTTTTGATTTCGCGTTCAAATCCACGTTCGACTGGATAATAGAATTTTTGACGACCCAATGATTCAGGAAAGCAATTTTGACCAGAAAAACCGTTGGCGGTGTCGGGGTCATAAATATAGCCTGCGTTATATCCCAGATTTTTCATCATTTTGGTTGGTGCGTTCAGAATGTTTTTTGGTGGCATCAGGCTGCCTGTTTCGCGTGCCATGGCATATGCCGCTTTTTGTGCTTTGTAATTGCCAATACTTTTTGGGGCTGTGCCCAGGTATATTACTAACTGGGTCAGGGCCAAGTCGCCTTCGGGGCTGCCCAATCTTTCGTATGCAGACCATGCAGCGATTGCAACCTGTAATGCGTTCGGATCAGCCAGTCCCACGTCTTCGACGGCAAAGCGTGTTAAGCGCCGGAATATATACATTGGGTCTTGGCCGGATGTCATCATACGTGCAGTCCAATAAAGGGCGGCATCTGTATCACTGGCCCGCAAGGATTTATGAACAGCTGAAATCAGGTTATAATGTTCGTCGCCACCCTTGTCAGATAATGGGGCGCGTTTTTGTACCGCGTTATCTAATTCATCGGGGGTTAAATCGTTCTTGAAATTTGCATTAATTAAATATTCAACTGTGTTAAGTAAAAAACGTGCATCGCCATCCGCCATCTGGGCCAGATGTGTGCGCGCCGCCGTGTCCAGGGGCAGGCGAGAGTCTAAAAATTCTTCGGCGCGTCCGATTAACGTTAATAAATCTTCGGTCGACAGAGGCTGTAACACACCAACGTGACAACGTGATAATAATGCGTTGTTCAAATTAAAGCTGGGGTTTTCGGTTGTCGCGCCCATAAAGACAACTGTGCCATCTTCAAGATAAGGCAACAGGGTGTCTTGTTGCGTTTTATTAAAACGGTGAATTTCATCGATAAACAGTAATGTATTGCGTCCAATATCGCGGTTCATACGTGCAGCATCCATTGCCTTTTTTATGTCCGCTGTGCCAGAAAAAACCGCGGACATCGGGACAAAGTCCATGTCGACCGAATTTGCCAATGCGCGTGCAATTGTTGTTTTGCCGCATCCCGGTGGCCCCCATAAAATTAAATTAGATAATTTTTTGTTGTCGACCATGCGACGAACCAAGCCGTTTTCACCAAGTAATGTTTTTTGACCTACAACTTCGTCAATTGTGTTTGGGCGCATTAAATCGGCAAGTGGGCGTGTCATATTTTACTGTGCTTTTATTTAGTGTTTATTTGTGGTATAATTATTCTATTAAAAAATACAAGGGTTGGCAATTGGTAAATATAAATAAAAGTTCTGAATTTGCACTGGCGGTGGCAAATCTGGCGGCGGCGGCAATTGCTGCGAATCCGACATTAACGATGGAGGCGGCTGTTAAGCAAGCACGTGAAATTTTACGTGGTGCATCTGTTACACCGCAACAAATCGAAGATTCAATCCAGCCAGATAAAATTCAATGTCTGGAAGACGGTACGTGGCATATTATGTTGCGACGTTATGTTAAGCGGAAATTTAATATGACGCCTGAACAATATCGGGCAAAATGGGGATTGCCGGTGGATTATCCATTTGTTGCGCCGGCATATTCACGCAAGCGTTCACGCATTGCCAAAAAAACAGGGTTGGGGAAAAAGTAAAATGTCAAAAAAATTTGAAAAAATTGTGAATAGTCCACATCGCGCATTTAAACGCGCCAAGGATAAATTGTTGGATTGGGAAATAAAAGATGAAAACCCGAAAATAAAAGTAGAGATGGGTGAAAAAGAAGCAACGATAACAGTTCCTGTGAAACAGGTGAAGCAGGGTGTAAAAGGCGTTGGGATTGGTTTGTCTGGTATCACACAATTTTTGTTTTGGGCACTAAAATATGGATTGCTGGATAATCATCTGACAAGAAAACTGGAAAAAGAGTTTGGTAAAATAAAAACAACCAAGAAAACTAGCGACGGTAAATCTAAAAAAAGTAAATTTAAGGCATTTATTAAAAAAAATCCGAATTTAGCTGGACATATCAGTTATTATCTGGCGACTTCTATTATGACTTTGGCTACGATAGCGGGTGTTGATTTATCAAAAGAAGATTCTGTTATCAAAGAAACGGTTAAAGAGCGGACAACTGATTTCAAAAGTTGGGTATCAGATTTGTTTGAAGGTGATAAAGAAGATAATGATACAGACATTAAAAAGAAACAAGATGTTTCCTGGGATGAGATACAAAATAATACACAAGGAATTCTAAATTCTTTGATTAAAGATGAAGAAATTGTTGTCACCCCTGGTACATATGGTGAATTTAAGGCCAGAATGCATAAAATGGTGCCGATGATTGTTGCTGAAATAATCGCAATGGAAGGCGCTGTGATGAAAGATGGTATGCACGTTGTATACGACGATAGAACAATGAAACCATTGAAATACGGTGAAAAGGCAACAGGCATAGCAACCCAAGGTTATGGAAATACAGTTAGAAAAGACAGTATCGAATTAGATGGTTATGCGCCACCAATTACATCGGAAGAAGCACTGGAATTGGTGCGTTGGCATTTGGAAGATGTTGAAACGTTCTTTTATATGTACTGTTATGATGTGGCGTGTGAAAATATATCCATTGATTCCAAGCAGGAAGCAATGGGAATTGCGTCAATGATTTATAATGGTGGGGTTTTGGTGTTAGAAAATTCTTCTTGGGAAGTAAATGAACGTTTTGCAGAACTTAGAAAACTTTATAAACAATACGGCGATGCATTAAGTGACGAGGATGTGAAAAAAGCTTTTGAAAAGTATCCGATAAAAAATCCTGGATATGTTGGAAAAGCGTGGTTTAGTGGTAGCAGCGACAAAGATGTGGCAAACGGTACAGGTTGGTATATCAATGTTAAAAAAGATGGCGATGGTATAAGATGGCGTCGCTGGCTGGAAGCGTGTATTATTACAGGAGATGTTACAGTTGAAGATGTATTGAATATTCCTGTTAATTATATGTCTGATTTCTTTGATTTGGTTGGACGTGATAGGGCAAATTGGTTTGTTGTAAAAAATCAAGACAAGTCGTCTGAAACACGTACGGTCAACATAAATACAGTTGATAGGTTTAAGGAATGGTTGCAAAATCCAGTGGCCAAAGATGGCGTTTCGTCGTTGGCACATAAACCAAAAGTGCGTGATGTTATGCCAAAAGATGCGGTTGATGAATGTTTAAATATCAGAACGCAGCTTGATAAACCTGTGAAACAATATGTTAAGACTAAAAAGCAAAAAATACTCGAAACAGAAACATATGTTATTGGTTATGAAGAAGAATATGCAGATGCGTTGAATGATGTACAAAACAAATCATTTAGAAAAGCAGCGAAAAAATATGAAAAGTTGATTGAAAAATATCCGGGTAATGCATTGTTATATAATGATTTGGCAATGACGTATATCGAATTAGGGGAATATGAAAATGCCATAGAACAGGTGCATGTTGTTTTGTTCGATATTGGTGATGTGGCCCAATATTCTGCTGCGTGGTATAATGCAGGCCAGGCATACGAACATATGAAAAATTATAAAAAGGCTAAGGAAAATTATGAATTGTCTGTGAAAAATGGAAATAAAAATGCGCAATCTTCTTTGGATAGGGTGACAAAAGAATTAGAAAAAAATAAAAATTCAGATAAGACAAAAGTGGCTTTTAATAATGCGAAAATGCGTGTAAAACATGCAGATGATAATCTGCAAGAAAATTTAGACATAATTTCCAATGTCGTAAACCAAAAAGGAATTGTATAATATGAAAGTATTTGTTGATATGCACGATAAACGTTGGAAAAAGTATAAAATCGATTTTGAAAAAATCGTGTCTGCGCTGGATTCATTGGCGTTGCGCGATTCGGAAGTTTCGATTGTGTTGACCGATGATGCGGAAATTCATGCGCTTAATCGCGATTATCGTGGTATGGATAAACCAACAAATGTTTTGTCATTCGAATTGGGCGATGATATTTTGTTGGGGGATATTTTTATATCACTGGATACAGTTCGACGTGAAGCAAAGATGGCAAATATATCTGTTGATGAACATACAGCACATATGGTTGTTCATGGTGTTTTGCATTTATTGGGGTATGATCATCTGGACGATAAACAGGCAAAGAAAATGGAAGCAAAAGAAGTAAAAGCATTGGCAAAAATTGGAATTAAAAACCCATATGAAGATGCTGGGGTATGTTGTGCCTGTGAATGCGAAAAGAATTGCCCAGGGGCAGGGGTGGTTTCTTTTGTTCGTCGATTAAAAGTACGCGAAGATTCGTGGGTGCAATATGCGCTATACGCAGTGTTTGGTGCGTGTGCGTCGTTTGGGTTTGCGCCTTTTAATATGTGGTGGTTGACAGTTTTGAGCTTTATGGGTGCGTATTGGTTGACGGTGCGTGCAAATAAAAAGATTGGTTTTTGGCGTGGTTTCTTGTGTGTGTCACCGTTTGGTGCAATGTATGGAATTAGTATGTTTTGGTGGGTCTTGAATTCGATTTATGTTGCCCCAGAAATAGCCGCACAATATGCCATTTGGACTGTGCCGGGAATAATAGGATTGGGGTGTGCGGGGGCGCTGATATTTGGTCTGCCGTTTGCGATTTTACGATGGGTGCAAGTGCGACCGGCGGCACGACCGTTTTTCTTTGGGGCAATTTGGACGATTGTTTTGTGGTTGCGTGAATGGATGTTTACAGGTTTTCCATGGAACCCAATCGCAAACATTTCAATGTCGTTCCCAATTGTTTCAAATTCGATGTCGTTATGGGGGGCGTTGGGATTAACATTTGTAATTGTTGGTTTGGTGTCTGCGTTGGTCGAATTGTTGCGCAATCGTCATAATCGGGCGGTTGTGGGGACGGTTGTGGTTTTTGTTGTTTTGTTTTTTGTTGGATGTATTGCAGGGCGCGAAAATATGTGGCGGTCTGATGATGGGGCAGAACTAAAACCACAATTGATACGTGTCGTTCAGCCTGCGTTGTCACAAAGTCAAAAAGCAACACATAATCGTGAAGAGGCTTTGAAAAATGCCGAAGAAAATTTAAAAAAAATATTGTTTATGGGGGTGGGGGATGTGCGGCCTGATTTAATCGTTTATCCAGAAACAACATACCCGTTTGTACTGGTTGATGGTGATGAAATGCCATTGGGGACGGCGCTGGGGACGAATGTTGTTGTTGGTGCAACGACTTTTAATCCGTCAATAGGACTACAAAATTCAATGGTTTTATCAGACAAGACGGGACACGTATTGCGTGTGTATAGTAAATCTCATTTGGTGCCATTTGGTGAATACCGACCATTTGGTTTTTTGCCAAGCCCTGCGAATTTAGCCCCAGGTGATGGGCCAGAATTAATTAGTCTGAATATATCGGGACGTGATTTTGTTTTTGCACCAGCGGTGTGTTATGAAATTATTTTTTCTGATTCACTGATTCCGCGTGATGCAGCATTGCGTATAGATGCAATTATTAATATTACAAATGATAATTGGTTTGGAAAAACACCTGGAACATATCAGCATCTGGATATGGTGCGTCGATATGCAATCGAATCGGGTATGCCGATTATTCGGGCAAACTATTCAGGAATAAGTGCGTTCGTGGGTGCGGATGGTACAATTATAGACAGTATGCCAATTGGCGCATCAGGGCATATTGATGGTTTTGTATGGGGGGCGCATATGACGCCGTATCGCGCGATTGGTATGAATTGGTGGTTTATAATTATTTTGGCATTTGCCACGATATCATCGGTTGTGATGGGGGTAATTGAAAAAAAAGATTAATGTTTCATAACCTGGTTTAATATCCAAACGCGGATGGCGGATGATAAATTTGTGTCTGGGGTGCGTGTGTTGTCTATGTCACAGACAAGGGACGCAACAGATACACCACGTGCAGTGGCAATTTGTTTTAATGTGTCAATGAATTCTGGTTCCAGTGTGATACTGGTTTGATGGCCAGATAAAGATACAGATATTTTCTTCATTAAAATTTCCCAGCAATTAAGCAATCGGTCATTGCGCGGTATGGGTCATCGTATTTGCGCAATGGACGCAAGGTTAAATTATCAAGCATATAACATGTGCCAAACGTATCAAATGCAAACCAAAACAGGTCGTTGCGACCAAAGATTGTTTTCCCAATTGTGTTGGGCAGGCCACTTAGATCCCGGTTTATACTTATTATATCAGGGACAGGTGTGCGTGGCCCGTTTTCAAATTCGTTTGGGCCAAATATATATCCTGAATCAAGCGATATGCCATTGGTCGTGGCATAAAATTCAATCATAAACATTGGCAAGATTGCCGCACGAATATGTTGCAGGGCAGAATTTGTATGTGTGATTTCTTGGGTGGTTGCAGGGGGGGCAATGAATGCGCCACGTGATTTAATTGCAGATAAAAATTCGTCTCGTTTCATAACCATTTTTTATCCATTTGTTTATTCGCGACCAGAAGCTAATTGTGCCGCCATTTGAGCCAATCTGTCTTCGGTTGCGTTACCGCCATCACCACCACCCGCAGTGTGTGCCGGCAGGTATATCTTTTTGTTTGGATTTGGTAACCATACAGTTTTTGCGTCTGATTGTATTGTTAAAAATTTATCCAGGCGTACAGAATGTGGAAATGTCCAGCACATAAACATATTGTCGATTTCCATTTTGCCACCCCACATTAATGGAATACGAAATCGAAAAGATATATTCTTGGGAATACTTTGCCCCATAAGCAGCCCCATAAATTCATCCTGGGATAAATTCATAAAAGCCAATTCTTCAACAGAATCAGTCAGACTGGATGTAAATTCATGACATAGTTTTTTATAACGTGCAAACCAATCGGGGGCAAGCGGGGTTGGGGTTGGGCTGAATTCAATTACAGGTATATCGTCCATTGACATATCTGCCAAAATTTGTTCCGCGTTACCCTTGTTTAATTGCATTATATTTTCCCTATGTATTCGATTACCGTCGTTATGTATTCAGAATACGCCGTAAAGTTTTCGACATCATCCGCAGCCAGTGGTGCGTTGCGATGGTTGTTCATATAATCGCGCAAACTGTTAATGCTGTCAAATGTTAATATGTCCGAAGTGTTGTCGGTATCTGTGGGGTTTAATATAAATGCGTGAACGGTTATTTCAATTTCTTCTAGGGTGTCATGGAAAAGACCAACCATTTTGTTGACACATGCCGTCATATCAGATGTTGATATGCCCACAGCCCCAATGTATAAAACTTCATCTGTGCCAATGGCAAGTAATGCCATTTTTATGCCGTTTATAAATGGTTCTGGCTTTATAACATAGCCGGTCATTGAAAAGATTTCACGTATTTCAGGCCAATCTTGTTTTATTGGTTGTTGTGGTTGTGGGGTGAATGTTGTGGTCGTTGTTATTGAATTTGATGGTTGGGAAACAGCGGGTGCATATGTGTTTGCAGGGGCGATATTTAATCGTGGTGGACGTGGTGGTAATGGTGGTGCCGGCGGCATATCAGGGGCGGGTGCTGTGTGTTGTACGGTTCCGGGTATGATGTTAATTTGTGATGCGTCACGTGATGTGCTTGCAACAGTTTGCACAGGTGATGTTTGTGGTCGTGCCGGTGTGTGTGGGACAGTTATTTTTATGTTTCTTTTGCGTGGTTTTATTAACAAATGCAGAACTATTAATGTTATAAATGTTGCGGCAACAAATGAAAAATAGAACCAAAAACTGATTGGGGCACGTGTTGCCTGTTGCGTAGCCAGATAGTCCCAATGCGCACTTGAAAACAGATTAAAACCAAAACGTGTGTTAAACCAAAATGTCGTGCCTAAGGCCGCAGCCAGCAACCACAAAAGCCCTAGTAAAATATTTTCAAAATTTTTTTTCATCGTTTCTTATTTTATCATATTTGTGATAAACTAAAAAGCGTTATGATTGATATGAATTCTTTTTTTGATGAAATAGAGGTTGTGCCAGCGATATGGTGTGGCGCAGATACAGATGGTGCAGATTTGGCGCGTATGACGGGGTTGGTTACAGAACGCGGGATAAATATGATTTCGGTTGTGCCAGATGTTGTTCCAATTGTTTGGCCATGGATAGAAGGAAAACCAATCGATTTAATTGGGCGATTTTATGTCAATGATGATAAAATTGATGAACATGTTATGTCTGATTTGACGGTGCGTATTAATTCTTCGTTTAAGCAGGGGGCAAATGGCGCAATGGTTTTTGTGCGCTATAAGCATTTGAAGTCGATGATAGACCAGGTTGCAATTATCCGTGATGATTTGTTCTTTAATCGGGAACTGGTTATTGGGTTGGATATTGGGGATATCAATTCGGATGATTGGCCAGATTTATTCCGTGAACTGAAACGCATAAATGCGTCGGCGGTATGCTTTGTTTTAACAAAAGACGTTGGTAAAAAATCAGATTTTGTTGGGCGTGTTTACGGAATGCTGAATGCGTGGGATTCGGAATTTGGGGGGGCTCTGTATTTTGCGCTGGAAAATCGACCTGAACGAATCGATCAGGCGCGCCGATTGGTCGAATCAATGCGTACGGAACTGATGTCGGGGTTACGATTTTTTGTAAATTACTAAGCGTTTCTTAGAATTAAATATTTTGGCGCAGTTGTGCCCGCTTTGTTTTTATGCTGATAACGGGTCTGAATAATTTCCATGTCTGGAATTGTCGCAATCAGGGACGTTGATTTTATTTGTTCACGTATCCAATCAAAATATTCCCAATGGTCTGTGCCGATGATTATTTCACCGTTATCACGTAAATATTTTGATAACAGGTTCAAAAATTCTGCGGATAATAAACGACGTTTTTCATGTCGCGCTTTTGGCCATGGGTCAGGGTGCAAGACCCAGATTTGCTCAAATTTCGAATCTGTTTCACGCAGGAAATCACGAACATCATCCGCCCAAATACGAATGCCCGTATATTCACCTAAAATCCGATTCGTTTTTTCGTCTGTCATTGCCGACAACAGGCTTGCTACGCCGTTCATAAATGGTTCGGCGCCAATTATAACTTTGTCGGGATTATTTCGCGCCAGGTCGCGTACGTGTTCGCCCGCACCAAATCCGATTTCTAAAATATCGCCAGTGGTTGGTTTTAAGTTTGGTAACAGGTTTTCAACCAGCCAATTTTGGCGTGCTGATAATTTTTTGCCATGACGACGTCCAAATGTTCTTATTTCTTGTTTTTCCATATATTTAGTATAGAATTGGGATTAGTAAAACACAAGGAATATATAGATATGATTGAATTTCCAAGACAGATTGATTGTGGTAATTTCGAAATGCTTAAACCAGATGTGACTTTTGATAAAGCCAAAGAGTTTTTTGATCTTGTTAAAAAAAATAAAGATTTTTTGGCGCAATGGTTGGAATGGGTTGGTTTGTATATAAAACCAGAAGTTGCGTTTAATTATCTGAATTCTATATCTGATACAAAAGAGCCGTCATATCTAATTCAGGTGGATGGTAAAATTGTTGGAGGACACGGTTTTGTGGATGTTAATGAAAGATATAAATGTGCAGAAATTGGTTATTGGTTGGCATCTGATTTTAATGGTCGTGGTTTTGTGACGTGTGGTATTAAGTTTTTAGAAGATTTTGCGTTTGGAAAATGCGACATGAATAGATTACAAATCAAGGTTGATACAGAAAATATAAAATCTCAGGCTGTGGCAAAACGGGCAGGGTATAAGCAAGAAGGTGTTCTGCGACATGGGTATGTTTTATATGGTTCGCCACGTGATTTGATTGTTTATTCAAAATTAAAATCAGAATGGGAAAAAGGAAAACAAAAATGAGAACGGGTTTATCAAAGGATTTAATCGCACGTGTGTTGGGCGGCGCACCAAAATATACATTGGATGAATTAGAAGCAAAATTTCCACCACGGAATTTGCCAGATGGTGCCTTTGTTACACGATTCGCCCCCAGTCCAACGGGATATATGCATTTGGGGAATTTATACAGTGCGTTGATTAGTTATAAATTGGCCCAGCAATCAAATGGGGTGTTTTTGTTGCGTATCGAAAATACAGATACAAAACGTGAAAATAAAGAGGCTGTTGATGTTATTATAAATTCATTGGCTGAATTTGGTATCAAATATGAAAATGATCCAACGTATGGTCCGTATTATCAATCAGAACGCAAGGATATTTATCATTCTGTGGCGGCGGACTTGTTGGCGCGTGGGTTGGCGTATCCATGCTTTTTAACACAGGAAGAAATGGATGAAATCCGTGAAAATCAAAAGGCGGCGGGATTCGCAACCGGTATCTATGGTGAATGGGCACGCGATAGAGATTTAAGCGAAGAAGAAATTATCGCATATCTGGACCGGGGGTTGGTTCCATCGATTCGTTTGTATTCAATGGGTAATCCAGAACAGCGTATTTTCTGTAAAGATGCGGTGCGTGGTTCGATATCTGTGCCGGAACATAATGAAGATACTGTTTTGATAAAATCTACGGATGGTTTGCCAACGTATCATTTTGCACATTTATGTGATGATCACTTTATGCATACAACACATGTTGTGCGTGATGAATCGTATTTCGGAACATTTGCAATGCATGTTCAAATGTTTCGCATGATGGGTTGGAATTTGCCGGCGTATGTTCATATTGCGACATTGGATAAAATAGACGAAGAAACGGGTAAACAACGTAAATTATCAAAACGTAAAGACCCAGAGGCAAATGTTGCCTTCTTCTTGGAGGCGGGATGGCCGGTCGAATCGGTTATTGAATATTTGGGGAATATCCTGGCACCGGGTTACGAAGAATCCAAGATGAAGGGTGCGGTTAAATCGTTCTGGGACTATGAAATGCGACCAAAGAAAATGCCGGTATCTGGGTCGTTGTTTGATATGAAAAAACTGGAATGGTGGGCCAAGGAATTTATTGGTTCACTGCCGGTGCCAGAATTGGTTAATCGTGTTGTAAATTGGGCAAATGAATATGGTACAGACGCAAACAAAATGCAGGTGGCGGATGTAGATTACCTGACCGGTGTGTTGGGGATTGAACGTGATAATCCAAAGCGTGTACGTAAAGACTTTATCACATGGTCCCAGACATTGGAAAATGTTGCGTTTTTCTGGGATGATTTATTTGTTACAAATGCTGAATATGAATTTAATGGGGACGCGTTGCGGGCATTTTTGGAAACATATAATCCGGCCGATGACAAAGACACTTGGTGGGCAAAAATTGTTGCGATTGCCGAAAGGACAGGTGTTAAAAATGGTGATGTGGCAATGAACCTGCGTGTGGCATTATCGGGTCGCACAAATACGCCGGACCTGTATTCCATTATGTCGGTTATGGGCGGTGAACGGGTCATTAAACGAATCGAAGGAGCAATCAAATGACACAATCAAAACGGGCGCGAATCAAAGCGGTAAAAAAAGATGCGCACGCATCAAAATTATTAAAGGTTTTGCGTGCAACGGGATTGTTCCGCTGGGAAAAGCCATCTACGCACGCGGAAGAGATTGTAAATATCCTGACCCATGGGATTGGTATCGGCCTGGCCATTGCGGCATTGACATTGTTGGTGGTGTTTGCCGGGATTAAGGGCGACGCGTGGGCGATTGTGTCGTGCGCTATTTTTGGTGTGACGATGATAACACTGTATTTCGGGTCAACAATGTGCCATGCAACAATTGGTAAAAAACACGAATGTTTTTTTGAGGTCTGGGATAGTGTTGCGATTTACGCCCTGATTGCGGGAACATACACGCCGTTTTTGTTGGTGAATCTGCGGGGGCTGATTGGATGGATTGTGTTTGGAATTTTATGGGGGATTGTGTTGTTTGGATCATACATGAAAATCCGTACTCCAAAGCAACAGCCAAAATGGATGGTGGCATTATATGTTGCAATGGGATGGACATTGTTGTTCATTTTGCCGGCAATGATTCGCAGTATTCCCGTGCGTGGCCTGTGGTTTATATTGGCGGGGGGATTGGCATACACAATTGGTGTGATATTCTATCTGTGGCGCCGGATGAAGTTTTCACATGCGGTGTGGCATCTGTTCGTAATTGGGGGCAGTGTGTGTTTCTTCTTTGCCGTTCTGTTCGGGTGCATTTTGGATTTGTAAGGTTGCGTTATGCCGTATGAATATCAAGAAAATGAAAAATATAATTCCATTAGCGCTAGTAATGGCAGACCAATAGCAAAAGAACTGACAACGGATGAATGTTGCGATGGGTGTGCAGAACGTTGCCAGTTAAGTGTAAAAGAGGATTGGTATGGAAATGTTAATGCATATATAAACGGTGTACTTTATTTGTGTTATTTGTGGGATAATAAGCAAAAAAATAATTTGAAGGCTGTTCTGGAATACAGCAGGAAAACATGCAAACACAGTAAATTAAGATAGGGTGGACTGTATCGCGATTACAAAGGAAATAAAAATACCGGCAAACGCCGGTTTTTTAATCGTCTTTTGTACAACTTCCAAATTCGTTGCGTGTTTTGCCGTCGGTGCATTTTGCTAAGCATTGGTTTCCAATCGGTTCGAATTTAGGCAAGCATTTGCATACTGCGTTTACATAGCCCTCGTCTGTACCCGGGGTGCCTGTTACCGTGGTGTATTGTGAATTAGCAGGACACAACAATGATTCATAGAACATTTCAGATATACAGTTCACGTATTCGTTGTTTTGTGTTGCAACATCAGTCGCGTTTGCGGCAGCAGGACAACCGGCTGTTGGGTTGTTATTGTTTGGGTCCAATGCCGGTGGCCCAGCGAATATTGCGTATCCACATGTTAATGCTACATTGCGACATGCGCCACGCATTACATTGTATATACTGGTGATGCTGGCGCTGGATGACCATGCGTTAACCTGGGTTACTTGGTTGTTATAACACTGGGCGACATCAACCATACAACTGGATGCATAGTCAGATATAATACGTTGCTGGGCGGCGCGAATATTTACCATTGCACGTTGGATATAATTTACGACAATATCATTATATGGTTGGTATGTGTTGTCAGTATATGTGTAATATTGACATTTGTCCAATACCGCACGGCACAGGCCACCATCGGTTGCCTTTTGTCCAGTACCAATCTTTTCCAACAGGTATCGTGTTACACACTTTCCATCGCCACCACTCTCATACTCATATTTTGTTTGGTTGTTACTATCTTGTGTTGCTGTATAACTAGGTTTGCAATGTTCATCTGTGATTTGCACCGCACTAGCATCAGTTAAAAATGTTTTATCAATGGCCGCATTATTGTAATATTCCATAAATTCTGTAATCAGTGTAATGTTTTGCCCCAATACAACATTACCGTTTTCATCAATATAACGCTTGGTTGGGTCAACGCATTTGAAATAATCATCACCACAGACCATATCATCACGCATACATGTATCCAGGGCGGCAATGCACCCCTTCGCATCATATTGGTTTTTGTTTTGTAACACGGCCAGGCGCGCTTTCTGTAACATTAATTCGGCACTGCGAACATTGGAAACCAATGTTTCGTTCATTTTTTTCAGACCTTTTTCATACGCAATACAATCCTTGTCGATGGCCAAATCATAGTTACCTGTAATCTGTTTTGATGTTGCGCCCGCGCTTTTACATTGGTTCAAAATTGTGCTGCAACGGCTGCGGGCGGCGTTGTATAAATCTGAACCGCGCAGGTTTGAAAAACTGCTGTTGGTGTCAAGATTCAAGAAATCAAGATTAAATATATCAGATGTGTCTGATGAAAAATCTAGATTCAAATCCAGTCCAAACGATTCGCCCGCATACGAAGATGTTGAACCGGTTGGGTCTTTGATTAAGCTTTCTATTTCTGCTAACATGTTGCGGGTTTCGGTTGTGTCTTTTTGACCAGACAGGGCGGCTTCGGCTTCTGTTTCGTTTAAGATGGCACGGATTTCATCCGCAGATAATCCAACATAGCGAATCCGTTGCGCAACATTGTTTAATTCTGTGTTTGCATTTTTGACGGCTTCTTCGACCTTGGTGTACTTGGTAAGGTTAGAAGAGCATGAACAACGACCCTGGTTTGTATCGATTACAGCACAAAATTGATCCATACAATCATTATATTGTTCTTGGCATGATTTGTTTAATTCGGCGGTCTGTTCCAGACGTTCTTTGGCCTGGTCAATGGTTTCGCGTGTAGCAGCACGGTTTTGTATCCCACGTAATTGTTCATCAATATTAGAACCGGTCTGGATATCTGTGCCAGCAATGGTGGCGCGTCCGCCAACCTCAGCCGTGGTGGGGCGCAGAATAACACCGGCACGACGCAGGGCAGGGTTGTTATTTATACTGGCATCAGAAACACGTACGTTACGACCAACTGTGTTTACAGCCGCGCTTAATTTGTCAGATGATGATATTTGTGATGCATTGCGGGGGGCGGTGCCACGTGATGTTGCGCCACGCGCAATGGTTTGATCGTTGGTTGGGGTAACCTCAGATTTTGGGGTGATAATTTTACGCGTCGCAGTGCGTGCCGTTGTCGAACGTACAGAATTTTGTTGTTCAACAGGTTTGGTTGTTTGATTGCTTTGATCAGATATGTTTGATGGAATTGCACGCGAAGCAGTTGCACCAAATGCAGATGGTGCAAACAGGATAAATGCGAAAAAACATGTCGCAAATTTTCTCATCTCTGGGGTAAATTATATCAGTTTTTAATAAAAGAGTAAATAATTAATAAGTGAATATATGGTAAGACTTGATTTTTTTGTGCATATGCAATATCATTCATGGTATGAATTTGTTTAAGTCTTTATTTACAACAACAACTACAACCCCTTTGGGGGTGTAAATTCTGTTGCGGCGGGCCGCGTAAATTCTTATAATTAATCAGCTTTTAAAAATAATAAAATAAACACAAGGGACAGTTATTATGTCATATGATATTGAAATTATTCGTCATTCGTTGGCGCACGTTATGGCGGCAGCGGTAAAAAAATTACACCCAGATGTTAAGTTCGCGGGTGGGCCGGCAATCGAAAACGGGTTCTATTATGATTTTGATACAGAATATCGTTTTTCCGAAGAAGACTTTGCAAAAATCGAAAAAGAAATGCGTGATTTGATTAAGTCAAATGGTCGATTTGAACAACGCAATGTGTCAATTGATGAAGCCAAAGAAATCTTTGCGGCACAACCATATAAAATGGAATGGTTAAATGAATATGATGCGGCGGGCGAAGCTTTATCAATCTATACTTTCCGTGATTTTGTTGATCTGTGTCGTGGGCCACATGTGGAAAGTTCCAAAGATTTGCCACGTGACGCATTCAAAATTCGAAGTGTTGCCGGCGCATACTGGAAGGGGGACGCAAAAAATAAAATGTTACAGCGTATTTATGTTGATGCATTCGCAACCAAAGAGGAATTGGATAATTTCCTGAAAATGCAGGAAGAGGCCGCTGCACGTGACAATCGTAAGCTGGGCAAAGATATGGATTTGTTCCACTTTGAACCAGAATATGCACCGGGGTCTGTTTTCTGGCACGATAAGGGATACAAAATGTATCGCAAATTAATTGAATTTGTTCGTCGTCGTCAGGAATTGGCCGGGTACCAGGAAATTTCAACGCCGGCGGTTATGGACAGATGTTTGTGGGAACGGTCGGGGCACTGGGCAAAATATGGTGAACACAATTATTCCGGTAAAACCCAAGATGGCAAGGTGTTCTGTATTAAACCAATGTCTTGCCCGGGTGGAATGTTGGTGTTTGGACATGGGCTGCGTTCATACAAAGATTTGCCATTATATATGGCTGAATTTGGCAAGGTTCATCGCTATGAGGCGGCGGGCGGTCTGTCTGGCATCTTGCGTGTTCGTGAATTTACCCAGGACGATGCGCATATCTTCTGTACCGAAGAACAGCTGGAAGAAGAGGTTGTAAAAATCCTGCGCTTTATCAAGGATATTTATGGCAAATTCGGATTTGATAAAATCACAATGAAATTGGCAACCAGAAAAGAATCTGAATTCCGTATTGGTAGTGACGAAGTCTGGGACAAGGCCGAGGGTGCATTGAAACATGCGCTGGAATCAAACGGTATTGAATTTGAAATCGCCGAAGGGGATGCTGCATTCTATGGTCCGAAAATCGATAACTATCTGCGCGATTCTATGGGACGCGTGTGGCAGTGTGGTACGGTGCAATTGGATATGAATTTGCCGGAACGATTCGATTTAAGTTATGTCGGCGAAGATGGTGAAAAGCATCGTCCAATTATGTTGCATCGCGCGATGTTGGGTTCGATTGAACGCTTTATGGGAATCTTGCTGGAATCAACAGGTGGTAATTTGCCATTGTGGTTAAGCCCAGAGCCGGTTGTGGTAACGCCGATTTCTGAAAAACACGCAGAGTATGCAAACGAAGTTGTGTCTGCATTGCGTGCGGCGGGTGTAAATACACGTGCAGATTTGCGTGATGAAAAAGTGAACTATAAAATCCGTGAATTGTCGTTGGCAAAAACGCCAATCATCGCAGTTGTTGGTGAAAAAGAAGCCGCCGACAAGATGGTAACCCTGCGTCGTTTGGGTGTTGAAAAACAGGAATCTATGCCAATGGCGGAATTCGTCGAAATGATGAAGAATGCTGTTAAGATGCCAATGTAGTTTAAGGGGGGGGATATGAGAAAAATTATATTGCTGGTTGCGCTGGTTGTGCCATGTGTGTTGTCTGCGTGCGCCAGAACGTGTGAGGTTGAACCAATAGTCGCGGAAAACCACAAGTTAATTGTTCCGCCAAACTTTGGTCAAATGCCAAAATAAAGCAGGCAAGAGATACGGATAATCGTATCTCTTGTTTTTTTATTCTATCCGTTTGGTTATTCGTTTTTTTTATGATATAATACAACGAGAGAATTTTATAAATGGGGGATTTTACAATGAATGATGATAACTTGGATTTATTAGATTTAGACGATGGTGCATCTATGGATGCGTTGCCGGATGCCACACCGTTTGCAAGTCCACGACCAAAGAAACCGTGGCTGTTGTTGACAGTTGGTTTGGTTGTCATTGTTCTGGCAACATATGTAATTGTACGTACGGTTGGTGGGGATTCTTCGTCTTCGATAGAAGTGGATTTGGATGCGCCGGCGATTGTTGTTGATGGGTCGCCTGCACAACCAATGAATGTTATGCCACCGGCACCACAGCCTGCTGTGCAGCCTCAGGTCGTACAACCAACCCCAGGCGTACCAGTGCGTGTTGTAGAAGATAGAAAAGAAGTTAAATTTAACCCAGCAGCGGTTGAAGAAAAACCGCAACCAGAGGTTCGCGAACAGCCGAAACCAGTCGCAAAGCCAGTGGCGAAACCTGTTGCGAAACCGGCGGCAAAGCCAGTCGTAAAACCAGCAGCAAAGCCAGCTGCAAAGCCGGTTGTTCAGAAAACTGCCAGTTCGGCACCCGCAGGTTCATGGTATGTTCAATTTGGTTCATACAGCACACGTGCGTTGGCGGAAAATGCACAACGTCAAATTCGTAATGCACACCAAAGTCTGTTCCAGGGACAACAGTTTGTTATCCTGGCGGCACAGTTGAAAAATGGCACAACGACATATCGTCTGCGTGTGGCGTTCAAGACAGCAAATGATGCAAATGGTTTCTGTCGTAACGCGAAATCGGATGGTTTGGATTGCTATGTTGCAAAATAATCAAAGGGGACAGATATGAGATTAGGTTGGACCGAAATAATTTTAATTGTAATCTTGGTGATGATTTTGTTTATGAGTAACAAAATCCCGGGAATGATGCGAAATCTGGCCGATGGTATTAATGTGTTCAAAAAAGAACTAAAAGATACCAAAAAACCAGAAACCAAAAAGGTTGCAAAAAAAGCACCCGCCAAAAAATCGGTTAAAAAGAAATAAAAAATCCCGCCGTTTGGCGGGTGTTTTCAAAGTGCAATATAATGCATATATAAATAAATATTTTTCTTTATATTTTGTTGTGTGTAGTTTATAATTAGTTTGAATCCAACAGGGATGTTGGCTTCGGGGACGTAAGAAATCCTTTAAGAAAGCGATGCGTCATTATTCGCATTGAAATCCGACCTGGGACAAAAAACTGGCGCGGATGCGCTTTTTCTTTTGTCTGATTTTTCCCGATTGCGGTCGGGGGGCCTGTGGCTATATAACAGCGCGTATGCGTAAAGGCCACAGGGGTCATTCTTTCTTATGATTTTCTTAACCCCCTGGCCACCAATTTATTTGGTGGTTTTTGTTTAACAAAAATACAAAGGGAAAAGAAAATGAAAAAAATCTTTCTAGGTGGCGCATTGTGCGCAATTATGACAGCACCAGCATTTGCAACATATGGTACAGAAATGAATACCACGTTGGAGGATGCACGTGCAGCAATTGAACGTATCGATAATTCGTGGGATGCAATGCGTGATTTGCGTGTCGCACTGAATGGCAGTTCTGATCCAATGACAGACCTGGTGGCGTGGGCAAAAACAGAAAATACAACATCTGCGTATGAAAACGAAACGGATAATATCGGTGTGGTAAATGGCATTATCAATGATACAGCCTTTATTATGCAGGGATACTATACCAATGCGGTATTGGCAAATGATGCAATTGCGGCAAACGCAGATGCAATCGCATTAAACAGTGCGGCAATTTCAAAATTGGAAAACAGTGTAAATGATATCGAAAAAGATTTGTCGGCCGGTATTGCAAGTGTGGCGGCATTATCTTCGGTTGCGGTATCTGATGTTGCCCGTGGCGAGGTATCTGTGGGTGGTGGATACGGTTATCACAATGGCGAATCGGCGGCCGCGTTTGGCTTTGCGATTGGTTTAACCGACAACTGGTCGATGAATGCAGGTGCCGGAATTTCCAGTGCAGATACAACATTCCGCGCAGGTACGAATTATAAGTTCAAGTTGTTTTAAAAAAAATCCCGCCGTTTGGCGGGTGTTTTTATTTGCGGCGTGCTTCGTATTCTTCTTGTTCTTCGACCGTCATTGTCGCCAATGGGCGCGCCATCATACGTTTAAGACCGATTTCTTCGCCAGATACAACGCTGAATCCGAATGTTCCGTTTTCTATGCGTTCCAGGGCGGCGTTAACTTTTTGTAACAATTTATTACTGCGTTCGGACATACGTAAATCCATCGTAATGTCTTGGTTATATGATGCGTTGTCCGATTCGTCGCCAGCACCAACCGCTTCGGTTTTATCGGCCATACGGACGGCGTTTAATACTTCGTCACGTTCGCTAAGCAGTTCTTCGCGCTGGGTGTTCAAGATGTTATAAAAGTATGCCAATTGTTCCGCGCACATATATGGTTCGGACAATTTTGGTTTGTACTTTGCGTCCAGTTCAATGTTCTTGTAATTCTTAGTTGCCATTTTGTAATTCCTTTATCCAATCAATAACTGTGTCTTCGTCCATAAGACCGCTGCGCGCTTCAACCAGTTCGCCGTTCTTGAACGCCAGAACAGATGGAATACTGCGAATGCCGTATTTTGCAGGTGTGCGTCGGTTCGATTCGTCTATTTCAAATTTGATAAATGTAACGTTTGGTACTTTTTCAGATACAGATTCGAAAATTGGACCAAACATGCGGCATGGACCACACCAAGATGCCCAAAAGTCAACCAGAGTAATACCATTGCCGATAAATGTGTCGATTGTAGTATCGTTTGCGTGTACTAGTGCCATCTTTTTTTCTCCTTGGATATTTATTGATATTCGGCAAGAGTGTATTATAATCAACGTAAAATGCAAGAGAAAAACAAAATGAATAATTTCATATACTTAGATAGTGCTGCGACAATGTTAAAATCAGACAGATTAATTCAATCTGAAACAGATTTTTTACAGGATGTGTATGCTAATTCTGGACGTGGGGTTTGTGGGCGCGTGGCGGCGGTGGATAATATGGTGCGTAATACACGTCGTGCTGTTGCGGATTTTATAAATGCAGATGCTGAAAATATTGTTTTTACGTCTGGCACAACAGACGCTATTAACCGAATCGTTAATATATTAAAACCAAACGCAGATACGGTTGTTGCAGTTTCTGATTTAGATCATCACAGTGCGCGATTGCCATTTCAAATGTCTGGGGCGCAAATTGCTGTATGTCCGCTGGATAAAGATTTGAATATTGATATTGAAAAAATCCCATATGCAGATATTTTTGTTGTGACGGCGATGTCTAATGTTTTGGGGGTTGCACAAAATATCCCGGAAATCGTGCGTATGGCGCGTGAAAAAAATCCAAATGTAATCGTTATAATTGATGCCGCGCAGTATGTTGTACATGATGCAATTGATGTAAAAAAATGGGATTGTGATTTCTTGGTGTTTTCAGGGCATAAAATCGGCGCTGATACAGGTGTTGGTGTGATGTACATAAAAAACCCAAGTCGTTTTGCACCAGATAAATTTGGTGGCGGTATGGTAAATGTTATTGCGCGTGATGGTGATGTTAAATTTATGCCGGTACCCGAATGCTTTGAAGCGGGGACACTGCCGTTGACCCAGATTGCGGGTATGTCTGTTGCAATTGATGAAATAAAAAATAATCGACCAGATTCAAATTTAATCAAATATTTGTACGACCAATTATCTAAAATAGAACGTGTGAAAATATTGTCAAAACGTGATGCACGATTATTAAGTTTTGTAATTGATGGTATGCATGTGTTGGATTTTGGGGTAATCGCAGGTGCAAAAAATATTTGTATTCGTGTCGGGAATATGTGTGCGTCTTGGATTCATCAGAAATTAAATATCGATGGTTCTGTGCGTGTGTCAATTGGCGCATATAATACGATTGATGATATAAATGCATTTATAGATATTGTGCGGGGGTGTGTAAAATGATGGTGTCGCGCGATGATATAATCAATGCAATCAAGACGGTCTATGATCCTGAAATACCGGTGAATATATGGGATTTGGGGCTGATATATAATATCGAAATAAACGAATCTGAAATTGTTATCACAATGACTTTTACCAGTCCCACGTGTCCAATGATGGAAGAATTAATGGCGCAATTAAAGGATGTTGTGCAAAACACTGTGGGGGATACGCCTGTACGGGTTGAATTGGTGTGGGATCCGCCGTGGGATTTGTCAAAAATGTCAGATGTGGCGCGTCTGGAACTGGATTTAACAGAGCAGGGGTGGTAATTGTTATGACGTATGTGGATATAAAAAATATTTTATCATCAATTACAGATCCGGTTGAAAAATTAGAAATGGTGATGGATTTTGGGCGTAATTTGGCACCGGTGCCCGATGGGGCGATTTGCAATGAAATTGTTGGGTGTGCATCACGGGTCGAAATATGTCAATTGGGAAATCTGTTTTATGGTCGTGCCGATTCGGCGTTGGTGCGTGGAATTGTTGCAATTTTAATTGCTATGACCCATGGAAAATCAATTGATGAAATCAAGCAAATGGATATTTTGTCTGAATTTTCATCTTTGGATATTAATCTGGGGGCGGGGCGATTAAACGGATTGGAATCTATGGTTCGTTTTTTTCATAATTTGTGATAGAATGGTTGGGAATAAAAACGGGGGAGATGGCATCAAATGAGTGACGATGAAAAAATGTTTCATATTGGTATATGGGCGTTGTGTGGGGTGCTGTTTTTAACCATTGGATTACAGGTTTGTTACCGTACGCAAAATCGTACGCGAAATCATGTGCGTGCCGAAATAGTGCGTACACAACAAGAAATAGCAGATGCAGCAACCCGATTCGAAGGGTATAAACGACCAGAAGTGTTAAGAAATTTGGTCGGTGGGGTTGTGCAAAATGCTGTGCCAATCGGATATCAAAAATCGGTAACAATTAATGCGTTGCCAGACAGGGAATTAAAGAAATCAGATGTTTAACGTCGGTCAAGATATTTTTAAGCATGGTTTTTCAGGAATTCGCGGCGATAGCGCAGGGCGGGGACGTATGCATACTGTGTATCGTTGGTTGTGTGTGGCGTTTGTTGTCTTTATATGCTGGACGTTATATTTGGGGATAAGTGGGACGGATAATACCCGTCGTGCGGTGGCGGACGGTGATTGGGCTGTTCATCGTGCAGATATAATCGACAGAAATGGTGATATATTGGCAAAAAATGTTATGTCTGGGCATATCGTTTTGCGTAATCGTGACGTTGTAGATAGGGAAGCGGTTGCAAATATGATTCATCGCGCAATGCCGTATGAATATTCTTTGAATCAGGCACTGGATTTGGTTAATTCTTCGCGTCGGTTTATATACTTGAAAAAGTATGCCAGTGAATATCAGCGTGATATGATTAAAAAAGCCCGCTTGCGTGGTCTGGAAATAGAACCTGTCCAAGATAGAAAATATCCAAAGGGGCGTATGTTTTCGCACGCGGTTGGTTTTGTTAGTGGTGATGGACGTGGTCTGGAAGGCGCAGAACGTGTTTATAATAAATATCTGATTGAAAACAAAGATCCGTTGCAATTGTCGTTGGATGCCCGTGTGCAAGCGGTGTTTTATGACCAATTGTCTATTGCAATGCAGACATATCGGGCAAAATCTGCGATGGGAATGCTTATGAATTCGCGTACGGGCGAAATTATTGCAATGGTGTCTTTGCCGGATTATGACCCAGAAAATCTTTCACTGGACCCGACACGTAATCGTATGTTTATGCCAATGCGTGGTGTGTTTGAAATGGGGTCTATATTCAAGATATTTAATACGGCGTTGGCGTTGGAAAATGGTATTAACAAAGAATACTATGTCAAAGAACCGTTCCCAATCGAAGATAAGTTTGGTCGTGTCGTTCACAGAATTCGTGATATTCGCAGTTTCAAACCACCACGTCCAAATTTGAATGTCGAAGAAATTATGATGCATTCTTGTAATGTGGGCAGTGCACAAATTGCGCTGGATTTGCCAGATTCTGCACAGCGTGAATTCTTTGAAAAATTACATTTTAATCAGGCTTTGGATTTAGAGTTCGGTCGTACAGAACGTGGATTGATGCCACAAAAATGGGGGCCGGTTGAACGTGCAACGGTATCTTTTGGACACGGAATCGCGGTAACGCCAATGCATTTAATGTTGGGGGTTAATGCGGTTACAAATGGTGGAATTTATATATACCCAACGTTGCAAAAACGTGGTTTGGGGATTGTGCGTGGGGAACGTGTTTTACAAGAAGAATTTTCATCGCAATTACGCAAGATTATGTTGCGGGTTAACGAAGAAACAAGTGGTAAAAAAGCGCGTATCGCAGGTATTGAAATTGGTGGTAAAACAGCAACAGCGGAAAAATACAGTAATGGCAAGGTTGATAATAAACGTAATCTGACCGCGTACGTTGGTATTTTCCCAGCCAATGCACCACAATATACGATATTGGTCGTTTTAGATGAACCACAGGCTACAAAAGATTCGTGGGGATGGAGAACGGCCGCGTGGAATGCTGTGCCAACAACGGGAAAAATTTTGGATAGTATACTGCCGTTGCTATTTGAATAATTTTAGATTATAATAATACTGATAATAAAAAAAGAGTAGCGCGTGAGAGTATTAGTTGAGAAATCCATGCTGGGGCAAGCATGGGTGTTGCCTGTATGTACAGATGATGGCATAGGGGTGACGGATGATTTAGTTGACAGAATTTTAGCAGTACGTGGCATTGATAATGTCGAACGGTTCTTGAATCCCAGTATCAAGGAATATATGCCAAACCCGTCTGTTTTGTGCGATATGGATGTGGCAGCATGTGTCATTGCGGATGCAGTGGAAGCAAAACAAAAAATCGCAATATATGGCGACTATGATGTTGATGGAATTACATCAACGGCGGTATTTGTAAAGTATTTACGTGAAATTGGCGCAGATGTAATTTGGCATTTGCCAACACGTGATGGCGAAGGTTACGGATTAAATATCGCCGCAGTCCAAGAAATTGCAAATGTGGGTGCAAAATTATTGGTAACGGTGGATTGTGGTATCAGCGGAAACAAGGAAGTTGATTTTGCAAAACAATGTGGATTACGTGTTGTGGTAACTGACCATCATTCACCAGATTCTGTTTTGCCGAACGCAGATGCGGTTGTGAACCCAAAACGTACAGATGATACATCGGAATTAAATTATTTGGCGGGTGTTGGGGTGGCTTTTTTAACGGTGGTGGCACTTAATCGGGAATTGAAAACACGTGATTTGCCGGCAGATATGTCTGGGAAAATAGAATCATTAAACCTGATGAATTTTATGGATTTGGTGGCGTTGGGAACAATTTGCGATACGATGCCTTTGGTTGAATTAAATCGTGCATTTGTTGCAACTGGATTAAAAGTGATGGGGTTGCGCCAGAATCTGGGGTTGCGTGTGTTGATGGATGTTGCAAAAATAGATAAACCATCGGTATATTCTGCGGGGTTTGCGTTGGGGCCACGCTTAAATGCAGCAGGGCGTTTGGATTCGGCAACACCTGCGTTGGATTTATTGTTAACAGATAATCCGTTGATTGCTCATTCGTTGGCAGAAAAACTGCACCAGATGAATCAAGAACGAATCGATATTCAAAACGCAATTATGTTGCGCGCAGTTGAAATGGCTGAAAAGTGTTGTGCAAACGGGAATTGTAGTTTGTTTTTGTGTGAGGAAAATTGGCATGGCGGTGTTATGGGAATTATCGCAGGTCGATTAAAAGATAAGTATAATTTACCATCTTGTGTGGCAACGAAATCTGAGGGGGTTATTAATGGGTCTGGGCGTTCAATCCCAGGTGTCGATTTAGGAAAAATTATTCATGATGCATTGGCGGCTGGAATCGTGTCTGAGGGTGGTGGGCATGCAGCGGCTGCGGGATTTTCATTAAGTGTAGAAAATGAACACGCTTTTTGTGATTTCTTGGAAAACGCAGTGCGTGAACAGTTGCATGGTCAGATGCCTGCGCGCGAAGTTGTGGTGGATGCTGAGATGGATGCAGGGGGCGCAACAATGCGATTGGTTAATAAATTAAATGCGCTTGAACCGTTTGGTCAAGGTAATCCAGAGCCAACATTAGTTTTACATGGTGCGGTGTTGCGTCATGCGTCAACAATGGGAAATGGTGCACATTTACGTGGTACTGTTGCAACCAGCAGTGGTACGAATGTGTCATTTGTAGGTTTTAATTTGTCACATACCCCAGTGGGTGATTTTTTGCTGGACGATGGAAATGTCAATGCTAAGATAAAGATGTTGGGTAAGTTAAAAGAAAACGAATATAATGGACGCGTGTCTGCACAGTTCGTTTTGGAAGATATTGCGGTATAAAAATGGAACAAAATATACAAATTTTTATTGAAAAAATTAGTGCTGCGAAAAATATCGCAATTATGGGACATAAAAATCCAGATGGTGATTCGTATTGCAGTGTGTTGGCATTGGCAAAGTTAATTGAATTAAATTATGGGGTGCGTCCAACCTGTATTTATGATGGAAATATTCCAGAATATCTTGATGAAATGCCATTACGTTCATGGATTAAATACTATGAACGTGTCGATTTATCAGAAGTTTATGATTTGGTTGTTTTAATGGATTATGGTACGCCTAATCATATTGGTGGTGCACGACCAATTGTAGATAACGCAAAATTTATTGTGGAAATTGATCATCATCAAAATAGTGAACGGTTGGGGCATTTGTGCGTTGATGATGAAAAAGCGGCTGCAACAGGGCAAATATTGTTTGATATTATGAAAACTGCGAATTGGAAATTTGATAAAGATGTTCTGGATTTATTAGCAGTTGCGTTGATTACGGATACTGGAAATTTCAAATTTGTTCGTGATGGTCGTGTTATGAATATAATGGCAGAATTGATTAATAACGGGGTTGTGTTGCGCCATTTGTTTGAAGCTTTGCGTAACAAACCGCGCAAGGCCGTTGTTGTTGAAGCAGAGGCTGCATCACGTGCAGAATTTTTGTTTAAGGGAAAATTGGCAATCGCGATAATTCCGCACAAGGATTATAAGTATCTGGACGGACGTGGGGAAACGGTGTTGAATCTGCTGGGGTCAATCAAAGGTGTGGAATATATTGCATTCTTGAAAGAGCAAAAAGCAGAACAAACAGGTGTGTCACTGCGCAGTCGTGGAAAACCAGTTAATCATATTGCAGAAGCACTGGGGGGTGGTGGACATACGTGCGCAGCGGGGGCGGTTGTGAACGATTCGTTGGAAAATGTCCGTAATCGTATAATCGAGTTGTTTCGGGAGGATATAAAGTAATGATAAAAAAATTATTTTTTATACTGGTTGCATTTATGTGTGGTGCGGCAAATGCGTCTGTGGATTATAGTTTGGTGCAAAGCGCGGAAAAATATCTGAATTCAATAACTGGATTGACCGGCGGTTTTGTTCAGACAGCCAATGGACGAAATGAAGGTGGTGATTTTGCAATGCTGCGTCCAGGACGTGTTCGTTTGGATTATGCAAATATGCCAATTCAATTAATTTCAGATGGTGATGATTTATATTTCTTTGATAAATCGTTGGATCAAATTACGACTGTGCCGTTAACCAGTACACCGGCGGGGATATTGGTGCGTAAAAATATTGATTTGCACAATGCTGATATCAATGTTGTTGAAACGGTTGATGGTAACAATTCTTTTTCGCTGAAAATGAATCTAAAAGGGCAAGAAGGATTGGGATATATGACGGTTGTGTTTGATAAAAAACCTGTTAAATTAAATTCTTGGTCGGTGGTTGATGCAACAGGTGCCAAGACAGATGTTGTGTTTAATGATTTGAAAACAAAAACAAATTTTGGACGTGATTATTTCCAAATTAGTCGACACAAAACGATAAGTACCAGTGGTGGTGATGATTTCTATGATTAAATAAAATGTTTGGAATAAGTTGGGCTGAATTTTTTGTTGTCTTGTTGGTTGGGGTGCTGGTTATTCCGGCGCGTATGTGGCCTGATGTGGCGAAATTTTTGGCACGTGTGGTGAAATTTGTTCGTTCTGTTGTTTGGCGTGTGACAGATGCGTCTGAAAAAATCAAAGAACAGATTGAACGCGAAGCACCGATTGATGATTTAATTAAAACTACAACTGATGATATTTTGTCTGAATTTTCAAAGCCAATAAAAAAGTCAAAGCGGGGTCATAAATGAAACAGATGACAATTATGCAACATTTTGCAGAAATGCGACGCCGTATATTATGGACTTTGTTGATTTTTGTTTGTGCTTTTTTTGTTGGAATTTATTTGTCGCCATTGATTCAAGGTTTTTTGACGGTGCCGTTGTTAAAAGTGTGGAATACAGGGACGTTCTTGTACGGTGGTTTGTCGGATGGTTTGATGATAAGTTTTTCATTGGGGTTTACGTTCGCGTTATTTGTTTCGTTGCCTGTTGTTTTGTGGCACGTGTGGGCATATGTTGCGCCGGGGCTTAAAAACAAAGAGCGTGATTTTATTTGGCCTTTTTTAATTGCATCGCCGTTGTTGTTTCTGACTGGGGCGGCGTTTGCTTTTTGGGTTTTATTTCCGGTGGTGTTCAAATTTTTTGTTCAACTAAATTTATCAACACCTGTGCCAGCGGTAATATTGCCGGCGGCGCGTGATTATTTAGGGTTTGCAATTGGTTTGTTAAAAGTGTTTGGAATCGCATTTCAATTGCCTTTGATAATGGTATTGATGAACAGAATTGGATTATTAAAACGCAATGCTGTGATAAAATTTCGTCGATATGCGATTGTTATAATTGTTGTTGTGGCTGCAATATTGACACCCCCAGATGTGGTCAGTCAGATTTTGTTGGCAGTACCATTGTGGTTGTTATTTGAATTAAGTATTTTGTTTATGCGTCGTGATTGAATTTGTGATATAATAAGTGTGTGAAAAAATTCAGTCTGATTTTGTCGCTGATAATCATGCCCCTGTTGCAGGGATGTGATTTGCAACCTAAAATTGTAAATTTACCAGACACAGTCGGAGATTTTATATCAGCGCGTTATCCTGCGTTGTTGGCGGACCCAAATACAAATCCAGAAATCTATGCATCGGCGGCAACAGATTATGGT
Organism: Candidatus Enterousia sp.; assembly: GCA_045645065.1. Classification (GTDB taxonomy): domain Bacteria; phylum Pseudomonadota; class Alphaproteobacteria; order Rs-D84; family Rs-D84; genus Enterousia. Next base: position 91,301 of record JAZRIB010000020.1, read on the forward strand.
ATATATGCATCGCCAAATCTGTATGGAACCGAATCGGTGTCATCAAATGATTTTGTAACGTATGCATCTGTGGATGACTATATAATTCCGCCCCAGGTTCAAGATGAAACAACAACGGAACCTGTGGTGGTTGTTGCAGAATACGAATCGCCTGTGGACAAGAATGTCAGTGTGTCTTCTGATGATTATTTGCGGGTGCCAATGTATGGTGGCGAAGGTAAAGCCCGTTCAGAAAAATATTCTGAAATTATTGTTGCGCGTGGCGATACATTGTATTCGTTGGCGCGTAAGCATGGTACAACGGTTGACGAATTGGCGGCGGTAAATAGATTAAGTGCGCCATATGCGTTGTCGGTTGGACAACGTCTGAATTTACCAACGGCAAAACAACAGATGGCAGACGTTATTGCGGTGCCAGAAAAGAAAGCAACAGGTGTTCAAACAACAACACGTGTTGCGTTGTCTGATGTAACAGTTGGGGCGGGGGATACGCTGTATTCGATTTCGCGTAAATATTCTGTGCCAGTAAATGATTTAGCGGTTATGAATAAATTAAGTGCGCCATTTACGTTGTCTGTGGGACAAAAATTAAAGGTTCCAAATCTGGACAGTGCAAATGTAAAGACTGTAAAAAATACAGCGTCATTAAAAACGACGTCAAAAGACAAGGTGGCAAATGTTACGCCTGAAAAAACAGAGACAAAAAAGATTTCATCGGATCCGTCAAAAAAATTACCAACAATCAGTGCGCGTTCTTCGTCTAAGTTTTCATGGCCGGTGCGTGGTAAAATATTGTCTAAATATGGTGCAAAAACAAGTGGCTTGTTTAATGATGGTATAAATATTGGTGCAGCACGTGGTTCTGTGGTTAAGGCCGCGGAAAATGGTGTTGTTGCATATGCGGGTAATGAAGTCAAAGGTATGGGAAATCTGGTTATTGTTCAACATGCTTCTGGCTGGATGACAGTGTATGCACATATGGATTCTTTGACGGTGCGACGTGGAACACGTGTAAATGTTGGACAACAAATTGGTACTGTTGGCGCATCCGGCAAGGTTGATGAACCACAATTGCACTTTGAAATTCGTAAAGGTACCAAGGCGTACAATCCATCGGATTATTTGAAATAGACTGTGAATATTGTCGTATAAATTTATATCCCCTTGTTATGATACAGTCATAAAAATAACAAGGGGATTGATAATATGAAACGAATTTTAATTTTTGTTTTGTTTGTATGTATGGTGGCATCTGCGTTGGGTTATATTCTTTATCGGTATCATCGTGGACGTATGGATGCACAAAAATATAAGGCGCCGACCAATGAAAAGTCAATTGAAATTATTGATGTAAATGATTTGGAATCGCGTGCGGCGGCTGTTATCCCACAGGATGGATTTGATTATATTGCCGGTGGTGCAGAAACAGAAAAAACACTGGAACGTAATATTGTCGCGTTTGATGAATTGGATATTGTGCCACGTGTTTTGCGTGGTGTAGATATGCCAAATCTAAATACGTCTATTTTGGGAACAGATATATCTTTGCCGGTTATTGTTGCGCCAGCGGCAGCGCACGGCTTGGCGCATATTTCGGCCGAGGCTGGTACAGCCCGTGGCGCAGCGGCATCGGGTACGATTATGTCAATCAGCAATTATGCAAGTTCTTCGTTGGCGGATATTGCCGCCGCAGGTAATGGTGCGCCACAATGGTTTCAATTATATCTTAGCAAGGATGATGCGTTTAATCGTCATATTGTGCGGTTAGCAGAAAGTTTAGGTATGCGTGCAATTGTGTTGACTGTTGATGCGCCAATTGGCGGAAATAGATTCCGTGATGCAAAAAATAAATTTAAATTCCCATTGGAATTACCCAATGTTGCAAAAAAATCTGGTAATACCAAAGGGCAGGGAATAAGTTCTATATTTGCAGCAGCCCAGAACAGATTTGCATCTGATACGGTACGATATGTAAAATCGTTTACAAGATTGCCAGTAATTATAAAGGGTATTCAACATCCAGATGATGCAGAAACCGCCATAGAAGCAGGTGCTGATGCAATTTGGGTGTCTAATCATGGTGGGCGACAATTAGATGGTGCGCCAGCGTCTATTGAGGTTTTGCCAGAAATTGCAGCACGTGTAAATAAACGTGTTCCTATTATTTTTGATAGCGGTATTCGAAACGGTACGCATATTTTTAAGGCGATTGCGTCCGGGGCAGATATTGTCGCAATTGGTCGTCCTGTAATTTATGCATTGTCTTTGGGGGGATGGATGGGTGTTGTGTCGTTGTTTGATTATTTGAAATCAGATTTGCGTCGTGTTATGTGGTTGGCCGGTGCACAGACGGTTGAAGATATAAAAAATACAGACCTGCGTACAAAATGTATGATGGTTAGATGTGCTGAATTATAAAAACTTGCATTTTATGTAAAAATGTCTATAATTATCCCCGTTCTGAAAGATTTTCAGTTTCGGATGCGTAGCTCAGTTGGTAGAGCAACTGACTCTTAATCAGTGGGTCCAGGGTTCGAGTCCCTGCGCGTCCACCAGAAATAAACGGTCACGGTGTGGCCGTTTTTTATGGGTTGGACAAAGCGGACGAGAACCCGTAAAAGGGTTCGGAACGCCAGTTGACGAGAACAAGCGTTGCGCCGTTCGAGTCTTACGTAGTGAATGGGGCCCATGGAGTGAAACGAACATGGGGATTTACAGTCCCAAGCAGAGTCCACCAGAAATAAACGGTCACGGTGTGGCCGTTTTTTGTTTTTTGATTTCTTCCCCAGGGAATCATACCTATGTAAATATTAGTTGTGCATTGATAGTATTATTGTGTCGACATGAAACTAAACAAAACACATAAACAAAATTTATAAAAGGAGAAAAAATGAAAAAAATAGTTGTATCAACACTGGCTGTGTTGTTGGCGTGCCCTGCGTTTGCAATGAATAATCCAAACCAAGGCAGCAGTTGGACAATGTGGGGTATGGACCCATATGTCGGATTGCGTGGTGGCGTATCTTATACAAACTTGAACTATCGCTTGAATGGTGAAAAACAATCTGTAACAGATACTGTGTTGCAGGGGCGTGCTGCATTAGGGTTGGAAATCTGTGATAAAGTACGTACCGAAGTTGAATGGTCTATGTTTGGTAATTTAGAAGATACCGAAGATTTTGGTAGTGTTGGTGCTGCAAAAATCAAAGCGAAAATGCAGACGTTGTTGATGAATACATACTGGGAATTTGGACCATATGAAGTTGTTCGTCCATTCGCAGGCGTAGGCGCGGGTGTTGCGTTCACAGATGTTACACGCAGCGGTACAAATGTTCCACATCACGGCGACAGCAAAACGCGTTTTTCTGCAATGGGAACAATGGGCGTAACGTTTGATATGGAACGTTTCGCAGTTGATTTAGCCGCACGTTATAATTATGTAGATATCAATTCTGGTTTACATAATTTTGGTGGCGATGTAGGTATTCGCTTTATGTTCTAAGAACGTATGAATATCTGTTCATATGTACGCCGGCAAAAAATGCCGGCGTTTTTATGTTCATAGATAAAAAAAATAACCCCACAAATAATGTGGGGATTTTTTATTTTGCCAGTTTGGCAAGTGCAAGTTTACCAAGAAAAGCCGATTCGATATCACCCAGCAGTGACAGGTCGCCTTCGTTCAAATCATCGTCCCCTTGTAATTTTTCAAGATATTCAATGATTGTATTGCACATTTTAATTAAATCTTTGCTGATTAATTTTGCATCCAACAGATTTGGCTTGAATATATTTTTTTTATCAAGTGCCATATAATGCGATTCGGCAATGCTGTCGGCAAAGTCATCTAAATCTTCGGTTAAACGATCGTAAAGCAGATGTTCTGAATACGAATCGGTTGACCAATGATTGATTTTGCATGCGTATTTGAACGCGATTAAATGTTGCATAAGTGTATACATTTTTTTGTCCTTTTTTTGATGTCTACGTATAAAAAATATCATTTTATTTGAATGTAAAATATAGGTGTTTTTTCATCGGCTATGCGCAGTGTTTCTGGGGATTCCTAGGTAATCAAACCTGGCGAAAAATAGATAAAATTATTATAAAATGTTTTTCGTAACCATAAGGAAACAAAAAAAGGAGAATACTTATGAAAAACGCAATGAAAAAAATGTTTATGTTCACTTCTGTATTGGGTGTAGCGGCCTTGTTAAGTGCATGTGCAAGTTGCCCAGAAAAAAAAGCACATCATCATAAAAAGGCGGTATATGCACAGCCGGTTGAAATGATTGAAAGTGATACGGTTGTGGTGTATCAGACATATGAAAATGCAGATGTTGATAAGGTTTATGCAAAAATGTACACTCGCAGCAGTCAGGGTGGTACTTCATATATGGGACATATTAAATTCCATGATACAGATAATGGTTTAAAAATGGTTGTTGATTTGAAAGATTTACGTCCAGGTATTCCATATACTGTAAAAATGGCTAAGTGTGGTGTGTGTGCCTATGGCGAAACAGGTTGCTGTAATAAAGCGCCAATAAATATCAAATTGCCAATGCTGGAAGCAGGTATGAGCCGTAAATTAGACCAGACGTTTATGATTCAAGGTGTCAGTGCCGCCCAGTTGAAAGGTGCAAAAATCTGGCTGGAACGCGACGGTGGATACAAAGCCGGATGGGGCATGCTAGAAAAATAATAGTTTTTTAAGAATAAATAAAATCCCGGGTAAAACCGGGATTTTTTTGTTTTGTGGTGGGATTTTTTTCTGCTGTGTGCTATTGTCTGACACAGGGAAGAAAAGTGGACACTTCGATTGATTATATTTATGGCTTTGTTGGGGACAGTACGTATTTTATGAATAAAAACGTAGTGGTTGTTGATAATGCAGAATTTATTGTTTCAGATATTGTAATAACAGGATCGCGTGTTTTGGAAAATAATGGAATAATTAATTCAGATATTGATGTTTGTGAAAATTGTGTGTTGGAAATATATAATCGCGGGCGTTTTAATGCGGACTTTAATTTGCAGAATAATGCAAGTATTGTTCAGGTTGTTTCACAAAGTTCTGATTTGAATAAAATAGATTTTAATGTTGATTATTCTGTTCGTGTGGATAATGCAGATGGAATTAAATTGTCAGATATAATACGAATCGGTGCAAACGCCAAAGAAGTATTGGTGCGCGATTCGTTTGTCGTGTGGGATGTGTATGATATTGGAATGTTGGAAATAAAACTGAATGGGGATATACGTTTAGAAATTCAAGATGTTGAATCTGTGATTAAAAGACCTTTGTTATACGATGTTTCGCCATATGCGCGTGTGCGTGTTGTTTCGAGCGCTGGTTTGAATCCGATGTTTGAAGTTAATACATATGTTGAAAACGATAATCTTTATGCGCATTTAGTGCGCGAACAAGATTATACCAGATTTATGGATTACAATGTTGGTTCGTTTATAAATTCTTTGCGTGACGATTCGTCTGCAATAGGGTTGCTGAATGCATTGGATGGTGCAATGTCAATAAATGATATCAATAAAATAATGGCGGATTCCATGCGTTTAGTGCCGATTAATATGATGAATACAGTCGCGATGTTAAATTCATTCGATGTGAATAATTGGGATTATAAATCAGCAATTGGGCCAAGTTATATAAAGGTTGGCGATTCGGATGCGTATGGTGCTTTTGTAAATACAAATGTTGATGTCGGAAATATTAAGATTGGTGCCCGTGGCTATGTGAATTCATTAAACTTGAACGATTCGTTTGATAATTATTCGGGATTAATGTATGGCGGCAATATTTATGCAGAGTATGAGTGTGATTTTAATTTTGCGCGTGGTATTGTTGGTGGAAATATAACGCGTTTTGACATAACAAATGTATTTGATGGGGTGCGTGGTGTTGATAATCCAACAGGGTATTCAATGTATGGTGTAATAGATATTGGACGGCGTTTTGATTTTGAAAATGGAATATTCATTGCACCGTATGTTGGTATGGGGACAAATTATATGACGATACTGCATGCAAACGATTCGGTTGTGGCTGGACGCGTTGGTATAGATGTTGCCTATGATTTTGAAATGTTTGGTATAAACTATGACTATGGAATCCGTGCAATGATAAATACGGACAATGAAATTATTATTGGTGGGCGTGCACGATTTGTGTCAGATATAGATATGGTGGGTGGGCATATTGCCATTGATTATACAGATAATGAAACAGGGCGGGGATATAAAATCACCGCCGGTATGAATTTTATGTTCTGATAATTATTATTTTACAAATTTACCACGCAGGGACGCTTTGTTCGCGGCTGTGATTTCAATATTGGCCAATATTGGTGTGGTATTATCATCAGGACGCGCAACAATGCATTGTTGCATATATGGTGTACGATATACCAAGTGACGACCAGTTTTGTCTGCGCTTTCGTACAGGCAAGATAATGTTTTGCCAATGCATGATTCATTAAAACTGCGCTGAATTTCGTTTAATGCGTTGTCCAATATCGCCAGACGTTCAGATTTTATGTTTTCTGGTATCTGATTTGGCATAATGGCAGCAGCCGTATGTGGACGTGGTGAATATTTGAAGCAGTATGAATTGATATATCCAACACGTTTTGCAATGTCGACGGTTTGTTCAAAATCCGAATCGGTTTCGCCTGGGAATCCGACAATAAAATCAGACGATATTTGAATGTCATTACGTGCCGTGCGTAATTTATTAATAATTTCCATATATTGTTCTAAATCATATGGGCGGTTCATACGTTTCAATACATCTGGGGCGCCACTTTGAATTGGCATGTTTAGAAATGGTAGCAATTTTGGTTCGGTTGCAAACATTTCAATCAGGTCATCTGTCATTTCTGTTGGATAACTGGATGTAAAGCGTATACGCATGATTTCTGGGATTTTTGCGGCCGCGCGGATAAGGTCAGATAAACGATATGTTTTTCCGTTTTCGTCTGTGTATTTGTATCCGTTTACGTTTTGTCCCAGAAAGCAAATTTCCACCGCACCCGTTTTTGCTGCATGGATTGTATCGCGTACACAGTCATCGAAATTGCGTGAGATTTCACGACCACGCGTGTATGGTACGATGCAATATGTGCAACAGTGATTACAGCCTTCTTGGATTGGAATATATGTGACGGTGGGTGATGTTACCATTTGTGGTAATGCGTCGAATTTTTCCAGGCCACTTAAGTCTATGTTTAATAAACGTGAATCTGGATTTTCCAAAATGTCGGGCAATTTATGATAACTTTGTGGGCCCAATACAAAGTTCAAATCAGGTACACGACGAAATGCGTCGGCGCCGGCTTCGCGTGCAACGCAACCCACAATCCCCATTAACGCAGATGGCTTTTTTGCACGTCTGATACGTCCCAGTGCAGAAAATACTTTATCCGTTGCTTTGGCGCGTACTGCACATGTGTTTAATATGATGATGTCTGCTTCGGAAACGTCGTCTGTACGCATGAAACCGCGGTGTTCCAGCATTGCAGCAATTCGCCATCCGTCATAAACATTCATTTGACAGCCAAAGGTTTGAATAAAGAATTTTTTCATGTTATTTGTGCTTTGTTCGTGTGATAATAATTTTTTTGTTTATTTGTTTTTTGTGCGCATTAAAAGCACGCATGGCGTATTGTCGCTGATATTTTTCTTCGCGTGCTTTTATTTTTGAGCGTGCCTCTTGAATAGACATCTCGCGTAATATATGTTTCAAGTCTGTTATCATTTTGTCTTGAAGTCTGTTTATGATATCGGTCAGCATTTATTTCTTTTTTGTGTGTTCGCTGCGAATTTTACGTTTCTGTTGTGCTCGGATTTTTTCAGCTTGTTTGTATGCACGTTTAATATCAACTGGGGTTTCGGGAACCTCAACCGTGCCATAGCGAACGCCGGTGATACAATTATCTTCGATAATAGTGACAACTTTTGTCATGTGTTTACTCCTTTGATTGATTATGCTAATTTATTTCTTAACATTTCGTTTACAACGGCTGGGTTCGCGGTGCCGCCAGTTTTCTTCATAACGTTACCAACAAAGAAACCAAGCAGGCCGACTTTGCCAGATTTATATTGTTCAACCTGGGCTGGGTTGGCGGCAATTACTTCGTCAACAATTGATTCAATTGCGCCTGTGTCGGTCATTTGCTTCATGCCGAACTTGTCCGCGATTTCACGTGGTGTTCCCGATTCGCCATCCAACATTTTGATAAATATTTCTTTGGCCTGTTTTCCATTGATTGTATTTTCAGCCAGCATATCAACCAATTCTGCTAAATCAGATGGTGTAATAATACGCATTTGTTCAACGATGCCAGATTTTTCGTTTTTTACATCCCAATTTTCTGGGTGTGCAAACAGTTCGGATATCATCCAGTTTGCAATTGCTTTGGCGCGTTTTGCGTCGCCATTGACCGCTGTGTCGTACCATTTGGATATGTCTGTTGTTTCGGTCAGGCGTGCTGCATCATATTCAGACAGGCCGAATTCATGCGTATAGCGCGCGCGTGTCGCAGATGGTAATTCAGGCATTGTTTTGCGAATGCGTTCAATTGTTTCGTCACTGATTTCCAGTGGTAATAAATCTGGATCTGGGAAATAACGATAATCCAGTGCGTCTTCTTTGCTGCGTTCAACAGATGTTGTACCATCGTCTTGGTGGAAACGCATTGTGTCTTGTGTAACGGTGCCGCCGTTTTCATAGATTTCAATTTGACGGCGTGCCTCATACTCAATCGCAGTTTTAATAAATTTGAACGATACCATGTTTTTCGTTTCGGTACGTGTGCGGAATTCGGTTGAACCAACTGGTCGAACCGAAACGTTAACGTCGGCACGCATAGAGCCTTCTTCCATATTTGCCTTAGACACACCCAGGGCACGTGCAATTTCACGAATCGCACGCAGATAGCGTTCTGCTTCGTCTGGGGATGAAATATATGAATTGTTTTCTGGATTTTTTGTATCCAGGAAAGTAACAATTTCCAATAACATGACACCTGTACGATTAAAGTCTACAAATGATTTAGATGGATGCATATCGTGTTTGTTTTTTGCAGCATCTTGTTCCATGTGTGCGCGTTCGATAAAGATTTTTTTAGGGTTACCATCGTCGCCCATAATTTCAACCCAGCCACGGCCAACAACCGGTGGTTGGTCGGCAGGCTGTGAAATCTGATATCCCTGGGGCAGGTCAGGGTAAAAATACTGTTTACGGGCAAAGCAACTGCGACGGGAAATTTCTGCATTAATCCCCAGGCCGAATTTAATCGCTTGTTCAACACAGTATTCGTTTAATACCGGTAACATCCCAGGCATTGCAACGTCAACCATTGAAACCTGGGTGTTGGGGGCGATGGTCGGATTATAGTCGGCGGATGCGCCACTAAATAATTTAGAATTGGACAATACTTCGATATGTGTTTCCAGTCCAATTACCAGTTCCCAATCACACGTTTTGCCTTTTATTGTAAACATTTTTTCTTTTTCCCTTGCTTTTTTGTTTTTAGTATCTTATTATTTGTCCCGCGTTGGCTAGGTAGCTCAGTTGGTAGAG
>JAZRIB010000021.1:0-40914 GCA_045645065.1 Candidatus Enterousia sp.
GTTGGCCAAAGACACCAACCATATATGATTACACTTATTGGTGATGCTAACTCTATTTTTCACGACCATAATGAATTTCTGAAACAAGCATCACGCGTTCCGCTTGGTCACGCACAAATGTTTATAAAACAAATGGGCGAAGAAGGGTATTTATCTGTGGAACAATGCACGAAATTACAGGCCGAATTTGCCGCCGAACGTGAACGCAGAATAAAATCGCTGCGATTGGCAACAGAAGAGCTTGGCAAACAGGTTCTACACGGACCGTATGTCAGTATGGACGAATTAAAAAAGGCACAAGCACAACAGGCCTATTTTGGATATGCAAACTTGCACGAATAAAACATCTAAAACTGTGATGCGATATGTGATGCAGGCTGACAAATCAACTGTCTGAAACATTGGAAATCTGGGACTTTGGACCGAACCTGGCATCCCGACAACCGGCACCAGCGATACTGCCGTCTGGCGGTCGACATTTGCCGATTTGCGCCAGTGCGGCCGCCAGGTCAGTCCAATATCACCCACCGCACTTCGCCAAGGCTTTGTGTGGCACAGCCATAAAAACACCGGCAAATGCCGGTGTTTTTTCTATATTTTATTTGCCGTTTCGTGCGTTTATTTTCTGTTTTCCAACCGTCACAATACCGTCAGAATATTTTGGGGTTATTATTTTTTCAATCGGTGCTGTCCAATATACCGCACCATCGGTTAAGCGCACTGCGTATAATTTTTTATCTGCACCGGCAACAAAAGCTATGTCGCCTGCAATTATAAACGATGTGGGGACACTGATATTCGTGCACCAAACACGCGTGCCAGATGTTGCGTTTATTTTACAAAATGCATCGCCCAGACCACCCGCATAAACATAATTATCACGAACAATCGGTTCGGCAACAATATCCAGCATAGATGCACCGCCGGTCAGGTTACTGGCCCGATAGATATCGGCAATCCACATAATTTTACGTGTTTTTGGTTCAATCTTGACTAATTCACCAGTTGTTAGACCAACGTATATGTATTTACCAGCGCACACAGGTTTTATATCAGACGCCACAGAATTTGTTGTGGCAAAACCACTGAACACACGGCGCGTACCGTGCCACACAACGTTTGATGCGTCACGCGTATATGGACAATTTACATCCGCCATCGTATAAGCATCCGCAGGCAAATCGGTTATTTCTGTATTTAATAACGTCATATCCGACGTAGCAAATATTGGTGCACGAACCCCAGGTAAAATTGGGTCATGTTTATCACACGCACCCAATACCAATACAGACAATAATCCCAACAATACGCGTTTCATATTTAACCTTTTTTTTAGCGCAATGTTGTTGCTGTGCCAACGATAGACGCCGGCGCGTCCGCATCATTCAAGATTTTATTCAACCATTTGTCGGCAGCCGCACGATTACCATCAGCCAAATATTTTTGTGCAATGGTTAAAGTCGCTGTGTAATAAAACGGTGAATTTTTTGTATCTAAATCAGACAGATATTTTTCTACATCCGCCGCCGACATTTTGTCACCACGCGCATTCACAATATGCAAGCGTGCCAAATCACGAAAATCACGCGTATTGCCGTTTTTTGCCAAGCGTTCTAATTTCGCAATATCATTATCAAGTAAATATGCTTGGAACAGTGCCAAATCTGCTGTGGCACCCGACGCATCATCGGCAACGTGCGCCAGATTATTTGCATCAACGCTTTGCAACGCAGATTCATATAATTCTGCTGTACGCATTTTTTGTTCCGCAATGTGACGCGCGCCAATCTGAAAACCAGTCGCAACAATCATAATAATTAATGCCCCAGCAACCAAATGACGATAATATTTTTTGATAAACTTTAATGTTTTTTCATTATTAACATCTTCCCATACTTCACGATACAGGGCATCTTCGGCATATTCTTGACGTGTTTTCTTTTTTGGGGCGACTTTTTGGTTTCTGGATAACATTGATGACATTTTATAATTCTCCTGTGCTTGATAATTGTTAAATTATGATATACTATAAATATTATGAAAAAGCAAATCAAGAACGCTTTACCGGCACAAACAAATACTTCACTGGTTGCGGCCCGTGGGGTCAGTGATGAATCAGGGCTGGCACAATATATACAGACCGTTCAGAAAATACCTATTTTAACCGCCGAAGAAGAATACGAATGCGCAACACAATGGGTAAAAAATCACGACCAAAGTGCAGGCGAAAAATTAGTGGCGTCACACCTGCGAATGGTGGTGTCGGTGGCATACGATTTCAAAAACTATGGTATTCCGGTTGGTGATTTAATCGCCAGTGGTAATATGGGGCTGATGCAGGCATTACAAAAATTCGACCCTGAAAAAGGTTTCAGATTTTCTACATACGCTATGTTCTGGGTACGGGCGGAAATGTATGAAACAATTCTGAACAACTGGTCAATTGTAAAAATTGGAACGTCTGCAAATCAAAAACGTGTGTTCTTTAATCTGGCGCGGGCAAAACGTGCATTAGGGATTATGGATAACAACCTTAGCGATGAGCAAACACAACAAATTGCAGAATACTTGGACGTGCCTGAAAATGATGTTAAGCGTATGGCAACACGTGTTGGTGCGCGCGATGTGTCATTAAATGCGCCGGCGCATGTCGGGGACGAAGGGTCCACAGATATACTGTCTAATCTGGCCGACAATCGGGCAACGATTGAAGATTCACTGGAAAGATTAGAATTTCGTCGTCGTGGATATGAATTGTTGCGCAAACATTTGGATGCGTTACCAGAACGTGATAGGGAAATACTGCGTGCACGTCGGTTATCTGATCCGGTCGCAACATTGGAATCTTTATCGCAAAAGTATGGTATTTCACGTGAACGTGTACGACAAATAGAAGAACGTGCGTACAATAAACTGCGTGATGCGATTTTAAAAGAAAGTCAAGGATAAAGGATTATGGGATTTTACAGTAAAATTTGCGCCATGACAATTGGTTTGGTGTTGTCTGGGGGCGTGGCACATGCAATTGAATATAATGCAGGAAATTTTGATTTTAAGTTATCTGGGTATGGTACAGGGGGGATTATTCAGCCAGATTTTGAATTACCGTTATTTATTGGCGATTGGCGTGTCCGCGGTGAAGTTAATTGGAACGCAAACACTAGTCATAAATTAGGGGCGGTTTATGCAATTGATGCCGCCGCCACCGAAGACGGCAAAGCGTTTCGCGAAGCATTCGGTTTTTATCAGATAAAAACACTGGGGCGGATTGAAGTTGGTTTTACTGATTCTATTGCGCGCAAACTGGGGGTTGGATTGCCAGATGTTGGGGGATTGCGAATAAACGACCGACCAATATTTCATAAAAAAATTGTCCCAGATGGACCAGTTATTTCCGACACGACATTAACCACTGGACGGGGCGCGTTGCGTGTCAATGTTGCAACTAAACAAATCAACGGGGCGCAATACGGATTATCATTGGCGGGACTTACAGACGACTATGATTTTGCTGTTGATGGGGGATTCAAAATACGCAAATCAGAAGGCAAAGTTAAACGCGCATATTCATTGGGTGCGTCTTTTATGGATAAGCCACATGGTTTAAGCACCGATGTTTATGCACCACCAGTTACCGCAGATTCACGCACTCAATTTACAGCGGGCATGAATATTCAATATAACAGTTGGATTTGGGGAACAACGGCGCGCGTTATATATGACGATAATCCAATTGGCCATGTTTCAGACGGAATTGTCGCTGGCACCGGGGTCAGTTATGATTTATTACAATACAATGTATCTTTGACATATATGTTTTCAGATACAGGTATTTGGAATCATAATGTAGATGATTTTATCGACCATATGCTGATTGGTTCTTTCCGATATAAATACAGCGCAAATGTTGATGGATGGATGTCAATTGGGATAACTTCAAAAACACCGTTTATTTCAGCTGGGATGCGATTGACGTTCTAGAATTTATGATCTAAGATATATTCGTACAAAAAAAAGGAGAAAAAATGAAAAAGTTAGTATCAATGTGCGCAATTGTTGCATTGGTTGCAGGTTGCACAACTGTTAATCCATACACAGGTCAAACACAAACATCTAAGGCGGTATGGGGTACTGCTATTGGGGCTGCAACAGGGGCTGCAACAGGTGCATTGGTTGCCGGAAACAGTGGCAAAGGCGCATTAGTTGGTGGATTGGCCGGTGCTGCATTAGGCGCAGGAACAGGATATTATTTAGATGTCCAGGCAGCTGAATTACGCCAAGAATTAGCGTCAACCGGTGTCCAGGTTGTTGAATCTGATGACAACATCCGCCTTATTATGCCAGGCAATATTACATTCCGCACAGATTCAGCAGACATCAATTCAAACTTCTATCCGGTGCTGAATTCTGTGGCAAAAGTATTAAATAAATACAGCAATTCAACCGTTCTGGTATCGGGACATACCGACAGCACAGGCAGCGCAGATTATAATTTAGCATTGTCTAAATCGCGCGCACAATCGGTTGCGGCATACCTGCAAGGGCAGGGGGTAAAATCATCACGATTTGAAGTAATTGGCATGGGTTCTTCAAATCCAATCGCATCAAACAGTGATGCCGCAGGACGCGCCCAGAATCGTCGTGTGGAAATTAAGATTATTCCAAATAAATAAACACTAAAAACACCGGCAAATGCCGGTGTTTTTATTTTGTTTTCATATATTCTTTTTTTCGTTTTTCCGCGGTGATATTTTTTATAACCGTGTAATAATCCAATGGCGAATGTGAACCTAAAACAACCACATCACCTGTTTGTGGAAACACAACACCGTCTGGCAATATAAAAGCACCATCGAAATCAGAACCTGATTTATCGGTCGCCCAAATAAGCTGGTAAGTACGATATGTCGCGGGATGTGTGTTCAAAACATAAACTGTATCTATTTTATCCCACGTTGGTTCTGGGTCTTTATTTGAACGATTACCAGCACAGCCAACCATGCTTAATCCCGCCAATATAGGCAATGGTAATTTGTGTAAAATTCGTTTCATTTTGTATCCCTTTGATAATAATCAACACTATAGCATTCTGGGATTTTTCAAGATGTTTTATAAATATTGATTTATATAAAATATAGTTTATAATTTGCCAGATAAAATTATGGGGTCTAAAATGGCAAAGAAATATTTAATCACGTCTGCTTTACCGTATGTTAATGGGGAATTACACCTGGGGCATTTGATCGGGTGTTATTTACCAAGTGATGTTTATGCGCGTTTTTGTCGCGCAATGGGACGTGATGTGTTGTATGTGTGTGGCGCAGATGAACATGGTACACCCGCCATTGTTGGTGCCGCCACCGAGGGTTTACCAGTTATTGAATACAACAATAAATATTACGAAAAACATTTGCGCGCAATGCATGATTTTAATTTGTCTTTTGATTTGTATGGGCGCACACACACCGAAAAACAAGAAAAGTTAATTCACGAATTATTCGAACGCCTGGACGAACAAGGTTTAATTGAAGAACGCGAAACAATTCAGCCATTTTCTGTGGATGACAATATGTTCCTGGCGGATCGTCAATTGGTTGGAACGTGTCCAAAATGTGGATATGAAAATGCGCGTGGTGATCAATGTGATAAATGCAGTGCAACTTATGAAGCAACAGAACTTATCAATCCACGCAGCGCGATATCTGGTAGTGATAAAATTGAGGCACGTGCAACAAAAAATTTATTCTTTTTGGCATCAAAAATGGAAAACATATGGCGTGAATGGTTGGCAACACATGCACCAAAATGGTCCAAGACCGCATCCGCAATCGCACGCGGTTGGGCAAACGAAGGATTACGCGACACATCAATTACACGCGATTTATCATGGGGAATACCGGTTAATAAACCAGGATATGAAAACAAAGTTTTCTATGTATGGTTTGATGCGCCGTGGGGTTATGTTTCGATTTCCCAGGCTGCAAATAAAAATTGGGCCGACTGGTGGAAAAACCCAGATGCACACTATGCACAATTTATGGGTAAAGATAATGTTAAATTCCATTCTGTGTTTTTCCCAGAACAACAGTTGGCAATGAATGACAATTGGAAAACTGTGGATATGTTAAAGGCGATGAATTTCTTGAATTTTGAAGGTGGTAAATTTTCTAAATCACAAAAGCGCGGAATTTTCTTGGATAACGCGATAGAAGAAGCACCTGCGGATATGTGGCGTTATGCTTTGATTGCGTCTGCCCCGGAAACAGACGACACTGATTTTACAATCGCGCGTTTTGCAGATATTGTGAACAAAGATTTGAACGGAATGTTGGGGAACTTTGTATCACGTGTTTGCAAATTAACCGCTAAAAATTTTGGCAACAATGTACCTGCGGCGGGTGAATTAGATTCAGATTTGGAATCAAAAATTAACGCTAAATTGACAGAATTAACAAATGCGCTGGATGCGTGTGAATTTCGTAACGCAATTGCGGCGTTGCGTGGTCTGTATGCAATTGGAAACGAATATATGACCGCACGCGAACCATGGGCATTGGTTAAAAATGGCGACATGGATGCAGCAGGTGCTGTATTAAACGAATGTTTTCAATTGATTGATTTATACGCACGTGTATCAATGCCATTTATCCCAACGGCTGCAGCCAAAATGCAAAATGTATTTACAACCACACATGATTTATCATGGCCAACAAAATACGAACACCGTATCGAAGATGGGGCTGAATTTGTTGTACCAGAAAATCTGTTCAATCGTATTGACGATGAAACGGTTGCACGCTTAACTGAAAAATACACACCAAAGAAAGAAGACACATCACCAAAACCAACGGTCGCAAAAATTTTAAGTATAGAAAACCATCCGACACGTGATGATTTGCATATTTTATCCGTCGATTATGGCGCAGATAAACCAGTCCAGGTTGTATGTGCTGCACCAAATGTATACGCAGGTCTGATTGGCGTTTTGGCACCAGTGGGATGTATGTTACCAGGCGCAAAAAAACCAATATCACAACGTACTGTTGCGGGTTCAGAATCTTTTGGCATGATGTGCAGTGCAAAAGAACTGGGGGTTGGCGACGACGGAAATAATATTATCGAATTAAGTGATAATGCAATTATCGGTTCAGAATATTCTAAATAATGAAAAATTCTAGGTTACGCCTTGTGTTATTGTCTTGTTGTGCACCGTGCAGCGCGGGCGCAATAAGACAATTGGCAAATGGCGAAATTGAAAACATTGATGATTTTATTGTTTTGTTTTTTAATCCGAATATTTTCCCTGAATCTGAATACACAAAACGTATGGCAGAACAAATTAAATACTGTGAAAGTATTGGTGCAAAATACGCAGTATTGGAATACGACCACGATGCATGGCGTGATGCAATCCGCGGATTTGAATCTGAACCAGAACGTGGGGCGCGTTGTTCGTTGTGCTTTGAATATCGTTTTCGGCGTGCAGAAAAATTTGCACGTGAAAATGGATATAATGCAATCGCATCTGTATTAGGGGTATCACGACATAAAAACCAATCCCAGGTTGACGCAGCAGCAGAAAAAATATGCGATGATATAGAATATTTACCAATAAAATGGGATGAAAATTTACGCGTACAAATTAATCGCGCATCTGATTTTTATCGCCAGAATTATTGTGGTTGTGAATTTTCAATACGTAAAATTTAACCCCAAAAAAGTTCGTTTTTTGGGGTGATGTGTATATGCGTTTTCTTATTTTTGTTTTTGGTTGGAATTATTGTAATATTCAGGGAATAAAACACCGCCCAGAATTTGTCGCATATACTGGTTTTTACATTTGCCTGATACAAAATTTTCTGTACACTTTTTGTGTATCATTTCTGGACAATTACACCATGCACCTGTACACCCAAGAAATACATATTCTTCGTTTTCAAAAGCATCATTATCAAACATTCTGTTTACATTTAATCCCCCATGTTTATTACCATGGGTGTTCACATCGTATGAAAAAGACAAAGAAATTCCACATAAACCATATCTTTTTTTAGGCATATTAACCGATGATAGATTGGTTAAAACCTGGATAGTTTGTGGAAAATTAATCCATTTTATATGAGTATGTAAATCTTTGTTTGTTTTGTTGTTTTTGTCCAGCATATTAAACTGGACATCAATTGTGTCACCAGTCATTGTTTTCCTTTTTGTCTTGTGTATGAGTTTGTGTCGCCAAAAACAAAAAAAAGCCCCCCTTGGGGCAAAAATAGTTTGTATGGTTATAATTGTCTTGGTGGGGCATAACAAAACCTTTGTATGGTTATATATTTGTTTGTGCGACATTATATTTTTTACACTACGAATCGAGTCAAAGTCAACAAATCATTATATTTGCGATTTGGAAAAATCCAGTCTATAATGAATGATATTAAGCATAAAAAAAGGCACAATATGTCATCAATTTTCGTTTTCCCAGGTCAAGGCGCACAATCCGTTGGTATGGGCAAAGATTTATATGAAACAAATGCCGCCGCACGCGATGTGTTCGATGCGGTTGATGTGGCGTTGGGCGAAAAATTATCAGATATTATTTTTAATGGTCCCGCCGATACATTAACATTAACCGCAAATGTTCAGCCGGCAATTATGGCGACATCTGTCGCAATGTTACGTGCATCAAATGCAAAAATCCCAGAATTTGTCGCAGGACATTCGTTGGGTGAATATACGGCGTTATGTGCAGCGGGGGCGATATCTGTTGGGGACGCGGCAAAACTATTACGTGTACGCGGAAACGCAATGCAAAGCGCAGTACCAGTTGGTGATGGTTTAACCGCTGTTATATTGGGGATGGATATTGATGCGGTGCGCAAAATATGCGAACAAACAAACTGTGATGTTGCAAACGACAATAGCCCAGGTCAAGTTGTAATTTCTGGTCTGCGTGATGTTGTGGAAAAAACAATGCAAATCGCAAAAGAGCAGGGCGCAAAACGCGCAATGCCATTGGCACTGTCTGTGCCGGTTCATTGTCGCGCCCAGGCACCTGCAGCTGATGCAATGCGCGCAGCACTGGAAACAGTTGAATTCAAAACACCAATTGTTCCAATTATTTTGAATAAAACATGTCAACCAACCACAGATATTGACGAAATCAAAGAAGCGTTGGTGTATCAAATGACACACGGTGTTCGCTGGCGCGAAAGTGTATTAAATATGGCGACGCTTGGTATCACAGAACAAATAGAAGTGGGGCCGGGCAATGTATTAACAGGTCTGTGTTCACGCATAACAGATAAAATAACCCAAAAAAAATTGGAGATTTAATTATGTTTGACTTATCAGGTAAAGTTGCATTAATCACAGGTGCAACCGGTGGAATCGGTGGCGCAATCGCACGCAAAATGAAAGAAGCCGGCGCAACTGTTGTTGTATCTGGACGTAACGTGACAAAAATGGATGCTGAATTCGGTGATGAATATATTAAAATCCCATGTGATTTAGCAGCAGAAGGCGGTGCAGTTGAATTGGTTATGAACACGATTGAACAGTGTGGCAAAATCGATATACTTATCAACAACGCAGGTATCACACGTGACACACTGTTAATGCGTATGAGTGACGAACAATTTGACGATGTTATAAACACAAATTTGCGTTCTTGTTTCAAGATGTGTCGTGCTGCAATTATGCCAATGATGAAAAATCGTTTTGGTCGCATTATTAATATGGCATCAATCATCGGTACAATTGGTGGCCCAGGTCAGGCAAATTATGCCGCAAGTAAAGGTGGTATGATTGCAATGACAAAATCAATCGCCGCAGAGGTGGCATCACGCGGTATCACAGCAAACGCAATCGCACCAGGTTTTATCAAAACACCAATGACTGACGTTTTACCCGAAGAATTAAAGAAAACATACCTGAGCCAGATTCCAGCTGGTCGCTTTGGTGAACCAGACGATATTGCAAATGCATGTGTATTCTTGGCATCAGATGAGGCCGCATATATCAATGGTCAAACTTTACACATAAACGGTGGTATGGGACGTTTTTAAGCAATGCAAAATTATGATGTAATCGTTATTGGTGGTGGACATGCGGGGGTTGAGGCCGCCGCAGCATCTGCACGCCGTGGTGCAAAAACGTTGCTTATGACAATGGCGGAAAGTGATTTGGGTGCCCTGTCATGTAACCCCAGTATTGGGGGGCCTGGCAAATCACAAATGGTCGCTGAAATATCGGCACTGGGGGGCGTTATGGGGGCTGCTGCCGATCGGGCCGGTATTCATTGGCGTACACTGAACGCCACACATGGTGCCGCGACCCAGGCACTGCGCGCACAGATTGACCGCAAATTATACCATAATGCAATTGTTGATATTTTATCTGAATATAAAAATCTGGATGTAAAATACGAACCTGTTGTACAGATAGATATTGAAAAAAAGTCTGTAAATGATGCGTATGCAACAAAATCTTTTGTTTTTACAACAGGTACTTTCTTGCAGGGAATTGTGACGCGGGGAAATGAAAAAATTTCATCTGGACGCCTGCAAGACGATGGCACATACCAAGCAGCAGATAAAAACATATCCGATATTTTGCGTGGGGCTGGATTTACAATTTTACGTCTGAAAACAGGGACACCGGCGCGTATTTATCGCGATTCTATTGATTGGTCTGTGTGCGAAATCCAAGAACCAGACGTGCCACATGACTGGTTTGATTTAGGTGATGAAAACAACAATTATCACAGCGTTTGTTATATTACCCATACAAATGAACAAACACACAATATTATTCGTGAAAATATAAAAAATGCGCCAATGTATAATGGGGATATTGTTGGCACCGGCCCCAGATATTGCCCAAGTCTGGAAGACAAGGTTATGCGTTTCCCAGAACACACATCGCACCATGTTTTTCTGGAACCAGAAGGTTACAACAGCGATATTATTTACCCAAATGGCATTTCAACCAGTTTTGGTGCAAACATCCAAGACATGTGGATTCGTACCATACCGGGCCTTGAAAACGCACGCATTGCACGATATGGATATGCAATTGAATATGATGCAATTGATGCACGCGCACTGAATGACAAATTACAAAGCAAAGATTTACCACATATGTTCTTTGCGGGACAAATCAATGGCACATCCGGATACGAAGAAGCCGCCGCCCAAGGCTTAATCGCAGGTGCAAATGCCGCTGCATATGCATGTGGTTTAGAATATTTAGTACTGGACCGAACAAACGCAATGATTGGTGTTTTAATTGACGACATAACCACATTGGGTGTCGATGAACCATATCGTATGTTCACATCACGTGCAGAATATCGATTGAATCTGCGTGCCGATAACGCAATTAAACGATTGGGAAAAATAGGTGTTGATTTAGGATTATTATCCCCAGAAAGATATGAAAAAATTTATACGTTAAAAAAAGATATTTTTGCCGAAAACGATAAATTCTATGCGGGATATATTGCACGCAACGAACGTGAAATTGCGGCATATAAACGCGATGCAAACATGAAAATCCCAAGCAGTTTTGACTATACCGGATTGCCAGGGTTAACAAATGAATTAATTGAAAAATTAAGTGCAGCGCGACCTGAAAACATTGCAGATTTATCGCGCATACCCGGTATGACCCCAGCTGGCATTATGGTCGTATTGCGGAAAATAAAGAATTAAAAATACCGGCATTTGCCGGTATTTTTTTATTTATCACGGATTTTTGCATCACATTTCTTTTCAACAGATTGAATCACAGAATCCTGGATTTTTAACAAATCTGTATCAGTCATATTTTCACGTGGCTCAATTGTAATTGTAAACGCAATTGATTTTTTGCCATCCCCCATATCAAAAGCATCAAACACAACCACGTCTGTTATGCGTGTGTCCGCAGCAAGCGCCGCACCCGTTAATTTTTCAGCCGGCATATCCGCATCAACAACAAACGCAAAGTCACGTGTTATCGGTTGAAATTCAGATAAAACCGCATGCTTCAATTTCCAACCCTTTGGTAAATTTTCAATATCATCAACAATTGCAATAACCACATTTGTTTTTATGCGCAGTTTTTTTGCAACCGATGGATGCAATTCACCAAATTCTGCAATCCGTTTTTTACCCTGCATAATTGCACCATAGCGGTATGGGTGCGCCCATTTGGGTGCGTTTTCAGTCGATACAGTAAAACGCTGCCCTTGCATTAGTGCAATCAAATCAGCCTTGACATCATAAATATCAACATTACGATTACGGCCAGTCCAATGCTTTGGTGATAAAGCACCGGTTCTTACGATTGCGATTTGTGTATGCTGCTGCGTTGGCGCATCGCCATCAAAAACTGGTCCCAGTTCAAACAATGACAAATCTGCATAGCCGCGTTTTTCGTTATTTGAAACAGCAATTAACAAATTACCCAACAAACAATTACGAGCGGTATTCAAATCAACAATTATAGGATTTGCTATGTTTATAATTGGTTTATCGGTCAACAATTCTTCAACAACAGAATTACCAAAACCAAATGTAATTGTTTCGTTCAATCCACGATTTGCCAATTTTTGTTTTAATTCTAAATCTGTGTCATGATGAAAAGTATTTGTTGTGCTGTCCGGCATTTTTTTAAGGCCAACTTTTTCATAACCATAAATACGAACCAAATCAGCAACAATTGTTTCCGGGATCTCAACATCAACACGCGCAGGGCGTGGTTTTACAGTCCACTTATCGCCATTGGTTTTTATTGTGTACCCCAGATTTTCCAGTATAGATTTCTGGGTATCTGCATCCATATCAAAACCAATTTTTTGCGAAAAGTATTTTGGTGTATAGTCAATTTTAATATCCGGCGCTTGATCTGTGCCAGCTGCAAATGTGCCGACAATTTTACCACCACAGACCGACATAATAATGTCCGCCGCACGCATTGCGGCAATACCTGTTATAGTCGGGTCAATTCCGCGTTCATATCGATACGATGCATCGGTTGACATACCAATACGTTTCGCAGATTTACGAACGGATACAGGGTCAAAATATGCGGATTCCAATATTATATTCTTGGTTTTATCCGTTGTTGAACCACGTGCACCGCCAACAACACCCGCCAATGCCAAAATGCCAGATGCGTCTGTAATAACTATATCTGTATCAACCAATTCATGTGTATTACCAAACAAGTCTGTGAATTGTTCACCGTTTTGTGCCATACGTACAACAATGTCGCCATTTATTTCGTCTGCATCGAAACAGTGCATTGGTTGTGCCATATCATAACAGATATAATTTGTCGCATCAACCGGTGCATTTTTTGGATTTATACCAATTGCGGCAAGTCTTGATGCGATTTTTTTATCACTGGGGTTAACCGTTATACCATGTATTTCAATCATTTTATATGCACGGCATTTGTCTGTTTTTAATACAACCTGACGATTTCCAGAAATATTTTTGAACGCTGGGTCGTTTGGTTCAATATATTCACCAATGCCCGCCGCAGATAAATCACGCGCAATACCACGAACAGATAAATAATCAGGTCTGTTTGGTGTTATACCTGCATCAAATACAGTTTTTGTTTCAATAACAGGTGTTCCAATTTTTGTATTTTCTGGTAATTCAATAATTCCACTGTGATCGTCATTTATCCCCAATTCTTTGCCAGAACACATCATACCATCTGATAAAACCCCACGTAATTTACCAGATTGAATTTCATGTCCCGCGATTACACAGCCCGGCACCGCCAGCGCAGATATCAATCCAACACGGGCATTTGGCGCACCACATACAACCTGGCGTAAGCTATTGGTACCATCATCAACCATCAACACGTGCAAATGGTCACTGTTTTCATGTGGTTCACATTTAACAATTTTTGCCGCAATTGGTGAAACAGGGGATTGCAGGTCTTCTATTTCCAGTCCAATACGGGTTAATGTTTCAGATATAGTTTGCGCATCCGCATCTGTTTTTAAATAATCTTGTAACCAATCATATGTCCATTTCATAATTATACCCCCGTATTAAAAACCACTGTTTTTTAACCAACGTACATCAGAATCTGTAAACGCGCGTATATCGTTCAAACCGTATTTAATCATTACCAAGCGCGCCCAACCAAATCCAAATGCAAAACCCTGATATTTATCTGGATCGATATTACAATTTTTCAGCACATTTGGATGAACCATACCGCCACACAATAATTCCATCCATTTGTCACCAAATTTCATATCTATTTCAATTGATGGGTCGGTAAAAGGGAAGTACGATGGACGAATTCTTAGTTCCAGGTCATCCTTTTCAAAATATTTAGATGCAAATGTTCGCATTGTCGCCAACATATCGGATAAATTTATTCCCTTTTCGACAGTGTCAATATAAAGACCTTCTATTTGTCCAAACATTGCAGAATGTGTTGCATCCAGTTCCTTGCGATAACATTGACCAACAGTAAACATTTTAATCGGTACACCATTTTTTTCCATCGCACGAATTTGTACCGCAGACGTTTGTGTACGCATTACATTGCCGTTTGGTAAAAAGAATGTGTCCTGCATATCACGGGCGGGGTGGTGTGCCGGTGTATTTAATGCGGTAAAATTATGCCAATCATCTTCTATTTCTGGACCCGTCATATATGTATAACCCAAAGATTCAAAAATATTTACAACTTCCTTGAAACTTTGTGTCAATGGATGCAACGTGCCACGATTTTCTGGCATTGGATTTAATGACACATCCAATTTCTGTTTTTGCAAAGCCGCCATTAATACAGCGTTTTCAATTTCCGTCTGGCGTGTTTTGAACAGTTCACGCAATTCGCTGTTTTCGCGATTTAATGCTGCACGCGCATCGTTGTCCAGATTCTTCATTTCTTTTAACCGTGCAGTCATTGTCCCATTTTTTCCGAATGTCGCGGCATATAATGCTGACAATTCATCCAGAGAATTTATATTTTTAATTTTTTCTTGCATAATCTTTACCCTAAAACTTTTTTATTTATACGAATAAAGGTCGTCAAATGACGACCTTTATATTACAAAACAAATACCCCGCCGACAAGGGATTATTTAGATTCCCCGGCGCTAAATCGTTTTGCTGTATCAACCAATTTAACAAAGTTTGCATCGCCTGCATATGCCATTTCGGCCAAAACCTTGCGATCCAATGCAATGCCTGCTTTCTTTAAGCCGTTCATAAATTGGCTGTATGTCATACCGTTTTGACGTACCGCAGCATTAATACGGACAATCCACAAACCACGAAATTCACGTTTTTTAACGCGACGATCGCGATATGCATACTGACCCGCTTTTTCTGTTTTTTCACGTGCAGCACGATATGTTGAATGATGACGGCCCAAGTAACCCTTAGCACGCGCCAAAATCTTGTTATGTTTTTGTTTTACGGTTGTTCCGCGTTTAACTCTTGCCATTTTGTAACCCCTTTATTATTTCAAACCATACGGGGCCAAGATTTTAGCCTGACCGACCATGTTTTCGTTCAAATACTGTGGTTTTGCACCTGCTTTGTTTGCACGCGCAGATTTTTTACGCAACAGTTTTTTATGGGCGTTACGGGCGACGCGGATTTTTCCAGTCGCGGTCATAGACGCACGCTTTTTCAAGTATGACTTTGTCTTTAATTTTGGCATTTTATATCCTTTTATTTTTTAGGTGTTTTATTGTCTGGTGGCAATGCCTGCCACTTTGACTGGTGTTTATTTTGGCACATTTTCTGGAAAAATCAAGTTTTTATTGAATATCATTTTTTTTACGTATAAAGTATCCCTGATGAACCAGAATAAACTATCTTCCAGGGTATATACGATTATAAAATCTGCGGCCACTGCTGCGGTTCTGCCGATTTTGTTCATATATATTATGATTGCAAAGCCTGATTATACTATATTGAATGGGCTTGCACATATTGTTTTACCGGTCGCAAGTGCTGTGGGGGATTTGGTCACATGGCCAATTCGTGTTATTGGTGATACAGTTGATGGAATTCATGAATTATCAAATCTGCGCGATGAAAATGAAGAATTACGTGTTCGCTTGGATGAGGCATTAGCCAATAAATACGCATGCGATATGGCAATCGCTGAAAATAAAAAACTGAATAGAGAATTAAATATAGTAAACGCACAACCATATAAAACAATTATCGCAGATGTGTTGCATAACAATAGCGCATTTCATAATTCTACATTTATTATCAATCGTGGCAGCGACAGTGGTATAACACGCGGCAATGTTGTTGTTTCAATGGATAATAAAATGGCAGGCATCGTTATTGATGCAGGCGGTAATTTTGCACGTGTACGTGCGTTAACAGATTCTGATTCTAATATCGCTGTACGTATTGCAGGAACAGGGGTTTATGGTTTTTTAACAGGTAACGGTACAAATACACCTTCAATCGGATTTTTTAGCGACCCACAATTCCAAGCAACAGATGGACTTTATATCATAACAAGTAATATCAGTGGTGTTTTACCAAATGGTATTATGGTTGGCGAAATTATTAACAAAACAGACGTTAAAACTATTACACCACGTGAATTATCACGTGTTATGGTTTTACAATTTGATACAATAGGCGAATATAAATAAATGAATACTAAAATTGTTCATTTTTTGCGGGGCGCAACGCCATGGTTGGCTGTGATTATTTTATGGCGGTTATCCAATTGGTTTTGGAATCCAGCAGGTGTTTTGGCACTGATTCCAATTTTTTATTGTTCGTTTGTTAAGCCTGTACCGTACTTTACACCATTTGCGGTGTTGTTTTGTTTTTTAATTGATTACAAGTTTGAAACTTTGGTTTTCTGGACAATGTTTTACTGTTTATTTTATGCAATCAATGGATTTCAGACTTTCTTTGATTTAACAAAACTTGATAAAAATGCAATTCATATATTTATGTTATTTTTTTGTTCGGGGATGCTGATTGTTTTATTATCTCATTTTGGGTTTATCAATTTACTTGAAACACTATGGATTATTATTTGGGCGGGGGGATTATATTTACCAATAACACAAATTATCAAAAAGGTGTATAAATGATAGATAAAGAAGTTGCACGCCTTTTTGACCGCCGCAGCGCACTGTTTTTAACAGGTGGCGCGGTTTTAACATCTGTGCTAGTTATGCGTATGTTACAGATGCAACTTTTTAATTATCGTGAATACACAACAAAAAGTCAAAATAATTCATATCGAACACAACTGGATATGGCGGTGCGTGGACAAGTTTTATCAGCCAACGGTAATCCTATATCACGTGACGCACCAATATACAGAATTTATATTATCCCAGAAGAATCTGATAATATAGATTTGCTGGTCGATACTGTTGCGCATGATTTGGGATTGCGAGAAAAAGCAATCAAAAGTATAAAAAAGAAAATTGACAAACAACCTAAATTTCAACCCGTACTGGTCAGTGAAAACGCAAAATGGGGAACACTGGCGGTGATTCAGGCTAAAAATTTACCAGGCCTGCACGTTGAAAGCGGTTATGGACGTGTATATGAAATGGGACCGGCCGGCGCACAGGTTTTTGGATATGTTGGCGCACCAAGTAAATCTGTGCCAAACGCACCATTTTTTACAATGGGGGTTACAGGGCTTGAAAAAAGATATGATGATACTTTGGCGGGAACGCCTGGACAAACCGTTATGATTACAAACGCGGTTGGACGCGTAACAGGTGAAGATAAAACTCAATTTATACCGTCAATCCCAGGCAACGATATCCAGACCACAATCGATGATAATATCCAGCGCAAATTATACGATGCATTGACCCAACATCGCGCAGGCGCAGGGGTCGCAATGGAAATTGAATCAGGTAACATCTTAGCAATGGTGTCAACCCCAAGTTTTGATCCTAATATGTTCCGTGCGGTTGATGGCGATGAATATATAAACACTTTGCGGAATGATTTTGCAAAACCATTTATGAACAAAGCAATCGAAGGTTTATATCCACCGGGTTCTACGTTCAAAATTGTTGTGGCATTGGCGGGCCTGGAATCAGGCGCAATTAACCCAAAAGAAAAAATTTTCTGTCCGGGTCATTGGGATTATGGTGACAGAAGATATCACTGTTGGGAAGATGGTGGACACGGTAAGGTTGATTTGTATGGTGCGCTGAAACATTCGTGCGACATTTATTTCTATCAGATGGCGTTACGTATCGGTATTGACGCAATCAAGGCAATGGCATTGCGATTGGGATTTACAGAAAAATTTATGGATGATGTTTTAGCGCGCGAAATGGCTGGCGTTATGCCAGATAGAAAATGGAAAGAAAAAAACGTCGGTGCAAAATGGGTTCATGGGGATACTATTATTTCCGGTATCGGCCAAGGGTTTATTTTAGCAAATTGCCTGCAATTGGCAACAATGATGGCGCGTGTCGCATCAAACCGTGTGGTTGTACCACAGATTATTAACAATAATAACAGACCTTTGTTTTCACCATTGCGATTAAAAGAACATAATATAAAACATGTATTAAAAGGACTGGAACAAGTATTACAGCGTGGCGGTACCGCCAGTGGCAGTGCGGTTAATATAAACGGTATGAAAATGGGTGGTAAAACAGGAACTTCACAGGTGCGCAGTATTTCTAAAAAAGAACGTGAAAGTGGGGTTTTGACCAATGAACAATTAAAGTGGAGTATGCGAAATCACGGTTTATTTGTCGGATATGCACCACTGGAAAATCCAAAGTATGCAGTTTGTGTTGTAACCGAACATTCCGGGTCCAGTTCGCCGGCTGCACGTACTGCTGCAACGCTGATGCGCGAACTATTAAAAAAGGATGTTAAATAATGGCAAAACAGACCCGTATTTCAAATGCATCTATGATGGGGTTTGATGAAAAACTGGCGCGGTTTTCATGGGGTATGTTTGTACCAATGTGTATTGTATTAGCATTGTCTATTGTCGTATTATATTCAGCGGCCGGTGGTGCATGGCGTCCATTTGCGTTATCACAACTGTTAAAAATAATTATAGGATTTGGGGTTTTCTTTTTTGTCGCCTTTACAAATATCAAGACATGGATTAAATCTGCGTATGTGATTTATGCGATTGCATTGATTATGATTATATTAGTGACTTTTATTGGGCATACCGGTATGGGGGCGCAACGTTGGTTGAATCTTGGATTTATTCATGTGCAACCGTCTGAATTAATTAAAATTGCGCTGGTGTTGGCACTGGCACGATATTTTGCATGGATGAATTCCGTAGAACTGGGACAATTCAAAAATTATCTGGTGCCTGGATTGATGTTATTAGTACCATTTGGTTTAATTGTTGCCCAGCCAGATTTAGGTACAGCATTGTCATTGGGTATGATTACGGTTGGTGTGTTCTATATTGTTGGTGCCAATAAAAAGTGGTTTGTTATTGCTGCTATACTGGGGTTAATGGCGGCGCCGGCGGTTTGGTATGGGGGGTTGCACGATTATCAACGTGGTCGTATTATCACTTTCTTGAATCCAGATAGCGATATCCAAGGTGCAGGATATCAAATAACCCAGGCAAAAATCGCGTTTGGTTCGGGCGGAATGCTGGGCAAAGGATATATGTCTGGTACACAATCACAGCAATCTTTTTTACCAGAAAAACATACAGATTTTATATTCACAATGCTGGGCGAAGAATTTGGTTTTGTCGGTGCGTTTGGTTTGTTATTAATATATTCTTGGATAATTATCGTATTGTTTTGGGCGGCAAAAACATGTCGTAATCGATTTGGGCAATTAATATGCTTTGGTTTTATGTTGAACTTTTTTATTTATTATTTTATAAATATCGCAATGGTTTTGGGTTTAATGCCAACAGTTGGGGTGCCATTACCACTGATGTCCTTTGGTGGCAGCAGTTTATTATCCTTGATGTTTGGTTTTGGTCTGGCTCAAAATGCATATATTCACAAAGATCAACAATTATCGGCAAAGGGGAGTTAAGTCAATGAAACTGCTTATCGTGGAATCACCATCAAAGGCAAAAACAATTGAAAAATATCTGGGGGCAGGTTGGCGTGTTATCGCATCTGTTGGTCACGTACGTGATTTAGTTCCAGAAAATGGCAGTGTCGATACAGAAAATAACTTTAAAATGCGCTGGCAAATTATGCCAGGCAAAGAAAAACAAATAAAATTAATTACAGAAGAATTAAAAAAGGCTGATGCCGTTTATCTGGCAAGCGACCCTGACCGCGAAGGGGAAGCAATTGCATGGCATCTGTTGGATATTTTAAAGGCTAAAAAATTATTAACAGATAAACCGGTATATCGTGTCGCATTCCACGAAATTACAAAAAAAGCCGTACAGGCCGCAATTGAAAACCCACGTGAAATTGATAAAAACCTGGTTGATGCGTATTTGGTTAGACGCGCGCTGGATTATTTAATTGGATTTGGTATTTCACCGTTATTGTGGCGACGTAATTTAGGCAAATCCGCCGGTCGTGTTCAATCTGTTGCAGTTAAATTGGTTGTAGATCGTGAAAAAGAAATAGAAGATTTTAAGCCGGTTGAATATTGGTCACTGGAATCTGTTTGCAAGGTTAAAAATACTGAATTTAAGGCAAACTTAAATAAATTTGATGGCACGAAAATTGAAAAAATGACTATTGAAAACCAAGATATGATTAATAATATCTTGGGTAAAATTGGAACACCTGAAATTAATGCGTCTGTTATTGATATTGAAAAGAAAAAGACCCAGCGAAAACCCGCTGCACCATTTACAACATCAACCCTGCAACAGGAAGCGGCGCGTAAATTATACTTTGCGTCCAAGCGCACAATGAGTGCTGCGCAAAAATTATACGAACAAGGGTTAATCACATATATGCGTACGGACGCAACAAATCTGAATGCGGATGCGGTTAATGAAATTCGTAAATATATTGCAAATACATATGGCGAAAACTTTGTACCAAGCGCACCAAACGTATATGCAACAAAATCTAAAAACGCCCAAGAAGCACACGAAGCAATTCGCCCAACACACTTTGAAGCACCTGCATCGGGTTTAAGCGGGGACGAAGCAAAATTATATGATTTGATTTGGAAACGTACAATCGCATGCCAGATGAAAAATGCTGAATTTGATTCTGTGGCCGCAGATATAGAAACAGAAAACAAGGTGGCGGTATTTCATGCGGTTGGTTCAACACGTACCTTTGATGGATTTATGAAAGTTTATACCGAAGACAAAGACGATGATGATGAAAAGAAAGAATCAAAATTACCGGTATTAAATGTTGGTGATGCAATTGCAATTACAGAAATCATCCCCGAACAGCACTTTACCCAGGCACCACCACGATATACCGAAGCGTCACTGGTTAAAAAATTAGAAGAATTAGGGATTGGTCGTCCATCAACCTATGCAACAATTATGTCAACAATTGTTGATCGCGCATATGTAGAACAAGATAAACAACGTCGCTTTCA
Source organism: Candidatus Enterousia sp. (assembly GCA_045645065.1). Taxonomy (GTDB): domain Bacteria; phylum Pseudomonadota; class Alphaproteobacteria; order Rs-D84; family Rs-D84; genus Enterousia. The sequence goes on from JAZRIB010000021.1 coordinate 21,516, forward strand.
CCCAACAAGTGGGGGATGGGTTATTGCATCATATTTGAATAAATATTTTACAGATTTGGTTGATGTAAACTTTACCGCAAAAACAGAAGATACATTGGACGATGTTTCAAATGGCAAGGTTAAAAAACTAACTGCGTTGGAAAATTTCTGGAAACCAACAAATGAAATGATAGAAGGTGCGCGTGGTATTAAAACATCTGATATTATTGATGAAATCAACGAATTTATGCACAAACATTTATTTGCTGAAACAGGGGACACATGTCCCGAATGTGGTAAAAAATTAGGTATTAAATTATCTAAGTTTGGGCCGTTTATTGGTTGTGAAAATTATCCAAATTGCAAATATACAAAGCAATTAAATAAAAATGAAAAAGTGATGGACGCCACAGAATCCAGCGTACAGCGCAATATTTCAGATGCGATTGAATTAGGGGATGGTATTGAATTTCGTGTTGGAAAATTTGGTCCATATGTAACAGATGGTGCAAAAAATGTGGCTGCAAAACAATATACAGCAGAAACAATTACATTAGAAATTGCACGTGAGTTATTAACAAATGCTGGCAAAAAATCAGAACCTGTTAAAATTGGTGAAAACCCAGAAACAAAAAAGATGATATTCTTTTATCCAACCGGTCGATATGGGGCATATATTTCATCAAATCGTGTTAATGTTTCTGTCAAAGAAATGCCAGATTTAGAAACGGCAATACAATTAATTAATAATAAAACAAAGAAAAAATAATGGCAAATTTTGGACGCAATTTTACCGATGAAATACGTGAACGGTTATCAATTGTTGATGTTGTTTCACGGCGCGTGCCATTAACAAAAAAAGGGTTAAATTATTGGGGCTGCTGTCCGTTCCATAATGAAAAAACGCCCAGTTTTTCTGTTAACGAAGACAAAGGTTTTTATCACTGTTTTGGTTGCGGTAAACATGGTGATATTTTTTCTTTTGTTATGGAAACAGATCATATGGACTTTATGGCGGCAATGCAAGAATTGGCAAATATGGCTGGCCTTAAAATGCCGGAACGAAACCCAAGACCTGCTGAAATCGTTAACCGTGAAAATTCTTATTTTCAAATTTGTGACGCCGCCGCAAGCGCATATCAAGAAAAATTATTTACAGACGAAGGCGCGCAAGCCTTGGAATACGTGCGTAGACGTGGTTTTTCAGATGATATGATAAAAAAATATCGTATCGGTTATGCGCCCAAGAAAAATTTTATTGCAAATAAATTTATAAATGAAAAACAAGAAAATTTAATCGCAACAGGCCTGTGTCGTCGCGGGGATTTTGGATTATATGATTTCTTTCGTGATAAATTAATGTTTCCTATTTTTAATCCACGTGGTCAAATTATTGCTTTTTCAGGACGGTCACTGGATGGTTCAGAACCAAAGTATATTAATACAAGCGACACGGAAATTTTCCACAAAAGAAAGACTGTATTTGGTTTTAATTTTGCACGTGATGCAATTTATCGTGCCAACCGCAGTATCGTTGTCGAAGGTCAGATTGACGCAATTAAAATGCAGGAAAATGGTTTTCCAGAAACGGTTGCACCATTGGGAACAGCGTTAACCGAAGATCATATTGCAATATTATGTAAATCAAATCGAAATATTACATTTTGCTTTGATGGGGATAATGCCGGACAAAAGGCGGCGGTTCGCGCGTGCGGTATTGTAATGCCTTTTTTACGCGATAATTCAGATGTGAAATTTGCGTTTGTTAGTGGCGGTAAAGACCCAGACGAGATATTAAAAACAGGTGGCGCGGATGCTATGAAAAAAATCATAGATGATGCGATGCCGTTGGTGGATTTTCTGTGGCAAACAGCAAATACAAACTTTGTAGTATCAACACCTGGGGGACGTGTTCAGGCTGAAAAATTCTTGAAAGCAGAAATTGAAAAAATCACAGACAATGATTTGAAATCTGAAATCAGCAAAGAATATGAAAAACGTAAATTTGAATCGTGGCGCAGGTGGAAACGTGATACAAATAAACCACAAATAAAATTACCAGATATTGATAAAATTACCCAAACAACGTTGGTCTATATTGTGAACACATATCCAGAAATCGTTGAACGATATGGTGAATTTTTATCAACATTAAATATCGATTTTGACGGCGCTGCGGCGGATTTGGAATTATCATTAAATGACGCAGAAAAATATATTGTGTCACTGAAACTGCAACGCTATATCGACCGATTAAATATTCAAAAACGTGAATTAACAACACGACTGTTGTCGGGCGATGAAAGTGCGCGCGACCAATTATCAAAAATCGATAGTGATTTATCGGTCGCATATGAAAAATTAGAAAAATTAATTTCTTTATAAAAAAATTTACCGGCTTTTTTTTACATTTTTATCAAAAAGGCCGGTAATTATTAACAATCCTAGAATAATGAAAAATCATTTTTGAATGATTCAAATGCGACTTTTCTGATTTCATCTGATGCCAAACCCGCCATACGTAAAAATTGAATTTGTGCCGGCGTTTGCCGGTAAATTGACGCGGAATGTTCCGCAGATTTCGGTTCAGATTTTATGTGTTGCATCGGTAAAAATTCAGCACGTGCTGTTTTATCTAATATGGCAGAAAACCCAATATCAGATGTACATTCCCGGGCATTTCCGGCAATTTCAGCATTTCCTGTTAACTTGGAATATGTATTTTTATGCGCAATCAGTTTTGTATGCACCAAAATACCGGTGTTTTCGCACAAATGGCCGGCAAAAATATTCAAATCCAAGGTTGCAAAGTTTTCAACAAAAACATGACCACGTAATTCAGAATTTTTCCCGGTGTTTTTGATAAAAATATTCAAAAAGGCCGGCTTTTTATTTTTTACATCGACCGATAAAAAGACCGGTTGATTATCAACATCTATTTCAATATTTAATTCGTTTGAATCAATTATTTCACCAACATATATAATATGAATTGGTAAATCATATTTTTTTTCGATTGTTCCCGGTGTAATTGTAGATAATTCAGCACAATATGCACCATCGCGGTAAACGATTGTTTCCGCTGGAAATGTTTTTATATTGAATTCATTCCACATGTATGACATATTATTCGCATTATAAAGGATTTAGATATGGGATTCAATTGTGGAATTGTAGGATTGCCAAATGTTGGGAAATCTACATTGTTTAATGCATTAACACAAAGTGCAGCCGCCGACGCACAGAACTATCCATTCTGTACGATTGAGCCGAATACAGGCCGTGTCGTCGTGCCAGATACAACATTACACGAATTGGCACGTGTTGCGGGTTCGCAAAAAATTATTCCAACACAACTGGAAATTGTTGATATTGCAGGCCTGGTAAAAGGGGCATCGGCCGGTGAAGGTTTAGGTAATAAATTTTTAGGTAATATTTTATCAACAGATGCAATTATTCACGTTGTACGCTGTTTCGAAAATGACGATATTGTTCACGTTAATGGTCGTATTGACCCGTTAGGCGACATTGAAACAATTGAAACGGAACTTATGCTGGCGGATATGGAAAGCCTTGAAAAACAGATTAAAAACCTTGAAAAAAAGGCACGCGGGTTGGATAAAGATGCAGCTAAATTATTAGCAGACGCAAATGCAATTAAAGCAAATCTGGAAAAATCAATTCCGGCACGTGATGGTGAAATTGATGCAACACCTTTTAATCTTTTAACATCAAAACCTGTTATTTATGTTTGTAACGTAGAAGAAGCAGCCGCAGCAACAGGCAACAAATATTCCGATATGGTTCGTGAAAAATTTGGCGCAGTCGCCGATGTTTTGGTTATTTCTTCAAAAATAGAAATGGAAATTTCCCAGATTGTTGACGTGGATGAACGCAAAATGTTTTTGGATGATTTGGGATTGAATGAATCTGGTCTGGACCAAGTTATCAAGACAGGATACAAAACATTGGGGCTGCAAACATATTACACAATCGGGCCCAAAGAAGCACACGCATGGACCATCACAGTTGGTATGACCGCCCCCCAGGCTGCTGGTAAAATTCACACCGATTTTGAAAAAGGATTTATCCGAGCCGAAGTAATTAGTCCGGACGATTATATCGCACTGGGTGGCGAGGTTGCCGTAAAAGAAGCGGGTAAAATGCGCCTGGTGGGGCGTGATTACGTTATGCAAAACGGCGACATTTGCCATTTCTTGTTTAATAATTAAGTGATTAGTGGTTAGTGAAAACACCGGCAACTGCCGGTGTTTTTGTTTTAGAATCTGTAACCTATACTACTTATAAATACAAAACCAGACATATCTGTTTCGTATTCAAAGCCTTCAATATCTGTTTCAAAGTTCATAGAATGATATTCAAGTCCAAATTTAATATTCATATTATCATTAAAACTGTATTTAACACCGGCACCAATCACATATTCAAACGCAGTATCATCAAATTTGATACCACCGTCATTATATTCCATATTTGCAAAACCAAGTTCTGCTGAAACATAAGGTTGGACATTTCCATCCATGAATGGTACAACAGCACGAATATTTAGTCCCAGCAATTCTTCTGTATCTGATTCTACATATTCTGGTGCTATACCTAATTGAATACCATTAAAATCTACGCCAATATATGCGGTCCCACCACCATTAAATTCTGATGTATCTACTTCGCCCGCTTTTTCACCATCAAATTTAATTTCTGTTGATGAATTAGAATATAAACTAACACCATATTCTACGAAAAAACGTGGATTTAAAGTTTTTGTTTCTTCTGCAAATGAAGCAATTGGTAGTAAAGACAACGCTGCAATTAATGAAATTTTTTTCATTTTAAACTCCTTTGATTTATTATAAAAAACCGTCATAAAATTGACGGTCGGGGAGTTCGTAAATCACTTTATCATTGATTCTGCTGATTTTTCAGTTTCCTGTATTTTATATATCAACAGCTCCCCGACCAAAGTCGGGGGAGAACAGTGTATAATTACACCGGATAAAGTAGGCTTACGACAGCCCCGAACCCACATCCCTGTGAATTCATGAAAAATTATATCGTAAATTTTATAGTTATTCAATTGTTAATAAATTTTGTCATTCCCGCGCAGGCGGGAATAGGGTCTATTTTATTTCTTTGTTTTTCCAATACGCTATATTCTTTTCTAATTCATCTGCTAAATCAATCCAATCTGGATTCATTGTTTCAATTAGTCTGTATTTCCAAGAACGATTCCATTTTTTTAACTGCTTTTCTCGTGCAATTGCATTATTGATATACTGATATCTTTCAAAGTATCCAAGTTTATGAATATTGTTTTTTTTGGTATATCCATCATCCAGTCCCATTTTGTGTTCATACATACGCCGTTCCAAATTGTTGGTAACGCCGATATATGTTGCCTTGGCACGTTCATCAAATAAAATATATACCCAAAAATTATAATCTTTCATAGATAACATACTAATAAATATACACAAAGATTTTCAAGCCCCTATTCCCGCCTGCGCGGGAATGACAAAAGTATGAGAATAAATCTAAGGCCTGTGCCGGGATGACAATAGGGTGGGTCCCCGGCTGACGGTGCTGGGTGGGGGTTAGGGGGGCCAGATACTGGGGGGCGAACAAGGTAATAAAAAACCCACCAGTCGGCGGGGATTTTTATCGGTCTTAATTCGAACTTAATCTTATTTTCTTTTGAAACCCTGTTTCGCTTTGAACTTCGGATTATCTGGATCGATTAAGATAACCTGCTTGCCACGACGGATTTGTTTTACGTTTCCGCGTTTCTTCCAAGCCTTTAATGAACTTAAAAATTTCATGTCTTAATCCTTTGGTACGGGGCTATTATAAACACTTTTTGTGAAAAATCAAATAATAATATTATTTTTGTTGTTTTTGTAGGGCCTGTTGAAACGGTTGAAAACAATTGTTCACTTTTTATTAACAGTTTTTTAACAATTTTTTCCAGGTTTTCTGCGGTGTTTTGTGGCGTATGTTGAAAAATACCCTTGTTAAATTAACAGTTAAAAAAGATGCGGTTTTCAACACAATTAACAAAATTTTAGTAAGTGTTTTTATGCTTGTTGAAAATTGTTGAAATTGTTATAATTCAATTACATAAGGGATAGGAGAGATGAAACAGCAAGTTTTGAAGGCTTTGGCAAATCCATCGCGCATATTTTATGTGCCGTATTCGCTGGCTGTGTTAAATTTTGCGGTTCAATTCATTATCTTTATTGTTATTTTCGTAGCAAGTTTGCTGATTTATGGAACAGAATCAAATGTAAGCCCGCTGTATTTCTTGGTTTCGGTGATAATTGTTCATTCGATTTTGGCGGTTTATTCAAAAAAAGATCCACAAATCGGTCAGATTATTTCTGCGAAAATACAGTTAATGAAGAAGAAAATCCCAAATAAATTGGCGGCATAGGTTGAAAATGAATAAATTCTTTGAATATTTTGCAGGTGGCGAATTTACAGTTACTACAACTATTATGGTTATGGTGGTGATTTTTGTATTCTTGGGCCTGATGATGTATGTGCCAGCGTTAACAAAACGTATATTCCCAAAGTTTGGATATGCAAAATATGCAAATTATTTGCCTTTTAAGACTGTGTTTTCTGATAATTCAATTGAATTGACAGATGGAAAACTTGTTCGCGCATATCGTATCCAGGGTGTTCAGACCAGTATGCAGGATGATAAAACAAAAGAAAAATTCTTGGATTTGCGTACGCAATTGTTCAACCAAATTCGTGATCCAAATGTAACTTTGCGTTTTTATACTGTACGTGATGCAATGGATGAAAATACAAACTATGAATTTGATCAGCCAACATTACAACGTATTTATAATAAATGGAAAAGTCAGGGTTTAAGAATATTTTTGAATAATTACTATGTTGTTATATCTGTGGGGGGAAATGACGCGCGTGCAAAATTAAACCAGTATGGCAACTATATTGAATCAATATTAGCAGCATATAAACCGACTGTATTGAAAAATAATACACCAGACAATATGGCACGGTTCTTTGGGCGTATTTTATCCCCAATTACTAAACCGCAACCAAAAACGTGTAATAATAGTATTTCAAATTTAGTTACGGTTGATGATGTTGAATTTTTGCGTGACGGCGTAATCAGATACATAAGTGGTGGGGTACAATCTTTTGCGGTGGCTATGTCTTTTAAAATTTCGCCTGATTATTTAGATGAAGAATTTTATGATACTGTTTCAACAATCCAGACTGAAATGATTTGTATGAATGGATTTGGTATTATGAGTGCATCAGATGTTGAGGCAACAATGCGTCAACGTCGTTCAACAGCCGATGAAAAAACACAAAAAACTACCGAAGAACAAATTTATGCAGTTGAATCTGCGATGGATGAAAATATATCTGGTAACCAGACGTTGGTTAATTATTATCCGATGTTTTTGATATTTGGTGCAACAATAGAAGAATTACAAAAGTATGTTGCAGAATTTAAGAAAATTGCGGCTTCGTTCGGTATTTCGCCAGTTGTTGAAACATTTGCAAGCAAGGTTGCATGGTTTTCACAAATTCCAGGATTTGATATATTCCCGCGCAGTTTTAAGTTATTATCACGTACAGCGGCAATCAGTATACCTATGTCCAGTACACCACGTGGTGTTGCGAATTCAGACTGGGGGCCGGGACCACTGGTGATTTTCCCAACCGCCCAAGGAACACCGTATCAATTCCAATTCCATGTATCTTCTAGCCCGGCTGCGGTGGCACATACATTAACGATTGGTCCAACGGGTGGTGGTAAAACTACTTTGTTCTCGTTCTTAATCGCGCAAAGTTTACGTTTTCCAAAATTAAAGGCTTTCTTTTTTGACCGTAATAAAGGGGCGGAAATATTTACATTAGCGGTTGGTGGAAAATATATCACGATGCAGGGCAAAGAAAAGAATACAGACCCGATGGCTAATTCTTTTCAGACATTTTTGAACCCGTTAAAAATGCCAGACAGTGCCGCAAATCGTGCCTTTTTACGTCGTTGGTTTTCAATCATAACAGACCAAAATGATGCACGCTCTATGGATGAGATTGCACGTGCTGTATCGGTTAATTTTGATTATTTGTCAGATAAAGACCGGTTGTTGAGTAATTTGTGGGAAAGTTGTTTTTCATCGTCTGGAAATATGCGACCAGCCTTAAAAAAATGGGTTGACCCATTACAGTATGGTTTTATGTTTAATGAAAAAGAAGATACGTTGGATTTACAATCACGTTTGACAACTTTTGATTTTACAGAAATTTTACAAGACGAAATATTGGCGCCGGCGGTTATTTCGTACATTTTACATCGTATTAATAATACAACGGTTGCTGGTGGAAATCCGTCACTGATTATGATTGACGAAACTGCACCGATGCTGGAAAATAAAATGTTCCGTGATAATTTTATCGCAGGATTACAAGAAGGACGTAAGAATCGTCAGGCATATATGGCGGCATTCCAGCGCGCAAATGTGTTGGATAAATTAGGAATTGGTGACGTTGTTCGTGGGCAAGCCCAGACAGTAATGTTTTTCCGTAATCCGGCGGCAGATGCACGTGATTATGAGCATTGGAATTTAAATCCATTGGAAATGGCGTTTATCCAGGGCAAGGCATATCCAAATCTGAAACGTGCAATATTGTTGTCACGGCCGGTTACCCAGGAATCTGTCATTTTGAATACAGAGTTAGGTGGATTAGGAAATATGCTGCGTTTGTTTGAATCAGGGCGTTCGTCTGTGTTATTGGCCGAAGAATTATATAAAATATATGGTAATAATTTTGTTAATGAATATCTGAAAAAGCAAGGGGCGGCAGAATAGTGCGGGTAATAAGATTTTTTGGGTTTTTATTATGTCTGAACTGTTTTGGTATGGCGTATGCCAACGAATGTGTGTCTTATAAAATAACCCCAAAAATTACTATATCAAATCCATCATGGACCAAGGAAGTTGTTCAACCATTAGAACCAATGGATTTATGGCATGGCAATGTTATCGCAACAATGGTTGATAATTATGATATTGTCGCCGATATTACATCAATCGAAGATGGGTTTTGTGTCGGTATTAAACAGGTTGATGCAGAAATTGGATATTCTGAATTTTTAGTTCAGGTTGATATAAGACATAAACCAAACACTTGTTCGTATGATGCGGTATTAATGCATGAAGACCAACATATTCGTGAATATTTATCGGTAATTGATGATTATAACAAAGACTTACATGATGCACTTTATAGTGCGGCGGATTCTGTGATGCCGATATTTGTTAGAGAAGTCGATGATATAGATGCTGCAATTGAAAAAATAAATGATAAAATTCAATCTTTCCCAGAATTAATTCTAGTAAAACAAAAAATAAAAGCGGATGAAGAAATACGAAATAAACGTATTGATAAAACAAACAATAGTACAATGTTAAAAAAATGCTTTGAATAATTTATGAAAAATAAATACTATGCAGGTATAAAAGATAAGGGGCAGATATGAATTTTATTAAAACAGAAATTGATGGGGTTGTTATCATAGAACCACGTGTGTTTGAAGATGCACGTGGATATTTTTTTGAATCGTATAACGAAGCAGAATTTATAAAAAATGGTATACCAAATAAATTTGTGCAAGATAATCAATCAAAATCATCATATGGTGTGGTACGTGGTCTGCATTGTCAATTAGGTGAATATGCCCAGGCAAAACTTGTTCGTGTGTTGCATGGGCGGGTTTTAGATGTGGCGGTTGATATTAGAAAAAATTCACCAACATTTGGTAAATATGTCGCTGTGGAATTATCAGAAGAAAACAAACGTCAATTATTTATCCCACGTGGATTTTTACATGGGTTTTCAGTTCTTTCTGATACGGCTGTTTTTGCGTATAAATGTGATAATTTATATGCACCACATGCAGAATTTGGTATCAGATTTGATGATCCGGATATTGGAATTGATTGGCGTGTGCCACACGATAAAATTATAACATCAGCCAAAGATAATATAGCCAAAGGATTAAAAGATGTACCTGATAACGGGCTGTAATGGTCAATTGGGAACAGAATTAAAAAAACGTATCCCAAATGCAATATGTGCAGATATTGATACACTGGATATCACAGATATGGTGGCGGTGAATAAATTTGTAAGTGAAAATAATATAGATTTAATTATAAATTGTGCAGCATATACCGCGGTTGATAAAGCCGAAGATGATATAGATATGGCTACAAAAATCAATGTCGATGGGCCACGTAATTTAGCAAAAACAGGTGTGAAAATAATTCATATTTCAACAGACTATGTTTTTGATGGCACATCACATAAACCATATACAACAGATGATGAAACAAATCCTGTATCTGTATATGGTAAAACAAAACGTGCAGGGGAATTGGCGGTGCTGGAAAATGCCCCGATGGCTGTGGTTATTCGTACAGCATGGTTATATAGTCCGTATGGAAATAATTTTGTAAAAACTATGCAGCGTTTGGGACGTGAACGTGATTCTATAAATGTCGTGGCAGATCAAATAGGAACACCAACATATGCGGGGGATTTAGCAGATGCAATTGTTCAAATTATTTCCCAGATGAATAAACAAAATTCAGGCGTATACCATTTTACAAATATGGGCGTTTGTTCATGGTATGATTTTGCATCAGAAATTATGGATTTATCATGTATTAATTGTGATGTTAATCCGATTAATTCAGACCAATATCCAACACGTGCAAAGCGACCGTTTTATAGCGTACTGGACAAATCAAAAATTCAAAATGTTTTTGGAATAAAAATAAAACACTGGAAACAATCTTTGAAAGAATGTTTGGAATTAATGAAATAGTTTTATAATAAACAAAGAAAAACCCCGCCATTTGGCGGGGTGTATTATTCGTGACGGTCTGGATATTTACCATCAATCAAGTTTTTGCGTACAATGTGGTGTTTAACCTTTTGTGTACTGGTTAATGGTAAATCTTCGGTTGTCATTGCGAAATGGGTTACCCATTTATAGCTGGCAACTTTTTTATTAGCCGCTGCAACCGCCGCAGACAATTTTTCCATTGTCATATCAGGTTCGACACTGAATACACCATATGTTACCGTTTTATCTTTGACAACATGTTCAAAGACCGCAACGTTTTTAACACCTGGGATTGTGATAAACATCCCTTCTAGTTCGTCTGGATAAACGTTTTTACCGCTATCCAAAACAATAACTTGTTTTTTACGACCAGCAAAGTGTAATTCGCCGTTTTTATCCATGGATACCATGTCACCGGTGTTAAAGAATCCACGTTCATCAAACACTTCGGAATTAACACCTGGATTATTCATATATCCACCAAATACCTGATGTCCACGAACCCACAGAACACCAACGCCTTCTTCGTTTTTATCACGAATTTCACATTCGTTGTTCGTTGTTGGGCCACCAAACGCAAATGGGAAACGTTTCTTGGTTGGTTTTGAAATACAGATTGGTCCAACTGTTTCTGTTAAACCGTATCCTTGGATAAATGTTAAACCTAAACGTTCATAGAATGTTTCAACCTCTGGCTTGGTTGCGGCACCACCCGCCACCAGCAAGCGTGCACGACCACCAAATACATCCAAGATTGGTTTTTGAACCTTGCGTACTAATGCGCCAAGTCCTATTTTTTCCAACGTTTTTCCATATTTCAAAATAAATGATACCAGCCACCATTTTTTCTGGGCTTTTACATTGCTGATAATTTTATTACGGAAAACTTCCCATAAACGTGGAACGGCAGGGATAACCTGGGGGTTGTATTTTTTGAAGTCAGCCATAATTTCTTTTGGATTAACGGTTGGCTGTAACAATACGCCCGCACCAAAGTGCAACGTTGCCAAGATTTCAACTGCAAAACCAAACACGTGATACATTGGCAAGAAACCATATAATGTATATCCTGGCTTAAACCATTCTGCCATATCTTCTAAGGAATTTGCACATTCGGTCAGATTAAAGTGTGACAATGGTACAACCTTTGGTGTGCCGGTTGAACCAGATGTAAATGACATTGTGGCAATATCCAGTGTTTCAACAGATGCTGGCTTTAATTCTGGATTAGGTTTGCCGTCTTTTTTAGTTATTTCATAAAATTTGAATTTGTCTGTTTTGTAAATAAAAGATTTTTCTGCACAAACCATTTTGCAATTTGTGATTTCTGCCATGTTGTCATATTCAAATGGTGTCAGATTTGTATCCAACAATAATACAGTTGCCCCTAAGTACCACAAGGCAAACATTGTAATTGGGAATTCTGGAATATTATGGGATAAAATACCAATGACATCACCTTTAATAACGCCTGCTTTATCCAACGATGCAGCACGCGCTTTAACTAATTCTACAAAATCTTTATATGTGACATTTTCGCGTACCAGATATAAATTATCTGGATATTTCGACGCGGTTTGTTCAAGTAACTTGTACATATTCATTTTAAAAAATTCCTTGTTGTTTTTATATTGGACAGTCGTTATTATACCTTAGAATAATAGGAAAGCAAACATGAAAATTCTTACTCTTAATATTAATAGTATTCGTGCGCATGCGCAAAGTTTTTTGGATATTTTACAAAAGGGCGAATATGATGTTATCTTGGTTCAGGAATTAAAAGTGGAAAACGCGATGTTTCCATATAACTTGTTTGATGAATATGGATATAACATCAAAATATTCGGACAAAAATCTTGGAATGGTGTTGCCGTCTTTTCAAAGTATTCAATCGAAGATGTAACACGTGGTTTGCCAACATATCCAGATGTAAATGCACGTTTTATTGAATGTGTAATTGATGGACGAATTCGTCTTATTAATGTTTATATGCCAAATGGTGATACTGTTGAATCGCCAAAATTCCCGTACAAGTTAGAATGGATGAATGCTTTTACTAAATATATTGAACAATATACTGATTCCCCAGAAGCAGTTATTGTCGCAGGGGATTTTAATGTCGCAATCGAAGATCGTGATGTTTGGAAACCTAAGAATTACGAAGGTATTGCAATCGCAGCACCCCAGGCACGTGCAATTATGCATGAATGGTTGGGAATGGGATGGTTTGATGCGTGGCGTACCATGCACCCAGATGACATTGGATACACCTGGTATGGATATCGTGGACGTGATACTGTTGCTAATAAACAAGGGTTGCGTTTGGATTATTTTTTATGTAATAAATCTGCTATGGAATTGGTAAAAAATTGCGAAATTGATATGGAACCACGTTTGGCAGATAAACCAACCGACCATTGTGGATTGATGATTTCATTAAAATAAAAATGCCCAAGCGGGCATTTTTTATTTCTTGTTACGTCTGAATTCGTCCAATGATACAACACGTTTATTGTCGGGTACAATTCCTGGCTTTTCATCCAATGGTAATTCCATATCATTGTCAGGTGCAATCTGATTTTTTGGATGAAAAGATAACATAAAATCAACCGATGGATCTTTGAATTCAACCAATGCTGAAAACGGTACACGAATAAAAAATGGACGACCGTCAAATGTTAACTGGACACCAAATTCGCGTTCAGATACATTCAAATTATTATAAGAATACTGTAATACAATTGTCATAATATCTGGATATCGCATACGTAAAAAATCAGGCAAAACAACACCTGGGTCGCGTGTTTTAAATGTTATGAAAAAGTGTGTCCCATCGCCCAGACCGTTAATCTGGGCGTGAATAAGTGCGTCTTTGACAACTGATTTTAATGCGTTGTCAAGCAATGTTTGATAATCAATACGTGCCATGTTTTTATTCCTTTGGCGTTAGTATATTATTTATTTGACCGTTTTCGCAAGTAACAAATACAGCATTTGGTATGTCTTGGAATATATTGCAATCGATACCGGTTGCCCAAACCTGGGCATCTGCTTGGGCCAATTCTGTGAACAGTTGTGTGCGTGCGTTTTTGTCCAGGTGCGCGGCGGCTTCGTCCAGTAATATTAAAGGACGATTTTTTGTCTTGATATGTATCAATTTGGCATGAGCCAAGATTAAATCCAGGATTGTTATTTTTTGTTGACCGGTGCTGGTTAAATATGCAGGTAATTGTAATTCATTGTTGAATACACCAAAGTCTGATTTGTGTGGCCCGTCCAATATCATTTTATCGCCAACTAATTCACGGTTGTTTTGCAGGTATTCAAGATATGCGCGTTCTGTGTCGCCTGGCGAAACGCCATCAATTAACATTTGTTCTATTTTGCCTGTAACAGATACAGCACATCTGGTTAAAAAATAATTTAGTTGTCCAGCATATTGAATGCGTGATGTAGCAACGGCAACAGCAGCCCCAGAAATTTGTATATCCAGTGCGTCTAGCCAATGTTTATCAGCACCAGATTTTAATGCAAAAGCACGTTCGGATAACAGTTTAGAAAGACGTGCCACGCGCCCAGTATGAGATGTATCAAAAGCACCAGCCAGTCTGTCAAAAAAAGCACGACGTTCGGCAGCACCATCGACAAATAATCGGTCTTCGCGGGGGGTAAGCCACACAATTCGTAAATGTTTACCCAGTTCTGATAATGGGGCGTTGTCGCCATCAATTCGTGCGCGACGATTGGTGTCACCTGAATTAAATGTGATGGATATATCTGTTTCATCGGCCAATGTTGCAAATACTGAAAAATTTCCAGAACTATTAAAGCGTGCAATATCACGCATGTCTGCACCACGCATACCACGGTCACCAGATAACATAGATATCGCTTCAAGTACGGCGGTTTTTCCCGCGCCATTGGGGCCGGTTATAATAATATTACCGCGTCCCATTGTATTTATTCGGGTGGCTGTGTGATTACGAAAATCTGATAGTGTTAATGTGTTTATCATAAGCCATATAATAATAAATAAAAAACATATAAACAAGAAACAAAAGTTGTGTTGACGGTTCGATAACACTACAAAATTTCCAAAAAAAACACCCATAAAGGGTATTTTTTATTTGGAGGCGTGTCGTCGGAATGTTCGCATCGCCGTTGGCGACCGTTGCTAAACGCAACTTGACTCACTACTCGCACGGATTCGTCGTGTGCGTGCACATATTGCACACGACAAATCTCGGCTCGTATGCGAACCGGGCCGGTTCGATATCTCTATCAATTTTTCAAACAAAAAATGCCCGACAAGCGGACATTTTTTATTTGGAGGCTTGGGTCGGAATCGAACCGGCATCCAAGGATTTGCAGTCCTCTGCATAACCACTCTGCCACCAAGCCTTAACTGCGTGTACGCATATTACGCAAAAAAAAATTGTAATTCAACATAAAAATATGTAAAATATAAAAAGTAATAGCACGAGAGAGAATTTTTATGAGAAAACTGTCATTTTTTGTGTTTTTATTTTTTCCAATTTATGCGTTTGGGGCGTATGAAAATTGTGCAGATTTAATTAATGCACCGGCCGATGTGTTAAATTTACCAGATGTTATTAAACTGGGGTTGTGCAGAAATCCACAAACAACAGCGTCTTATTTGGCATACGAATCGTCACGTTTTTCAAAAGATGCTGGATATGCTAATTATTTGCCAAATGTTAGTGCTGGGGCAAATGCTTCGCTGCCATATCGTAACAATGAATGGGGTGATTGGTCTTATGGTGCATCGTTGTCCGCATCATATTTGATTTTTGATTTTGGTAAACGTTTATCAGACCAGAAACAATTAATCTATGCCTGGCAAGCGGCTGGATTTGACTATGACGAAAGCGTACAAAATTACATCTATGGATTGATTGGTTCATACTATTCATTATTAAATGCGGATGCCGACGTAAAATCTGCAGAAAAATTATTATCTGTGGCAAAAACCGCCCAGGAAATGGCAACTAAGAAATATAAGGCAGGTTCGGTTGCCAAGGCAGATGTGTTAAAGGCTGATACCACATTAGCCAGTCGTGAATTAGATTTAGAGCGTGCAAAAAATAACCGTGAAATCGCCAAAGGAAAATTATTAACACAATTATCTTTTTCTGCAGATGATGAATTAAAGATTGCAGATTTGCCGAAGGAAATAGGAACGCCGGGGGATTCTAAATCATTAGACGAATTGTTTGAGATTGCCAAACAAAAGCGTCCTGACCTGTTACGTGCAAGTGCAAACAAAGATGCTGCGTGGCATCGCCGTAACAGTGCAGTTTTGAAAAATCTGCCGTCGATTTCTGCAAGTGGAAGTGTTTCTTGGAATGACACACCGTCTGAAACATATGGTGCTGGTCAAGATAATATCAGTGGCAGTATTGGCATCCGTGCATCAATGCCAATATTTGCAGGGTTTGCAAATATGTATGGAATTCGCAGTGCAAATGCAAACTATGAACGTGCGATTGAAACTGAACGTGCAACAAACGATAATGCAACACTGGATATATTTACTGCGTATCAAAATTATAAAACCGCACAAAAAGTATTGGTTCAAACAGAAACTTTGTTAAAGTCTGCAACGGAATCAGAACGTGTGACGTCGGGTATGTACAAGGTTGGACGTGCAACTATGTTAGATTGGCAAACGGCACAGTCTGAATTGCTGGATGCACAGAAACAGCATAATGCAGCGCGGTATGATTTGTTTACAAAACGTGCGGCGGTCGCTTTATCAATTGGGGAAATTCAAGCAGATATAGAAAAGGAAGAGAGAAATGGCAAAGAAAGTGAATAAGAAAAAACTGGTCCAAACATCTGAAAAGAAACGTCCATGGTACAAACGTATTCTGTCGTGGCTGTGGCGTAAACGCTGGTGGATAATGATTTTAATCGTAGCAACCCTGGGGGGATTTTTCATCTTTGGTGGCGACGAAAACAAACGCGTTGAATATTCAATGGTTCGTATTACACGTGGTGATGTACGTCAAGTAGTAACAGCAACAGGTGAAATACAACCAGTTAACACAGTAAGTGTTGGTTCCCAAGTGTCAGGGACAATTGATAATCTGTATGTTGATTTTAATTCAACTGTTGAAAAAGGAGATGTTTTATTAACAATTGAACCATCTGTGTTACAGGCAACTGTTGATGAATCAAAAGCATCGCTGGACAGTGCAATTTCACAACGTGATTATGCAAAAAATGAATATGAACGTAATAAATACTTGTATAGCGAAGGGTTTATTTCACGTGCTGAAATGGAACAATCTGAAACGTCATACACCCAAGCCGAAGCGTCTGTTAAACGTGCGCAATCAACATATGATCGGGCGGTAACAAATCTGGGGTATGCGACGATTACATCGCCGGTTAATGGTACTGTTATTTCGCGCAAGGTTGATGTTGGACAAACAGTTGCAGCATCGTTCCAAACACCTGACTTGTTTGAAATCGCCGAAGATTTAACAAAAATGCAAATTGAAACATCTGTGTCAGAGGCTGATATTGGTGTTATCAAAGATGGGCAACCGGTAACGTTTACAGTTGATGCATATCCAACTGAAACGTTTGAAGGTGTTGTACGACAAATCCGTCTGTCGCCGACAGTAACATCAAACGTTGTTGTTTATACTGTTGTTATTGATGTTGATAATACGGATTTACGCTTGAAACCAGGTATGACTGCATTTGTGACAATTATTATTTCTGAAAAACAAAATGTATGGAAAGCCGCAAATTCAGCGTTCTTGGTGCGTACGTTCAATGAAATTATTGATGATTCTTTGATTAATGGTGCAACACCAAAAACACATATGGCGTTGATGCGTGATGATGTTGTTCTGTTGATTCCGTATAAAAAAGGATTAAGTACCGCAACAGAAACAGAAATTATTTCAGATGAAATTCAGATGGGGGATAAAATCATTACAGGTCGTGTTGGTGCAAAAACTATGTCATCAGGGCAACAAATGCAAATGCGTGGACCAATGGGTGGTGGACGTAGATAAAAAATATCCCCCAGATGGGGGATTTTTTTTATATAAAATTTTTATTCAATACAACAATTTACAGCGTTTTTTACCCAGGCTTTTAATTTACCTATACCTGTTGTTGGTTTTGATTCGGAAACAGGGCATGTTTCAGCAGGGGTATTTTTTGATTTTTTGGGTGCGTCTGATTTTGTGGCGACTGGTTTTGATTTTGTTGCCTCACCACTTAACATCCCCATATTCAATCCCCAGAACATACAATATAATCCATACGATTGATCAAACAGGCTGTATGCTGTTTCACGGTCACCAGCGGCCAGTGCCTTGGTTCCAACCTCAAACACACGCATTGATGCCGCCAGCAAGTGTTTAGATATACACCATACTTCACCTTCGTATGCGGGGATAATTTTTAGCATTGCGTTTTTGCGCATTTCGCGTACTTCGTTAATCAAATCATAGTATTCGTGTTTGCCAGTTTTTGCGCCTGAAAACATCAAATGTTCTTCGATTGAAATCAGATTCATGATGGCAATCGTTAAATCTTGGTCTGATGATAAATCTTTGGGATTAACCTTTTTTGCGGCGTCTAGTTTTTCAACAAATTCTTGAACTGATTCTATTTTTTTCATATTTTACCCCGATTGTTTAAAAACATGTGATTAATGCCCAACTGGCCAATAATAATGCGACAATTGGTAATACAACTTTTTCAAATGGAAAATGCGCGTGGCCACCATTTTTAGCCTTCATCCATTGATACAGTTTACCAGTGCCAATGAATATCAATGCGCCACACATTGTGCCGAATAATACAGGATCCATTACAATAATTCCACAAATTGATGTTGGGTTATAATCAACCACACCCATATATACAAAACCAATCATCGCAACAGATGCCAGAATAACAATCGTGTCGCGACCACGGAAATGCCAGTTACGCTTGTCCATGAATTTTAATGTCCAATATCCAACCAATGTTAACAATGCACCCGCCCACAGGCCGACAATACTGTCTGGTACACCCATACGACGTGCAATATCCAGACCCGCACCAACCGCGATTGTGCATACTGGACACGCCGGATTTGCCATTGCAGTAAATGGCAGTGTTGCAAATAATCCTGCAATCAATTTTCGCATAAATTCCCCTTTCGTTAAGATTTCTTTGAATATTAGAAAATATATAAAAAAAAGTCAACTGTGCAAGAGAGTAATAATATAAATACTAAGAAAGCCCAAAACTTGCAAATCTGCATTTTTATGCTATCAATTACTATGTAAAGTATTAAAAGGGATATTAAAATGTCATTTACACAGGAACAAGAAACCAATTTGCATACTGGGCCAGATGGAAAAATTTGCGATGGCTGTGACAAGCGTTGTGAATTTGGTATTGATTATTTCTATCGTCATACGAAAAGACTGGAAGAATGGTTTTGTCCAACCATAGACGGCCAACCAA